>JBGAOK010000119.1:0-8564 GCA_044221805.1 Meridianimarinicoccus sp.
AACACTTGCATCGACCGCGGCACGATCCGCGCCACCAGGATCGGCCGGGGCACCAAGATCGACAACCTGGTCCAGATCGGCCACAATGTCGTCGTGGGCGAGGATTGCATGCTCTGCTCGCTGGTGGGCATCGCCGGCTCGACCCGGGTCGGCAACCGCGTGGTGCTGGCCGGGCAGGTCGGGGTCAACGACAACATCTTCATCGGCGACGACGTGGTCGCGGGCGGCGCCAGCAAGATCTTCACCAACGTGCCCGCCGGCCGGGTCATCCTGGGTTATCCGGCGGTCAAGATGTCGATCCACATGGAGACCTACAAGGCATTGCGCCGGCTGCCGAAGCTGCTGGGCGAGGTGGCGGCGCTCAAGAAAGCGGTTTCAAACCGCGGGGGAAATGACTAAACCGCGCGGAACAATGCCGGGAGAGCCGAGATGAACGTCAAGGACAGGGTCATCCGCATCATCGCGGAGCAGGCCGTCATGGATGCGGCCGAGGTGACCCCCGAGAAGACACTGGAAGACCTGGGGATCGACAGCCTGGGCCTGGTCGAGAGCATCTTCGCCATCGAGGAGGAGTTCGACATCCAGGTGCCGTTCAACGCCAACAACCCTGCGGAAAGCGACTTCGACATCTCCAGCGTCGCGGCCATCGTGCGGGCTGTCGAGGGGCTGGTGGCGCAGAAATCGTGACCCATCGCGTCGTCATCACCGGGCAGGGCACGATCAATGCCCTGGGTCCGAACGTGGCCCAAACGCTGGCCGCCATGCGCGAAGGACGGTGCGGCATCGGCCCGCTCGAGATCCGCGACGTGGAGCGGCTGGCGATCCAGATCGGCGGGCAGGTCAAGGGCTATGATCCCGAGGCCCATTTCAACCGACAGCAGATCGCGCTGTATGACCGGTTCACCCAGTTCACCCTGATCGCCGCCGGCGAGGCGCTGTCCCAGGCCGGCCTCGATTTCTCGGGTGATCTCGCCGCCCGGTCGGGCGTGGTGCTGGGCACCTCGGGCGGCGGGCTGAACACCCAGGACGAGAACTACCGCTCGGTCTACGAGGAAGGGAAGAACCGCGTCCATCCCTTCGTGGTGCCGAAGCTGATGAACAACGCCGCCTGCAGCCACGTCTCGATGGACTACAACCTGAAGGGGCCAAGCTTCACCGTGGCGACCGCCTGCGCCTCGTCCAACCACGCCATGGGGCTGGCCTTCCACCTGATCCGCGGCGGCGCGGCCCGGGTCATGGTCACCGGCGGGTCGGAATCGATGCTGTGCTTCGGCGGCGTGAAGGCCTGGGAAGGCCTGCGCGTCATGTCGAAGGATGCCTGTCGGCCGTTCTCGGCCAACCGCAACGGCATGGTGCAGGGCGAGGGCGCGGCGGTCTTCGTGTTCGAGGACTACGACCACGCCCGCGCCCGGGGCGCCGACATCCTTGCCGAGGTGGTGGGTTTCGCCATGACCTCGGACGCGGCCGACATCGTGATGCCGTCGAAGCAGGGCGCGGCCCGGGCGATCAGGGGCGCTTTGGCCGATGCCGGCCTGCCGCCCGATGCGGTGGGCTACATCAACGCCCATGGCACCGGCACCGCTGCCAACGACAAGACCGAATGCGCTGCGGTGGCGGATGTGTTCGGCGCCCATGCCGACCGGCTGATGATTTCGTCCACGAAGTCGATGCATGGACACGTCATCGGCGGGACCGGCGCGATCGAGCTTCTGGCCTGCGTCATGGCACTGCGCGACGGGGTCATCGCCCCGACCATCGGCTACGAGGAACCGGACCCGGAATGCGCGCTCGACGTGGTGCCCAACGTGGCGCGCGACGCGAAGGTCGATGTGGTCCTGTCCAACGCCTTCGCCTTCGGCGGTCTCAATGCGGTGCTGGCGCTGAAGCGGATCTGACCGCTCCGGCGCCAGCCGCAGGCGTCGGGATCAGGGGATCCCGGGCAGCCCGGTCAGCGAGTCGAAGGCAGCCGTGAAGCCCGACAGCGACATGGTCACCGTCACCGGCTTGTCGGGGGCGGCCACCGGATAGATCGTCACCGTGGCCGAGGTGCCCTTCTTCATCGCCGCAAGCTCGTCCGGCGTGAAGGCGAGTTGCGCCAGGCAGCCCTGCCGGTTGCAGAAGGTGAAGGGGTACATTTTGCCCTGCGCCCCCTGGACCGTCAGGGTCACGCCCCGCGGCAGCAGGGTTTCCAGCGGACTGATGATGGTGGCGCCGGCGGCCACACCTTCGCGCTCCAGCCGGAACAGGCTGACTTCGGCCGTCGGGCTGCCGTCGCTGGTCTTCAGCACCTGCCCCATCTCGCAGGGATCGGTGGGCGCCTCGTCGATGCGGATGCAGCGGACCCGCCAGTCAGAGAAGATCCCGATCTCGTAGGGCTGGCGCGGTTGCGCATCAGCCCGGCTCTTGGGCAGGGGCGCTGGTTGGGCCGGCTTCGCGGCCTGCGGTGCAGCCGGTGCCGGCACCGGCGTACCGAGCGACGGGCCGGGCAGGCCGGTGGTGTCCTGCTGCGCGATGACGGGCGCAGCAAGACCTGCAAGCGCCGCTATTGTGAGGGCCATGCCGATGTGGCGCATGTCCTGTCTCCATTCTGGACGTCGAACGTTCGTCTTCGGCGGGAATTCGCCGACAACCTTCCGCGGACAAGTCCCGACCGGGTCGCAGCGCCATTAAAAAAGGGTCCGCAAGGACCCTTTATTATTGGTTTTTTGCTCCCTGTCGGACTGGCCGACTTAACATGGGCACACGCTAGATCGACTCGTGCCGATGGTCAACAGGTATTCGCAACCATTGGTGCAGCCTTAAAAATATACATGGAGACCATGCAAAAAAAGACCGCATCCGGTGGATGCGGTCAGTCCAACAGGGAGGAAAACATCACGCGGGCCGCAACAGCCCGGTGACAATGTCACGCTAACGGAAAGTCGTTAAGAAAGCATCCCAGTCCTGGTGCGTGCATGCAAAGATGGCCGCGGTCCCGTTGCCAACCAGTGCAGCGTTGCACGGACCGGATGCGTCATGGCGCAGCTCTGGCGGGGCTGATCACGATCCGGGTGATCCGGTTGTGCTCGCGACCCGCGATCTCGAAACGGAAGCCGTGGAAGGTGAAGACCTGGCCGATCGCGGGGATCACCTGCGCCTCGTGGATCACCAGTCCGGCAAGGGTGTTCGCCTCGTCGTCGGGCAGGTTCCAGTCCCGGGCCCGGTTCAGGTCGCGGATCGACAGGGTGCCGTCCACCAGGAACCGCCCGTCGCTGGTGCGCGCGATGGCGCCGTCGTCGCGGGCGTCGAACTCGTCGGTGATCTGGCCGACGATCTCCTCGATGATGTCCTCGAGGGTGATCAGCCCCTGGATGTCGCCGTATTCGTCCACCACCAGCGCGAAATGCGTGTGCCGCTTCAGGAACTGGCGCATCTGGTCGTCCAGGGTCGTGGTCTCGGGCACGAAATAGGGCTTCCGCGCCGCCTTCAGCACGTCAAGGCCGCCGCTGCCCCCGTTGGCGTGCAGGGCCCTGAGCAGATCCTTGGCGTGCAGCACGCCGATGATGTTCTCGGGGTCGTCGCGGAACACGGGCAGGCGGGTATGGGCCGACTGCACCGCCTGGGCCAAGATCTGTTCGGGCGGGGTGGCGGCGTCGATCATCTCGATATCCGAGCGGTGGCGCATGATCTCCTCGACCGTGCGTTCGCTCAGGTCGAGCGCCCCCAGCAGGCGGTCGCGGTCCTCCTTGTGCATCATGCCTTCGGAATGTCCCAGCTGCAGGGTGCCGACAATCTCCTCGCGGATCGACAGGACGTGGCGCGACGGGTCGATGCGCACCCCGAACAGCCACAGCACCGACCGCACGATCCAGCGCACCACCGCCACCAGCGGCGCCATGATCCGGACGCAGACCGCGACCAGCGGCGCCACCCTTGCCGCGACGGCCTCGGCATTGGCGATGGCATAGGTCTTTGGCATCACTTCGGAAAAGATCAGCACAAGCGCGGTCATCACCACAGCGGCCAGCGGCACCGCGCTTTCTCCCAGATAGCGCGCGAAGACCGCCGTCGCCAGCGAGGTCGCAAGGATGTTGACCAACGTGTTGCCCAAGAGGATCGACCCGATCAGCCGTTCGCCGTCCTGGGTAAGGGTCAACGCCAGCGCCGCCCGGGTCGACCCGTCATCGGCCTGGGCGCTGAGCTTGCCGCGGGACGATGCGGTCAGCGCCGTCTCGGAACCCGAGAAGAAGGCCGAGCACACCAGCAGCAGCAGGATCGCGGCAATGGTCAACCACAGGGACGGGTCTGTTGCGATTCCGGTCATGCTGGGTCTCCTGCTGTCCGACCGCTGTTATGCGGAGGGGCGGCAGGGGCTGCAACCCGGACAACGTGCCCGTCGGGATCAGGCCGGCTGGATCAGGTCCCAGCGGTTGCCGAACGGATCGCTCCAGACTGCGACAACGCCATAGGGTTCGTGACGGGGGTCCTCCTCGAACACCGCACCGGCGGCGCGCAGGCGCCCGGCATCCCGGGCGAAATCGTCGGTGGTCAGGAAGAAGGCGACCCGCCCGCCGGTCTGGGCGCCGATCGCCGCCCGCTGGCGGTCGGTCGCGGCGCGGGCCAGCAGCAGCCCGGTCGCCCCGCCCGGCGGCGCCACCACGACCCAGCGCCGGTCCGGACCCTGGGGGATGTCCGCGCGCAGCTCGAACCCCAGGCCTGTCACATAGAAGGCGATCGCCGGGTCATAGTCGGGCACGACCAGCGTCACCGCCGACAGGGCAAGGCCCATCTCAGCCCTTGGTGGGCAGCGAATCCGGCAGGCTGATGCGCGCCACCTGCTCGGCAATCGGATCGACCGACAGGGGATGCGTCTCGGTGGAATGGCCCTGCGGGTCGCCGATTTCCTGCCAGACGCCGTTCTTGTAGATCTCCAGCGCCGAGAACCCGGCCTTGTACCCCATCTTCGGGCTCCCGGGCACCCAGTAGCCCAGATAGACGAAGGGCAGGCCGGCTTCGCGTGCGATCTCGATATGGTCGAGGATCACATAGGTGCCCAGCGACCGTTGCGGCGCGTTCGGTTCGTAGAAGGAATAGACCAGGCTCAACCCGTCATCCAGCACGTCGGTCAGGCAGACCGCGGCCAGGTCGCCCCGCAGCACGCCGGCCTCGGGCCGGTGCTCGTACTCGATGATCCGCGACCGGATCGGGGTTTCCTCGATCATTGCGGCGAATTCGAAGATGTCCATGTCCGCCATGCCGCCATCGGCGTGCCGGCTGTCGAGATAGCGCCGGAACAGGCCGAACTGCTCCTCGCTCGCCCAGGGACTCGAGGCACGGCGGTTCAGATCGCTGTTGCGCCGGCGGGCGCGGCGCTGGCTCCGGGTCGGATCGAAGTCGGCGACCCGGATCCGGGCGGACATGCAGGCGGTGCATTCGGCGCACGAAGGGCGATAGAGCACGTTCTGCGACCGCCGGAAGCCCTGCTTGGACAGGGCGTCGTTCAGCGTCTCGGCATAGTCGCCCTGCAGCGCCGTGAACAGCTTGCGTTCCATCCGACCTGCCAGGTAGGGGCAGGGCTGCGGCGCAGTCACATAGAACTGCGGAGCAATCGGAAGTGTGTGACGCATCGTTTCCCCCGGGCTTCGTGCGGGAAGCGTAGCAAGCGCCCGGTTTTTCGCCAAGCCCCCGCAAGGGTCATGAAACGGTTACAGTTGACTTGCGCGGTTGATCGCTGCTGTCCCCAGAAGCATGTCGTGCAGGCCCTGGCCGCGCGCGTTGAGCAGCATCAGCAGGATCGACACCGCCTGAAGCACGAAGAACGACATCATGACCAAGTACAGCATGGTGTGCGCCGCCGCCGTCCCGGCGTCGAATCGTTCGCCCCGGGCATTGCGCAGCTCGATTCCCATCAGGATCATCCCCGGCGTCGCCGACCATGCGGCGATCGAGGCGGTGCGGTAGATGAAGCTCGCACCGAGGAACAGGAGCGCGAAGAAGAACAGGCCCACGAAGGCCGTCAGCGGAATCGCGACGAGGCTGATCATCACGATCAGGATCGTGTCGACGATCCACGCCACAAGGCGCTTACTGGAGGTTCCAGAATAGAACCCCCCGTGGGTGTCGGGGTCGGGAAGACCCCAGAGCGGGTCGGTCGGGCGATCGGTAAAGGTCATGGCTCCATCCTCGGACAGGGCGCCGCGGCCCGCAAGGGGGCCGCGGTCATTGGGGTCCGCCGCTGGCCGCGATCAGGCGTCCTGCGCCTCGGTGACGTCGCCGCTGCGGCTGTTGCGGGCACGATCGGCCATGAACTGGTCGAACTCGGCCTTGTCCTTGGCTTCGCGCAGGCGGTCAAGGAAGCTCTGGAACGCTTCCTGTTCCTCTTCCAGCCGGCGCAGCGTCTCGGCCTTGTAGGCGTCGAAGGCGCCGTTGCCCGAGGACCGGAAGCCATAGCCCGCGCCACGGGCGTCGCCGGCGTGGGTGTGGCGGTTGCGACGGTGGGAACAGCTTCCGAACATGCGTTTGCTCCAGATCATGTAGGCGAGGATGGCAAGGCCGAGCGGCCAGAACAGGACGAAACCGAGGATCATGGCCGCGATCCAGGCGCCTTTTCCGCGCTGATCGAGCCAGTTCTCGGCGGCCGAGGGCCATGTTGCGACTGCGGACATCGGGGTCTCCGTTGGGATGAAATCGATGTGAATTGGCTTCACATCCCCCAGATCGGATGCTTCGGGGCAAGGTTCAAGGGCTGATGTGAAAAAGATTCACATGTGCATTCGCAGCAACCGGCGGCGGTCCGTTGACCTGCCCCCCGGCGGCGGGCAAGACTCGCTGCCATGAGTTTCGCCAATGCCATCACCCGCCTGCCGCTTCCCTATGAACCCGACCGTGCCGCCGAGACGCTGAAGGGGCTGGACTGGGCCGAGGGGCCGTTGCGCGCGCTGCTGGAAGGCACCGCCGGCTGCAGCCCCTATCTTGCCGGGCTGATCGTGCGGCAGCGCGACTGGCTGGAAGGCGCCTTGAGCGGCGGGGCCGAAGCGGCGCTGGCCGCTGTCTTGGCAGACCTCCAGCCCGGCCCCCAGCGCGAGACCGCGAAGGCGCTGAGGATCGCCAAGCAGCGCGTCGCGCTGCTGGTGGCGCTGGCCGATCTGGGCGGGGTCTGGGGGCTGGACCGGGTCACCGGCGGGCTGACCCGGCTGGCCGATGCCGCCTGCGACGTGGCGCTGAAATCGGCCCTGATGCCCGAGGTCGCCCGGGGCCGTGTTCCCGGCGCGACCGAAGCCGATCTGGCCGAGGCCTGCGGCCTCTTCGTGCTGGCGATGGGCAAGATGGGCGCGGCCGAGCTCAACTATTCCTCGGACATCGACCTGATCTGCCTGTTCGACGACAGCCGCTATGACAGCGCCGACCTGCCCGAGGTGCGGGCGCAGATGATCAAGGCGGTCCGCCGGGGCATGGCGCTGCTGTCGGACCTGACCGAGGACGGCTATGTCTTCCGCACCGACCTGCGCCTGCGCCCCGATCCGTCGGTGACGCCGGTGGTGGTCTCGATCTCGGCGGCGGAACGCTATTACGAAGGCATCGGCCGGACCTGGGAACGGGCGGCCTTCGTCAAGGCGCGCCCCTGCGCCGGGGCCGTCCGGGCCGGCAAGCGCTTCCTGAAGGAGATCCGCCCCTTCATCTGGCGCCGGCACCTGGACTTCGCCACCGTCGAGGAGATCCGCGACATCCGCAAGAAGATCCGGCTGCACAAGGGGCAGGCGACCGCCGGGCTGGACGGGCGCAACCTGAAGCTTTCGCCCGGCGGCATCCGCGAGATCGAGTTCTTCACCCAGACCGGCCAGCTGATCGCCGGCGGCCGCGACCCGGACCTGCGCGTGCGCGAAACCCGCAAGGCGCTGGCGCAACTGGCCCTGAAGGGCTGGGTCAAGCCCGAGGATGCCCAGACGCTGGATCGCGACTATGTCCGCCTGCGCGAGATCGAGCACCGCATGCAGATGGTGCAGGACGCCCAGACCCATCACCTGCCGAAGACCCCGGGAGAATGGACGCGGCTGGCGATGTTCTGCGGCACTGGGGATGTGGACGGGCTGAAGGCCGAACTCGACCGGATCTTCGAGCGGGTCCATGCCCTGACCGAGGGCTTCTTTGCGCCCGCCCGCAAGCGCCCGGCGCCGCCACCCATGTCGGAAACCGCCGAACGGCTGGTGGAAGCCTGGCGCAGCTATCCGGCGCTGCGCTCGGAACGCGCCCGGCAGATCTTCGACCGGCTGCTGCCGCAACTGCTGCACGGCTTCAAGCGGGCCGCCCGCCCGGACGAGGCGATCTTGCAGTTCGACAGTTTTCTCAAGGGATTGCCGGCCGGCGTTCAGGTGTTTTCGCTGTTCGAGGCGAATCCCCAGCTGATCGACCTGATGGTCGACATCTCGTCCACCGCGCCGGCCCTGGCGCGCTATCTGGCCGACAGCCCGGGCGTTCTGGACGCGGTGATCGGGGGCAGCTTCTTCGAACCCTGGCCGGGGCTCGACCCCCTGACCGACGAACTGACCGGGATCCTGGCGAACCCGGATCTGGACTATGAACGCCAG
>JBGAOK010000120.1:0-8374 GCA_044221805.1 Meridianimarinicoccus sp.
CGCCATCGAAGTGTCCCCGGGGTTCAGGTCGGGGTGCAGCTTCTTGGCCAGCGCCCGGTAGGCCTTCTTGATCTCGTCCTGGCTGGCGGTCCGGGCGACGCCCAGGATGTCGTATGGATCGTCGCTCATGCCCCGATGCCCCCCGACCGGCGGCCCGCATGACGGCCGGTCCTTTCCCTGCTCGGACCACATCTAGGGGCTGGGCGGGCGTGCCGCAATCGCCTGCGGCGCGGCACGGTTCCGCACCGCTGCGGCACCCTGCCCGCACCCCGGCCCGGATCGTGTCCGTTGACGGATCGGCCTTCGGATCAGGATCAGACCGGGGCCAGCCGGGCCGTGATCGCCGCCACCAGATCCGCGTTGCCGGCGATCACCGGGCCGCCCTCGGCGATGCCGGCGCCGGGCGGCAGATAGGGCGCGTGGCTGCCGCCCGCGGCGCGGATCAGCGCCAGCCCCGCCACCGCGTCCCAGGGCCACATGTGGCGTTCCACATAAGCCTCGACTCGCCCTGCCGCCACATAGGCCAGCATCAGCGCCCCGGCGCCCACCTGCCGGAACCCGGCGCCATCCGCCATCAGCGCCACCACGTCCCCGGCAAAGCGATCGACCGGCACCCGGCGGTTGTGGCCCAGGCCCAGGCTGGCCCGGTCGAAGCCGCTGATCCCGCTGACCTTCAGGGCCGCGCCGTTGACGCTGCCGCCGCCCGCGGCGGTTCCCGCGAAGGTCTCGTCCCTGAGCGGGTCGTGAATCACCCCCAGTACCGCCGCACCGTCTTGCCAGAGGCCGATCGAGACGCACCAGTTGTGGGTGCCCTTGAGGAAGTTGGTGGTGCCGTCGAGGGGATCGATGCACCAGACCGCCCCCGACACTCCGGTGCCGGACAGGCCGGTCTCCTCGCCCAGGAAGGCATCCGCCGGGAAGGCCGGGCGCAGCCGGGCAAGGATGATCTCCTCGGCCTCGCGGTCGGCGTTCGAGACGAAGTCGTTGACGCCCTTCTGCTCGACCGCCAGCCGGTCCCTTGCGCCGTAATGGGCCACCAGCGCCGCGCCCGCGGCGCGCGCGGCCGCCACCGCTGCGACCAGCCGCCTGTCCAGTTCCGCGTCGTTTGTCATCGTCGGGCCTGTCCCCTGCTGGCCGGCGCCCGCCTGGCGATGTGCCGCGGGGCCGGGCTCGTGTGCCGGCGCTCCGGTGGGTCCGGGGCGGGAGGCGCGGCAGGATCTTGCCCCTGCGCGCCGATCCGGCTTCCGGCCACCGGGCCAGTCCTTCCTTAGCACGCCGCTCCGGGACAGGGGAATCCCTGCCCCGCCGTCGCGGCGGCACCGCGCGGCCGCGCCTGCCCGGCGGCAGCCCTGCCGGCATCCAGACCATGGACCCGCCGGATCAGGTGGCCTATCGCTTGGCCATGTCGGTCCCTGACCCGCAGATCCTGACCGTCGACGTGGGCACCGGGTCGGTGCGGGCCGCGCTGGTCGACCTGCACGGTACGGTGAGCGCGCTGCGCTCGGCGGCGCATCCCACCCGCTATCCGCGCCATGGCTGGGTCGAACAGGCCCCGGCCGATTGGTGGGCCGGCGCCTGCCGGGTGATCGGCGCGACGCTGCGCGCCGGGGGCGCCGCGGCCGGGCAGGTGGTGGCGGTGGTCTGCTGCGGGCAAATGCACGCCCCGGTGCTGATCGGCGCCGATGGTGCGCTGGTGCGCGACCATGTGCCCTTGTGGAACGACAAGCGCGGCGCCGCGGCCGCCCGGGCCCTGAACGCACAGGCCGATGCCGGCGAGCTGCCGCCGGCGGTGAACCCCGCGACCACAGCCTGGCCGGGGGTCAAGCTGGCCTGGATCGCCGAGCACGACCCGGCGGCGCTGGACTCCGCCCGGGCGCTGCTGATGCCGAAGGACTATCTGAACTTCCGCCTGACCGGCGTGGCGGCCATGGACTGGACCGAGGCCGGCAGCAGCTTCCTGTCCGATCCCGGCCGCGGCTGCTGGTCGGACGCCGCCGCCGCGGCGCTTGGGGTGCCGAGGCACCTGCTGCCGCCGATCCTGCGCGGCGAGGACCAGGTCGGTTGGATCACCGCCGCCGCCGCCGAGGCGACCGGGCTCGGCCCCGGCACCCCGGTCTTCGTGGGCGTCGGAGATTACCCGGCCGCGGTCCTTGGCACCGGCGCGACCGGGCAGGGGCAGATCGCCGACATCACCGGCACCTCGTTCCTGCTGACCCGCATGGTCGAGGCCCCGATCCGCCATCCCGAGGTGATGAACATCGCCGCCGCCACCGGTGGCTGGGGTGCCTTCGCGGTTGTCGATGCTGCCGGCGACGCGATCCGCTGGGCCAGCCGGGCGCTGGACGACGACCGGCAGGATTATCCGGCGCAGTCGGCCCTGGCCGGCACGGCGCCGCCGGGGGCGGGCGGGATCATGTTCCTTCCCTTCCTGACCGGCGAACGGCTGGGACAGGGACCGGACTCGCGCGCCGCCTTCCTCGGGCTGACCGCCCGGCACGGCCCGGCCCAGTTGCACCGCGCGGTGATGGAGGGCGTGGTCCTGGCCATGCAGGAGGCCTTCGCCCCGATCGCCGGGACGCCGGGGGCGGCCGCCGACCGGATCGTCGCCGCCGCGGGGGGCGCGCGCTCGGACCTCTGGCTGCAGATCAAGGCCGATGTCTTCGACCTGCCGGTGGTCGCCACCGCCGAGGTCGAGGCCGGGCTGGTCGGCTCGGCCGCGCTTGGCCTCGCCGGGCTGGGGCACCACGCCAGCGCGGCCGAAGCGGCGGCGACGCTCGTGCGTTACCGGCCGGCGATCCTGCCCGACCCGGACCGCCACGCCCTCTATGCCGAGTTGGCATCGCGCTTCGCCGCGATCCGCCGCCACACCGCCGCGATCAACGCCATTCTGGAGCAGGACGGATGATGCGCTACAAGGCCGTCCTGTGGGACATGGACGGAACGCTGATCGACAGCGAACCTGTCGCCGTCGAGGCGCTGCGCCGCGCCATGGCCGAAGCCGGGCTGCCCGAGGTGCCGGACCTGCACGAGCAGGTGGTCGGGCGCGCCGCCGACGATATCTACGACTGGTTCGTGCGCGATTTCGGCCTCAGCCTCGACCCGGTGGCCTGGGAATGGCGCAAGTACCGGCACCATGTCGCCGCCGCTGACCGGCTGGCCGGGTTTCCCGCGGCGCTGGCGGCGTTCCGCGCGCTGGATGCGCAGGGCGTGGGGCAGGCGATCGTGTCGAACAGCGACCGGGCCATCGTCGACCGGCAGTTGTCGATCGTCGGGCTGACCCGCCCGGGGCGGATCAGCGTCTCGCGCAATGACGTGCGACGGGGCAAGCCCGATCCCGAGGGTTACCTGCGGGCGGCCTGGCTGCTCGCCGTGGAACCGGCGGAGTGCCTGGTGATCGAGGACAGCAGCAGCGGCGCCGCGGCGGGGCTGGCGGCCGGGATGCGTACCCTGATTGTGCCGCACGCGGGCTTCCCGCCGCCGCAGGGGACCGAATCCCTGCCCGACATGGCCGACCTTGCCCGGCTGGTCCGGGGCGCGGCGGCCTGACCGGGCCGATAGCCTTCAGCCGGGGCGCAAAAGCCTTGCGAAGGCTTTTGGCAAAAGTCTTCGGAAGACTTTTGCGCCCCCCGGTGCGGCATCCCCGGTGCGGCGGCGGCGCGCTGCGCGGGAGGCGTGGCTCAGTCCGCCTCGCCGAGCCGGGTGATGCCGGCGAGGAGTTCGCCGGCCCGGGCCACCGCCGCCGCGGTGGTCATCGCCATCGCCGGCAGTTCCATCCATTCCAGCGTCCAGGCGGCGCCCGAACGCTCCTGCTCGTGCACCAGCGCCTGGTGCATCCCCGCCAGGGCCCCGGCATTGTAGCGCGCAAAGGCCACCAGAAGCTCGGCCCGCACCGGGTTCTGCTTGTGCGCCATGGCCGAGCTGCGCCCGCCGCCCGCCAGGGCGATCGCGTCCACCCCCTGCTGCGCCATCAGCGCCACGTCCTGGCCGAGCTTGCCGAGGCTGCCGCTGACCAGCGACAGCCAGCCGGCATACTCGGCCAGCCCCGCGCGCATCGCATGCCAGGCCCGCGGCGCCGGCTGCAGCCCGAGCCGGTCCGCAAGCGCCGCGGCCAGTGCCGCGCCCCGGTCGCCGGCCCCGCGCCGGTCGCCCACCGCGCCGCCGAACTGGACCCGCTCCACGCCGGGCCGCAGCGCCGCCAGCCGGGCCAGATGGCCCTCGAGCGGCAGCCGCCAGGTCGCCAGCCGGTCCGCCACGGTGACCGGCAGCGCCGCCTGCATCCGCGTCCGCGCCATCAGCGGGCGGGCGCCGAAGCCGGCCTCCAGCACCGCCAGCCGGTCGACCAGCCCGGCGATCCCGGCCGCCAGATGGTCCGAGACATCGCGCAGCGCCAGCACCGTCGCGGTGTCGATCAGGTCCTGGCTGGTGGCGCCGGCATGGACCAGGGGCACCAGGTCGGGCCCGGCCCCGGGCAGCCCGGCCACATGGGCCTTCAGCTGGGCGACGAAATCCGGCACCGCCAGCCCGTCCTCGGGGATCGCCGCCGCCAACCGCGCCATGTCGGGGCGGAAGCTCCGGATCGCCGCCGCCGCCGCCGCCGCCCGGCCCGGATCCGCCAGCCCGAGCGCCCCCAGCGCCTCGGCCAGCGCCGCCTCGAAACCGAGGAAATCCGCCGCCGTCCGCTCGGCCGAAAACACCCGCGCCACCACCGCATCCACAAACAGCGGCGAAAAGAAACCGTTCTGCAGCGTCAGAGGGTTCATGGCGATCAATCTCCTTGAGGTAAGCGGAAAACCGCGGGCGCGGGGGACTGGCCCCGCTGCCCGCAACTGTCGTTTGCGTAACCCGTTCAGGGGCGGCTCCGCCGGATGTCAGGCGGCCCGCGCCTGGGCGATAGCCTGGTCGCGTTCCCGGTCATAGGCCGACTTCTCGACCGGACGGGCGGCCGGGTTGCCCAGGTCGCGCATGTGGACCCGGTAGGTCTCGCGGGCCGAGAAGGCTGCCAGGGCGGCGATCGCGGTGATGGCGAGGGTGATCGCGCCGACGGTCAGCGGGATGTTCGCGGATCCCGGCGGGGCGACGGCGGCGAAGATGGCCGGCAGCATGGCGGTGAGGGTGGTGCCGATGTTCTGGCTGATCGCCATTGCCGAAACCCGGGTCCGGGTCGGGAACAGTTCCGGATAGAAGCTCGGGAACACTGCGTTGTAGCCCTGGTAGACCACGCCCCACATCAGGATCGACAAGAGGATGGCCAGCGGCACGCTGCCGATCGAGATGGCGTAGAGATAGCCGAAGGACAAGAGGCCCGAGCCGAGCGCACCGACGATCAGCGGCGGGCGGCGGCCGATCCGGTCCGACAGGTTGCCGACCATCGGGATCACCGCGACGGCGACGATGTTGCCCAGAACCGGGATCCACAGATAGACGTCCTTGTGGAAGCCGATGCCATAGGCCGCCTGCACCGCATAGGCGGCGCCGAAGATCGAGGTGACCACCGGGATCACGTTCATCAGCGCCATCAGGATGACCCGGATCATGTCGGGCCAGCTGGTCCGGATCGCCTCGACGACCGGCGAGCGCGGCACGTCCTTGTGGGCGGCTTCCTCGGTGAAGGCGGGGGTCTCGCCCACTTCGCGGCGGATGATCCAGCCGGCGATGATGACGACAAAGCTCATCAGGAACGGCACCCGCCAGCCCCAGGACATGAAGGCCTCTTCGGGCATCAGGCGCGCCAAGGGGATGAACATGGCGGCGGCAAGGATCTGGCCGGCCTGGACGCCTTGCAGGGTGAAGCTGGCGAAGAATCCGCGGCGTCCGAAGGGCGCATGCTCAAGGATCATCGAACTGGCGCCCGAGATCTCGCCGGCCACCGCGAAGCCCTGGATCAGGCGCAGAAGCACCAGAAGTGCCGGGGCCAGCAGGCCGACCTGGGCATAGGTCGGCAAGAGGCCGACCGCCAGGGTCGAGAAGCCCATCAGGAACATACAGACGATCAGCACCTGCTTGCGGCCGTGGGTGTCGCCCCAGTGACCCAGCACGAAGGCGCCGATCGGCCGGGCGACATAGCCCACGCCATAGGTCGCCAGCGAGGCGATGATCGCGGTGCGCGGGTTCCCGGACGGGAAGAAGATCTGCGGGAAAACCAGCGAGGCGGCCGTCGCGTAGATGAAGAAGTCGTAGTATTCCAGCGCCGAACCGATCCAGCCGCTGGCGGCGGCCTTCTTCGACTGGTGCCGGCCCTTGGGCTCAGGCGGGTTCAGGTCGGTCATGGGGGGTCTCCTCCGGTGTTCGGTGCTCTGCTCGGTCATCCTTGGACAGCGGCGCATCTGTCGGAAGCAGATCCGCGTCTGGCTTCCCGTGAGCATCGCCGCCGAGAGGCTGTCCGGAATGTGTCGGGCGGAGGGCGCCCGGCCTCGCGCTGTGGGGTCCCCTATGGCCCCGGCGCGCTCCTCACGACTGGCCCGGGGTCATGAGACGATCATGGGTCATGGGTGCCCTAGCGTCAATTAACCGAATCTCAGCGTTCGTAACGTCGTGTTAATCGGTCACCGGTCCAGGCAGTCGATCCCGATCCCGGATGCGTCCGCCCTGATGCGGACCCATGAGCCCCTTCCCTGCCGACCGGCGCTAGGGATCCCAGCTTTCCCGCTGGCGCGCGCCGGAGAGTTCGCGCCGGAACTGCTCGACCGCGAAGTCGGCGAAGCTCGACAGGGTCCGGCCGCGTTTCACGAGCACATAGGCGGTGATGCTGCAGGGTTCGAGAAGCGGGCGGCGGATCAGGCCGGGCATGTAGACCTCGGCCACCGAGAATTCGTCGATCAGCGCCACGCCCAGACCGTGACGCACCAGCGAGACCACGGTCTGGGCGAAGCGGCCGCGCATGGTGTAACTCGGCTCGACCCCGGCGGCGCGGAACGGGGCGGCCAGGGCGGCGCCATAGGGGTCGTCCGGATCGACGCCGACCACCGGTTCATCGACCAGGTCGTGGATCGAGATCACCGGCTTGACCGCCAGACGGTGCCCCTCGGGCACGATCACCACGAGCCGGCCTTCGACCAGGGGAACCGAATCCACCGCCGGGTTGTTGCTGGGAGAACTCATGATGACGAACTCGCCCTGTTCCACCAGCAGGTAGTCGAGCGTCTCCTCGATCTTCAGGATGTTGAGATCGATGTTCAGGTCGGGAAAGCGCTGGCGGATCGTGCGGATCACCCGCGCCGCAATGAACTGGGCGATCGACGGCGCCGAGGCGAAACTCAGCGTCATCTCCTCGCCCTTGCGCAGCGAATGAACCGCGTCGTTCAGATGCTCGATCTGGCGATGCACCTGATGGATCATGCTGAAGATGGTCTGCGCCTCGGCCGCGGGCAGGAAGACACCGGCCCGGCGCTCGAACAGGCGCACCCCCAGCGTATCCTCGGTATGTTTCACCAGACGGCTGATCCCGGGCGCCGAAACATTCAGAAGCGCCGCTGCACCCTGGATGCTGCCCGCGATCATCACCGCGCGGATCACCTCGACCTGCCTCAGCGTCAGATCCTTCATCCCGATTGTCTCCCCTGGCGCCGCCCCTGCCGGCGGGCCTGACGCCCCGAGGATAACATCATGTTACGGATTCGGTCGAAACGATATTTGACGATCAGCCTATCCCTTGAGATTTAGAAGGCGAGCCGACGAACAAGCCACGCACCACAGCGGGAGCGGCTCGATAGGAGGAGGAGTGAGCGTCAATCTCGATTACGGGGCCGTGCTTGCCCGCTGGCCGGAGCTTGCCTGGGGCACGGTCGGCACGCTGGGTCTGGCCCTTTCCGGCATGGCGATCGCGCTGGTCATCGGCATCGCCGGTGTCGCCGTGCGCCGGTCGGACTCGCGGATCGGCAAGGCCATTGTCGTCGGGTTCGTGGAGATCATCCGCAACACACCGTTTCTGGTGCAGATCTTCTTCATCTTCTTTGCCCTGCCGCTGGCTGGCGTCCGGCTCAACCCGACAATCACCGCGATCATTGCGCTTGGCCTGAACGGCGGCGCCTATGCGATCGAGATCATCCGGGGCGGTGTCGAGAGCATCCCGCGCGGCCAGACCGAGGCCGGGCTCGCCCTGGGCCTCCACCCGTCCCAGGTGTTCCGGATGATCATCCTGAGACCGGCGCTCAGGGCGATCTTCCCGTCGCTGTCCAGCCAGTTCATCCTGCTGACCCTCACCACCTCGATCTGCACCTCGATCTCGGCCTTCGAGCTGACCAGCGTGGCGCAACGGATCGACGGCGACACCTTCCGCAGCTTCGAGACCTTCTCGACGATTACCGTCATCTACCTCGCCCTGTGCTGGCTGATGATGTCGCTCTTCGCGCTGATCACGCGGCTGTCATTCAACTAT
>JBGAOK010000121.1:0-8456 GCA_044221805.1 Meridianimarinicoccus sp.
GGGGGCCCGCGCCTTCTATACCGGCGAGATCGCCGCCGGCATTGTCGAGACCGTCGCCTCGGCCGCACAGCCTGGCCTGCTGACCGGGGTCGACCTGTCTCTCTACCGCGTGGTGCAGCGCCCGGCGGTGTGTTCGGAATACCGCGGCCACGATGTCTGCGGCATGGGCCCGCCTTCGTCCGGCGGCCTCACGGTGGGCCAGATCCTCGGCATGCTCGACCATTACGACCTGGCCGCGCTGGGGCCGGCCAACCCCGAGGCCTGGCGGCTGATCGGCGACGCCTCGCGGCTGGGCTTCGCCGACCGCGACCGCTACATGGCCGACAGCGACTTCGTCCCGGTCCCCGTCGAAGGGCTGCTCGACCGGACCTACCTGGCCGACCGGGCCCGGCTTCTGGCCGGGGACGACGCCCTGCCCGAGGTCACGGCGGGCGCGCCGGCCTTCAGCCATGCGCTGAACTGGGCCGACAACGTCGACATCGCCATGCCGTCGACCTCGCACATCTCGATCGTGGACAGCTACGGCAACGCCCTGTCGATGACGACGACGATCGAAAGCGCCTTCGGGTCGCGGCTGATGGCGCCGGGCGGGTTCCTGCTGAACAACGAACTGACCGACTTCAGCTTCGCCAGCCAGAAGAACGGCGTGCCCATCGCCAACGCGGTGGCGCCCGGCAAGCGGCCGCGCTCGTCGATGTCGCCCACCATCGTGATGCTGGACGGCACCCCCCGGCTGGTGATCGGCTCGCCCGGAGGAGCGCAGATCATCGGCTATGTGGCCCAGTCGATCATCGCCCATCTGGACTGGGGGATGGACCTGCAGATGGCCGTGTCGATGCCGCATCTGCTGAACCGCAACGGCCCGTTCGAGATCGAGGCCGGCACCGCGGCCGAGAAGCTGATCCCCGACCTCACCGCGCTCGGCTACGAGGTGACGCCGCGCCCGCTGGTCTCGGGCCTGCAGGCCATCGCCGTGACCCCGGTCGGGCTTTCGGGCGGCGCCGATCCGCGCCGGGAAGGCATCGCCCTGGGCCGCTAGGCCCAGGCCGCCAGAGCGGACCGCAACTGGGCACGAGGCGCCTGCCGGGCGGCACTGGCCGTGCCTGCAACGCCCACCCTGATTCGACCGCGCGAAAATCCGCCGTGGACCCGGGTCCGGAAAATCGGACTATGCTGCGGAGCCGCGCCGGCCCTATCCTGCTGCCATTAACAGAGATGAACGCAAGCCAATTGCGCGTTTCCCAGAGGCAGGCAGATGACACGCTATTCCCGGACGACGCTTTTGATCTTCGCCGTGGCCGCGCTGGTGGCCCTGGCCATGGTGCCCGTCACCTTCATGTTGAACGCCTAGACGGGGCCTTCCCGGCGCCGGGACCGCCCCCCAGACTCGCCCCAGGGCCACTCGCCGTCCGGTTGTGGCCTCTTGTTTTATGACCGAAGAAGCCGTGGGTGGGTCCTCCTGCGACTTGAGGCGGCGCGTCGGATGCGTTGCAGATTCTCCTGTCTCTGTGCTGCGCAACACAGACGCGCCCAGATATTCATCGATATTGGAATCCAGAAGTATTCGACACCAGGGAGGGTGCGATGACCTACTTGACGAAGAACGGGATGCTGGCCGTTGTCGCCGGCGGCCTCGTGGCTGCCGGAATGATCATCGTCCTGCAGGGGGACCGCGGGCGGCTAACGACCGGATTCGACACCCCGACCAGCCTTTCCGCGGCGGCAGAGGCCGGACGCAGCGCACCCCGGGCAAACGGTACGGTGCCCGCCGTCGAAACCTCGCCTGCCGTCGCCGTCTCGGCGGTCGAACGCACCGCCCGCGCCGGCGAGCCAGCAGCTGACCTCGTGTCGCCCGCCGAGCCCGCCGTCGCCCTGGCACGAGGCCGCGGCACCGGCCTCTGAGCGGTCCGGGACCGTCGGACTCATACCTCTTCCGAGGAGCGGGACCAGAGATTGATCCCCTCCTCGCCGCAGATCCGATCGATCTCGTCCAGTTCATCGGCGCTGAAGTCCAGCCGCTGTACGGCACCGGCGCAATCGGTCACCTGCTGCGGCCGCGACGCGCCGATCAGCGCCGAAGTGATGCCCTCGCCGCGCAGGACCCACGCGATCGCCATCTGCGCCAGGGTCTGGCCGCGGGCAGTGGCGATGTCGTTCAGCTTGCGGATGCTCTCGACGGTTCCCGCGCTCAGCACCCGCGGGTCCAGTGAGGTGCCCTGGCTGGCGCGACTGTCCTCGGGGATGCCGTTCAGGTACTTGTCGGTCAGCATTCCCTGGGCCAGCGGCGTGAAGGCGATCGAGCCCACCCCCAGTTCGGCCAGCGTATCCTTCAGCCCGTCCCGTTCGACCCAGCGGTTGAGCATGTTGTAGGACGGCTGGTGGATCAGGCAGGGCGTGCCCAGATCGTTCAGGATCGCCACCGCCTCGCGGGTGCGCTGGCTGTTGTAGGACGAGATCCCCACATACAGCGCCTTGCCCGCCCGCACGATCGCATCCAGCCCGCCCATGGTTTCCTCGAGCGGCGTGTCGGGGTCGAACCGGTGCGAATAGAAGATGTCCACGTACTCAACCCCCAGCCGCTTCAGCGACTGGTCGCAGGACGCGATCAGGGACTTCCGGCTTCCCCATTCGCCATAGGGTCCGGGCCACATCAGGTAGCCTGCCTTGGACGAGATGACCAGTTCGTCCCGGTGGCCCTTGAAATCGGTCCTGAGGATGTCGCCGAACACCTCCTCGGCCCGGCCCGGCGGCGGGCCGTAGTTGTTGGCGAGGTCGAAATGGGTGATCCCGGCATCCAGCGCGACGCGGCAGATCCGGCGTTGCAGCTTGAACGGCCGGTCGCGGCCGAAATTGTGCCACAGGCCCAGCGACACCGCCGGCAGTTTCAGGCCGGAGCGCCCGCAGCGGCGATAAACCATCTTCTCGTAGCGGTCCTCGGCGGGCTCGTAGGTCATGGTGAGGCTCCCTTGTCAGCGCTCACATGTTCCCCGGCACGCTGGTCCTGTCAAACCTCTCGCCACATTCTTGCCGTTCAGGACGCCGCAATCGATCAGATTCCCGATTCCAGAGCGCGGACGTTCCGGACCACGATGCGCAACCGCGTGCTTTCGATCATGCCCGCCCGGCGGAACAGCGCGACGGCACGGCTGACCGCCTCGCGATTGGCGCCGACATGGGCGGCGATCAGGCTGTGGCTTGGGGCCGGATCCAGAACGCCGCCGTCCTGCAGCTGTCCGGCATCGATCAAGGTCCTGACCAGGTGACGGCGGACCCGCGTCTCCACATCCATCACCGACAGTTCGAACAGCCGGTCAGTCGTGGCCCGCATCCGTCCTGCAAAATCGGCCAGCAGGTCGCGCATCGCCTGTGGATTATCGATCATCCACGCGTTGAAGACCGCGCCGGGGATGCGTCCGATCTCGCTCAGTTCGATCGCGCGCACGGAGCGCACCCGGGCGCCGCCATCCAGCACCGCGAGTTCCCCGAAGAAGCTGCCGGGAAGCAGACGGTCGATTGCCACCTCCTTCCCGGCCATCGACGGGACCACGCCAAGGCATTCGCCGGACAAGATCAGGAACACGTCCCGACCGGCCGTGCCGCGTTCGGTGACAACGCTGTCGCGGCGACAGAGCTCGATGGTGATCGACTGGGTGAGGTGGGCCAGCGCGTCAAGGTCGACACTTCTGGCAAAGGAAAATTGGCGGAGCGTCTCTATCAACATGCAGTTTGTCTAAAATGTCCGGTCGGAGTGGATCGGCGAGACGTCAATGAAACCTTATACGTCGCCGGGTCATATCGGGAACTCGCCATAAATAGCGAGGGAACTGGCCTGTGCTGTCGGGTTTGATCATAAATCCGCGAACTCGACCAGGACGCCCCAACACTCCGGCTTGGCCTGCTGATATTGAACGGAAAAGCCGCCCTGCGGCTCAGCGTGGAACCGCAGATCCGGCAATGCCCGGCGCCCCGTCCCCAGGAAGGGCCAGAAGCCGGCGGGCAGCGCCTGCCGGATCGCCGCAAGATCCGCATCGTCGAACCGGTCATGGCAGGTCAGGGTCAGGTCGGTCCCGGCCATCATGACCAGGTGCGAGACATGGCGAGCCAGTTTGCCGGTGCGGCCGAAGAAGCTGGACCAACGCCCGGACGACGACCAGGCGTCCCAGACCAGATCGTCTCCCTCGGCAGCATGGGCACGCGCCTCCACCACCTCGTCATACCAGCCCCCCGGGGTGACCGGAACGATCGCCCGGGCGCCGATCCGGCCGGTCACTGTCAGGGGGGCGGCGGCCATGCGCGTCTCGATCCGGACGGCAAGCTCGGGGCTCAACCCCGGCACCAGCCGCGCCTCGCCGGTGAGCTTCTGCCGGAACCAGGTGGCCGAACGCCGGTCCCGGGGTTCGGACTGGCTGTGGAAGTCGACCTGCCCGTGGCGTGGCGCGAAGGCCCGGGCCGCCCTTGCCCCTGCCGGTCCGTCATAGGCCGGCCAGTGCAGCACCGCCCCCCCAGGCAGGACCACCGCCTCGCGGTTGGACAGCGACCAGAAGGCATCCCGCAGCCGGCTGAGCGGGTCGGCGGCGGCCTGGAAATGTCGCTCCAGCAGCGCTGCCCGGTCGCTTGGAACCCGGCTGCACCAGTCCCGGAAAAGGTCCGCCTGGTTGTCGCCCGGACGCGCCTTGCTGCGGTGGCTGACCCAATCGCCATAGGCTGCGCCCACGGCGCCGCGGAAACCGTTCTCGGCTTCGGGGGCGAGCGCTTCCAGAAGGCGGCCATAGGCTTCGGACCGGGTAACCGCGCCTGGAATCGGCGCACGCGCCACCGCCGAATCCGCCGGCACCATGTCGGCGATCCTGTGAAGCAGCGACCCGGGGTCGGCAGCCCCCAGTGTCCCCAGCAGCAACTGGAAAGAGTCTCCGCCGATTTCCAGCGCACGGACAACCGCGCGTCGCCAGTCATCGCAGAGGACCGCCAGTCGATCCGGACTCACAGGCGGGTGCATCTGAAACAACTCGGACATCATCACTGACCCTTGTTTCGCCGCCCCGGGGGGCGTGCGTCGTCTTATGACGGTGTATGCAACAAGGGTTCCGGCGCCCCTTGTGCGACAGCACACACAAAGTGAAAAATACTTCCCGCTTCAGCCGCATGCATTCCCGAGTCCGCATTCTTGCATGATTTTTGGGCTGTCCGTGCCCGGCGGCATTCAACCGCTGCGAGAACCAGGATCGGCGGGCGTGACGCAGAAATTTTCGCGCCCGACTTCGGTGTCCAAGGATACGGTTTCTGCAGTGCAGATTCGCACAACTACACCGGGCACGACGGCCAGCGTGATCCGTTCGGGTTGCAGGCGGGGCCGGATCTGGCAACCGGGTCCGCCATCGCGCCCGATCCGCACCCTGTACGCGCGTCGGCCGTTGCTCACCCCCGATCCGCACCCTAATACAGCCCACGACAGCAGCCGCGGAGGGCACGATGGCATCCTACCAGTACGTCTACCACATGGACGGGGTTTCGAAGACCTATCCCGGCGGCAAGAAATGCTTCGAGAACGTCCGCCTGAACTTCCTGCCGGGGGTCAAGATCGGCGTGGTCGGCGTCAACGGGTCGGGCAAGTCCACCCTGCTGCGGATCATGGCGGGCCAGGACAAGGACTTCCAGGGCGAGGCCTGGGCGGCCGAGGGCGCCCGGGTCGGCTACCTGCCGCAGGAACCGGAACTCGACCCCAACCTCGACGTGCGCGGCAACGTCATGCTGGGCGTCGCCGCCAAGCAGGCCAAGCTCGACCGCTTCAACGAACTGGCGATGAACTATTCGGACGAGACCGCGGACGAGATGGCCTCCCTCCAGGACCAGATCGACAGCGAGAACCTGTGGGATCTCGACGCCCAGATCGACATCGCCATGGAGGCGCTGCGCTGCCCGCCCGACGATGCCGACGTCACCTCGCTGTCGGGGGGCGAAAAGCGCCGGGTCGCGCTCTGCAAGCTGCTGCTGGAAGCCCCGGACATGCTGCTGCTGGACGAACCGACCAACCACCTGGATGCCGAGACCATCGCCTGGCTGCAGAACCACCTGATCGCCTATCGCGGCACCATCCTGATCGTCACCCACGACCGCTATTTCCTCGACGACATCACCAGCTGGATCCTCGAGCTGGATCGTGGCCGCGGCCTGCCCTACGAAGGCAACTATTCCCGCTGGCTGGAACAGAAGGCCAAGCGGCTGGCGCAGGAATCCCGCGAGGACAAGTCGCGCCAGAAGACGCTGGAGCGCGAGCTCGACTGGATCCGCCAGGGCGCCAAGGCCCGGCAGGCCAAGCAGAAGGCGCGGATCAACGCCTATAACGACCTCGCCAACCAGTCCGAACGCGAGCGGATCACCCAGGCCGAGATCATCATCCCGAACGGCCCGCGCCTCGGCCAGAAGGTGATCGAGGTCGAAGGCCTCAAGAAGCACATGGGCGACAAGCTGCTGATCGAGAACCTGTCCTTCTCGATCCCGCCGGGCGCCATCGTCGGCGTGATCGGCCCGAACGGCGCCGGCAAGACCACGCTGTTCCGCATGCTGACCGGGCAGGAGAAGCCCGACGAGGGCAGTATCAGCTTCGGCGACACCGTGAAGCTCGCCTATGTCGACCAGTCCCGAGACGCGCTCGATGCCGGCAAGACGGTGTGGGAGGAGATCTCGGAGGGGCTCGAGGTGCTGCCGCTCGGCGATGCCGAGATGAACTCCCGCGCCTATTGCGGCGCCTTCAACTTCAAGGGCGGCGACCAGCAGAAGAAGGTCGGGCTGCTGTCGGGGGGCGAGCGCAACCGCGTCCACATGGCCAAGCTGCTGCGCTCGGGCGGCAACGTGATCCTGCTCGACGAGCCGACCAACGACCTCGACGTCGAGACCCTGCGCGCGCTGGAGGACGCCCTGACCGACTTCGCCGGCTGCGCCGTGATCATCAGCCACGACCGCTTCTTCCTCGACCGGCTCTGCACCCACATGCTCGCCTTCGAGGGCGACGCCCATGTGGAATGGTTCGAAGGCAACTTCGAGGATTACGAGGAAGACAAGAAGCGCCGCCTCGGCGCCGACTCGGTGGAACCGAAGCGGATCAAGCACAAGAAGTTCGCGCGGTGAATGTTCACAATATTGGTTGACGAGTCTGGGGACGTCGGGTTGGATAACGTCCAACCTGATCCCAGCTTTGGCCCAACACAATACTTTTGTATCTGCGCGACAATCTACAGAGAGGACAACCGCCAAGATATAGCCGATCGGTTATCATCTCTCCCGTTCTCAGGGAAATTCCTGCACGCCAACAAGCTTGGCCATTTTGAAAAGGTTCACCTTTGTAGAACGCTCGCTGGCCTACCCATAGCTATGACAGGAGTCATATCGAATAAGCTCACGCTGTTGGAGTATTTACCACAAGCGAGAAAGACGCCAACTCATTTCTACAACAAGGTGATGCAATACCTCTTGGAACGGATTGGCGAATGCATTGCGGCTTTCCGCCTCAATCCGAATCAGGTGCGAATATTGGTCGAGGCCCGCGCGCAGCAGTATAGTTCTCTGCTGTCCTTCATCGAAGCCATTCAAAAGAATCCATTGGATCCTCGCGCCACCGCAATCAGAAACGTTGATCGCTTCTCGATTTCCGCAATTAAAAAGATGGATGAACCTTGTATGGCCATCTCAGACATGGGCGCACACGCGCTGTTCTCGGCGGTACGGCGCGACCATAGGTCCTTTGGGCTTTCCGAGACCAGATACCTCAATGAATTGTCTCCCGTGTTCGTCTGCGGGAAGAACGGACAAATTGTCCCCAACGGCATAAAGCTCATACATTCCATTGAAGACGCACAATTACCCAAGGACACCGCGGAATTCTTTCGCTACTTGAAGAATCCCAATCGCGAATTTCATCGTTACGGCACATAGCAGCAAGCGTAGGGTGGGTGCCAACCCACCGCGTCGCACCGTTCCCGATTGCCGCAGCACGTCTTGTACCGGTGAAAACGGCCCACCCGTGACTCTTCCTCGCTCACCGAGATCGCCAGCCTGAACGTTCTAGGTCCTTTCCGGATCGCCCGCCCCAGCCGGATGGTGCCGTGGATCGACGTTCACGGCCTCGCCGCGGACCGCTCAACCGGCCCGGGCTTCACCGGGTTGCCCCGGCAATACCGGGCGTGCCAGTCGAATCCTCAGAGTCCCGGATCCCGGGCGCCAGGAATCGGCGCGGACAGACTCCCGCCTCGCCCTTCGCGATCTTGCCCGAGCGCCGTCGCCCGATGCCGCCGTCCGCCTTGGTGAAGCCGGTCTTGATCCGCGTCCAGCGCGTCGAAAACTCGGCGTCGCCCGCGGGCAGGGTCCGGACCGGCGTTGTTGCGCAACTCGCTTTTGAGGCGTGACTGCCCCTTACCCCGCTGACGTCAGGCCACGCGGACGATCTCGGCGGTGCCGAGGGC
>JBGAOK010000011.1:0-52714 GCA_044221805.1 Meridianimarinicoccus sp.
CTCGCCGATCACGGCATCCCCGCCACCGTGCGCCGCGCCGCCGATATCGGCCGCCATTCGGTGGTCGAGGCGCTGGTCGGCGACACACGGGTCAGCGCGGTGATCGACGCGGCCCCTCCCGCCGCCGGCGCGCAGGTTCACCTGCACTTCATCCCCGACCAGACCCGGCTTTACGCCGACGGCTGGATCGCGACCGAGGGAGTCCGCGCATGAAGACCCACAACCAGAAGGGCTGGCTTTTCGTCCTGCCGGTCCTGTTCCTGGTCGCCTTCAACGCGCTGGTGCCGCTGATGACGGTGGTCAACTATTCGGTGCAGGAGACCTTCGGCAACAACCAGTTCTTCTGGCACGGCGTCGGCTGGTTCGAGGACGTGCTGCGTTCGCCCCGGTTCCATGCCTCGCTGGGCCGGCAGATGCTGTTCACCTTCACCATCCTGATCATCGAGGTGCCGCTGGGCGTTGCGGTGGCCCTGGCGATGCCGCGCAGCGGCTTCTGGGTGCCGGTGTGCCTCGTGCTGATGGCGCTGCCGCTCCTGATCCCTTGGAACGTGGTCGGCGCCATGTGGAACATCTTCGCTCTGCCCGACATCGGGCTTCTGGGCTACACCCTGAACAACGTGCTCGGCATCGACTACAACATGACGCAAAGCCCGCTGGCGGCGTGGATCACCGTCATCGCCATGGATGTCTGGCACTGGACCTCGCTGGTGGTGCTGCTGGCCTATGCCGGGCTGATCTCGATCCCCGAGGCCTATTACCAGGCGGCGAAGATCGACGGCGCCTCAAGCTGGGCGGTGTTCCGCCACATCCAGCTGCCCAAGATGAAGCGGGTGCTGACCATCGCGGTGCTGCTGCGCTTCATGGACAGCTTCAACATCTACACCGAACCCTTCGTGCTGACCGGGGGCGGGCCGGGCAACTCGACCACGCTTCTGTCCATCGATCTGGTGAAGGTGGCGCTGGGGCAGTTCGACCTTGGCCCCGCGGCGGCGATGAGCCTGGTCTACTTCTCGATCACGCTGGGCGTGTCCTGGCTGTTCTACACCGTGATGACGCGCGACGAACAATGAGGGACAAACCATGAAGCTGCGCAGCCTCGCCGTCATCCTCTACATCCTGTTCCTGCTCCTGCCGATCTACTGGCTCGTGGCGATGAGCTTCAAGACCACGAACGAGATCCTCGGCGGCTTCTCGCTGTTCCCGCAGCAATGGACGCTGGCCAATTACCGGACCATCTTCACCGATCCGGTCTGGTACTGGGGCTACATCAACTCGATCATCTATGTGTCCATGAACACGGTGATTTCCCTGCTCGCGGCGCTGCCGGCGGCCTATGCCTTCTCGCGCTACCGCTTCATGGGCGACAAGCACCTGTTCTTCTGGCTCCTGACCAACCGGATGGCCCCGGCGGCGGTCTTCGCGCTGCCGTTCTTCCAGCTCTATTCCGCGGTCGGGCTGTTCGACACCCACCTCGCGGTGGCGCTGGCGCATTGCCTGTTCAACATCCCGCTGGCGGTCTGGATCCTGGAAGGCTTCATGTCCGGCGTGCCCAAGGAACTGGACGAGACCGCCTATGTGGACGGCTATTCCTTCCCGCGCTTCTTCGTCACCATCTTCCTGCCCACCATCAAGGCCGGGGTCGGGGTGGCGGCGTTCTTCTGCTTCATGTTCTCCTGGGTCGAACTGCTGCTGGCCAAGACCCTGACGGCGGTGGTCGCGAAACCCATCGCCGCGACGATGACCCGCACCGCGTCCAGCGCCGGCTATGAACTGGGTCTGCTGGCCGCCGCGGGGGTGCTGACCATCATTCCCGGCGCCATCGTGATCTATTTCGTCCGCAACTACATCGCCAAGGGCTTCGCCCTGGGGAGGGTGTGATGCACCGGCTTCTGGTCGCGATCCTGGTCGCGCTTCCCGCCATGGCCGCGGCCCAGCAGGCCGGCTGGGGCAATCTGGGCAAGACGCAGGCCGAGGTCTTCACCTGGACGAAATGGTGGACCGAGCCGCTGTTCGGCGGCTTCTGGATGGCCTGGACCCGGGCGACCATGGCCTTCTTCATCTTCGTCTTCGCCGCCATCGCGCTCTTGGCGGTGCTGGAATGGCGCTGGCCCGGCGGGCACGAGCGCAACGGCATCCTCGGCCTTGCCACCACGCGGGGCGACCGGCTGTTCATCGGGCTCCTGGGCTCGGCCTACATCTTCCTGGCCTGGCTCGGCCTCGTCGGCGCGCCGCTCTGGGCGCCGCTGGGGCTGGCGGTGCTGTGGCTGACGTTCTGCTTCTGGAGGGTCTGAGACCCGCAATGCGGAACGGGCGGCCTTGCATCCGCGGGGCCGCCCGTTCTGGTGTTCCTGTGGCGGCCCCGGCGCCTCGCGCGGGGACCACCTGGGCAGGGCTCAGTCTGCCGCCTTCTTCATCGCCGCTTCCAGCTTGGCCTTCTCGGCGTCGCTGAGAACCGGGCGGTCGATCACCAGCTTCAGGCTGTCGATCGTGCCGGTGAAGGCGAAGGGCACCTGATAGACCTTGTCGTTCACCGGCGTGCCGGTGTCCGAGCCGATGTCCATGTTCTCGTCCCAGGCCAGGATCAGCGGGATCGTGTGCTCCATCGTCTGGGTCGCCACCACCTTGCCATCGACCGACAGCGTGCCGGTGCCCGACCGGCCGATGCCGCTGAGGTCGTTGAAGGCGAGCGTGGCGGCGCCAAGCCCGTCATACTTGAAGTCGAACACGATCGTGTGCTTGCCGGGCGCCAGCGCGTCGGGCGCCTCCCACGTCACCTGCTTCAGCCCGACCAGATTCCAGTCGAAGGTCGGCTTGCCCTTGTTGACGTAGAGACCATAGCCCGCGAACCGTCCGCCTTGCGTGATCAGCATGCCGTCGCCGCCGCCCTCGGGCACCGTGACCTCGGCCGTGAAGGTATAGGACGTGTTCAGCAGCGACGGCGCCACTCCGTTCGAGATGCCGGTCATCCGCACCGGGAAGTCGAACTCGGTCCGCCCCGCCATGATGCTCGGGCGCGGCACCACCAGGCGCGTCGCCACCGAGGCATCGAGCGGCAGCACCTGGTACTTCTCCGCCTCGGTCCAGAACATGTCCTGAAGCTCCTTCAGCTTCTCGGGGTTCTTCGCCGCAAGGTCGGTGTTCTGGGTCCAGTCATGGGTGATGTCGTACAGTTCCCAGGTCTGGTTGTCGGCCGGATAGGGGTTGGTCTTGCCGGAGGTCTCCCAGGCCGGGCGCTGCACCGTGGTCACCGCCATCCAGCCTTCGTGATACAGCGCATATTCACCCATCATCTCGAAATACTGGGTGGTGTGATGCGACGGCTCGTCCTTCCGCTCCGGGTCGAACGTATAGGCGAAGCTCGTGCCCTCGATCGGGCTCTGCGGGATGCCGTCCACCACCGCGGGCGCCTGGATTCCGGTCGCCTCGAGAAGCGTCGGCACCACGTCGATGACATGCATGAACTGGTTGCGGATGCCGCCCTGGTCCTTGATCACGTTCGGCCAGGCGACGGCCATGCCCTGACGGGTGCCGCCGAAATAGCCGGCGATCTGCTTGGTCCACTTGAACGGCGTGTCGAAGGCCCAGGTCCATGGCACCGCCATGTGGTTGTAGGTGAACTCGGTGCCCCAGATGTCGTAGAAGTACTTGAGCTGATCCGCCACCGGCACGTTCACGCCGTTGAACATTGCCACCTCGTTCGGCGTGCCCTCCAGCGTGCCTTCCGCCGACGACCCGTTGTCGCCCGAGATGTAGATGATCAGCGTGTCGTCGAGCTTGCCCATGTCCTCGACCGCCTGGATCACCCGGCCGATCTCGTGGTCGGTATAGGCGAGGTAGGCGGCATAGACATTGGCCTGCCGGATGAACATCTTCTTCTCGTCAGCCGATAGCGAGTCCCACTCCTTCAGCAGGTCCGAGGGCCAGGGCGTCAGCTGCGCCTCCTCGGGGATCACGCCCAGCTTCTTCTGGTTGGCGAAGATCGTGTCCCGCAGCTTGTTCCAGCCGTCGTCGAACAGGTGCATGTCGGTGACCTTGTCCACCCATTCCGGCGTCGGGTGGTGCGGGGCATGGGTGCCCCCCGGCGCGTAATAGACGAAGAAGGGCTGCGTCGGCGACAGCGTGTTCAACTGCTTCATGTAGCCGATGGCCTCGTCCGCCATCGCCGTGATCAGGTTGAATCCCTTCTGGGTCTCGAAGGGATAGATCTGGGTGTTGTTGCGGAACAGGTTGCCCGGGGTCCACTGGCTCGTGTCGCCGCCCATGAAGCCATAGAAATAGTCGAAGCCCATCCCGGTCGGCCACTGGTCGAAAGGACCGGCCATGCTGATCTGGTAGCCCGGCGTGTTGTGGTTCTTGCCGTACCACGAGGTGTTGTAGCCGTTGTCGCTCAGGATGCGGCCGATGGTGGCCTTGTCCTTGTCGATGACGGAATCATAGCCCGGATAGCCGGTGGCCTGTTCGGCCACCACGCCGAAGCCGGCCGAATGATGGTTCCGTCCGGTCAGCAGCGCAGCCCTTGTCGGCGAGCAGAGCGCGGTCGAATGCATCTGCGTGTAGCGCAGCCCCATCTCGGCGATGCGGTCGAGCGCGGGCGTCGGGATCACGCCGCCGAAGGTCGACGGCGCGCCGAAGCCCACGTCGTCGGTCATGATCAGCAGGACGTTGGGGGCGCCTTCGGGCGGCACGGTGCGCGGCTGCCAGAACGGGGTCGACTCCAGCGCGTTCGGCTTGATCGTGCCGCCGAAGGGCACGCCGGGCGCGGGCAGTTGCAGCCCGTCGATCACTCGCGTGGCGGCGGGCGAGCCGGGCGGCGGGGGAGCCGCGGCGTCCGGCGCGGTCTGGGCAAGCCCGGCCAGCGGCAGCAGCAGCCACAGGGCCGCCCCGGCCAGACAGGACTTCGTCAGGTTGCGGTGTCGCATCGGTTTTCACTCTCCATGAACAGGTCGGCCTTCCCATGGGGAAGGCCGGTGGCGCACTCAATAGCAGGGCGGATAGGGGTAATAGCCGCAGGGCGGGTGGGCGTAATAGGGCGCCGCGGCAGCGGCCTCGGTCGCGCCGACTGCGGCCGCGGTCCCGACCGCCGCAGCACCGTAGAAGGCGCCGCGATAGGCGGTGCGCCGGGCGGCGCCGGCAAAGGACACCGGGGTCAGCGGCCGGCCGATGATGTCGATGAACACCGCTGCCGGGCCGGTCGAGCCGGTCAGGCTGCCTTCCAGCACATCGACGTCGAAGACCAGGTCGGCGCCTTCCATCTTCGGGTTCCTCAGCACGACCACCGCGTCATAGACGGTGTCCTCGGTCTCGCCGAAGGCCGAGACGGTGGCGTTGGGCGGATCGGCATAGAAGCTGTCGGGGTAATCCGGGTTCCACTCGTCCAGCAGGACCGAGGTCGGCGCGTGGCCGGCCGAGCGGATCGGACGGTCGGCGAAGACGATCGAGTTGCCGGCGATGCCCTTCAGCGTCAGCGTGCCGTTCTCCAGCAGCGCGCCATCGGCGTTCATCACGATCAGCGAGGGTACGATCTGGGGCCGGGCCTGGCCGATGGTCTTCTCCAGCGGTTTGTGCGGCGGCGGCGCGGAGGCAGGGTCCTGCGCCATGGCCAGTACCGGGACCATGGCCACGGCGATCACGCCCAGCAGGCGCGTCACGGTCGTTCTCAGCATTCGGGATCTCCAAGACAGGGGATTGCAGGACGGGCAGCGACGGGCGGTCCGCTGGCTGGCAGGTCCGGAAGCCGGCGGTCCCATCGGGGGACGGGCCGGCACCAGCGTGGCGGCGGCGGGCATGGTCATCCCGTCCGTTGCAGGTGCGCCCGGGCCGCCCGTGATCGGGTGAAGGGCAGGCAGGGTTTCCGGGCGGATGGCGGCCGGGGATCCGCCGACAGGGGCAGGGCGCGACAGTGCCGCACGGGCCGGCATCACCGGTCCGGACATCCGCCGATCCTGGGATCCCGACCTTCGCACCGACGTTCTCCCTGGCTGTCCCTGCCTGTCCCTGCCGGTTTCCCGGCGACCCGGAAACGGGCCGGCGGCCCCTGCACCGGTTCGCGTGGTAGCAGCAGGCCGCCGCACGGACTTGACCGCAGGCGCCAGTTCGACGCGCCCACGGACAGGAAGCGGCGCCCGACCGGCAGCGCGATCGGCGCCTACGAAAAACCGACCGGATTCCTACAAGATTCCTACAGTCAAATCCCTGATGAAACGGCGAAAATCCGCCCTGCGCCGGATCCGCCTGTGCGCCCCTTCCGGACGGGCTTCGCGGGCGGGAAAGCTCAGGCGATGGCCGCGGCCGCAGCCCGGGCGCCGGCGTCGAGGAGCGTCCGGTAGGCCGCGATCGCCCGCGGCTCCAGCGCTGCGGCGATTTCCGGGTCGAAGACCTCGCGCACCGACAGCAGCGCCCGGACCTTGCCCTCGGGCGTGTCCGCGCCCTCCGACAGGGCGCGCAGCCGGTCCGCCAGCGGGTCCTTCACCTCGATCGGCCGGCCGGCCTCGTCCACGCCGCCCACATAGCGCATCCACGCCGCCACCGCGAGCACCAGCCCCGGCGCCTCGCGCCCGGCGCGGAAGGTCTCGGACAGGGTGCCGAGGATGCGCTGGGGCAGCTTCTGGCTGCCATCCATGGCGATCTGCCAGGTCCGGTGCCGGATCGCCGGGTTGGCATAGCGGGCATGGAGTGCGGCGGCATAGGCGGCCAGATCCTCGCCCTCGGGCGGGGTCAGCGCCGGGATGATCTCGGCCTGCCACAAGTACCTGACGAACCTGTCGAAAACTGGGTCCGCCATGGTCTCGGCGATGGTCTCGTGGCCGGCGAGGTAGCCCAGATAGGCAAGGCTGGAATGGGTGCCGTTCAGCATCCTCAGCTTCATGTGCTCGAAGGCGGTGACATCCGCCACCAGCTGCACCCCCACCGCGCCCAGATCGGGCCGGGCGCCGGCGACGAAGCGGTCCTCGACCACCCATTGCCGGAACGGCTCGTGCATCACCGGGGCCAGGTCAAGGACCCCGGTCGCGGCGGCCAGACGCGCCACGTCCTCGGGCTTGGTGGCGGGCACGATCCGGTCGACCATGGTCGCCGGAAACGCGCCTTCGGCGGCGATCCACGCCGCCAGCGCGGGGTCGATGGCGCGGGCCAGCGCCAGCACCACGCCCGCGACCACCCGCCCGTTGTTCGGCAGATTGTCGCAGGTCAGCACCGTGAAGGGCGGCACCCCCGCGGCGCGCCGCCGCTGCAGCGCGCGGACCAGATAGCCCGGCGCCGAGACCGGCATTGGATCGGCAAGGTCATGGACGATGTCCGGATGGCCGAGGTTCAGCGCCCCGGTGGCCGGCTCGTGGCAATAGCCCTTCTCGGTCACCGTCAGGGTAACGATGCGCACCCGCGGATCGGCCATCACCGCCAGAACCGCCGCCGGATCCTCGCGCGCGACCAACACGTCTATGACGGAGTCGATCACCCGCGGGCGTTTCCCTTCGGGGCCAAGCTCAAGCGCCGTATAGACAAAATCCTGCGGCGCCAGCTGGTCGCGGGTGGTCGGGCTTTGCAGGCTGACGCCCACGATGCCCCAGTCGCCGCCCGATGCCGCCACCGCCTCGGCGATGTAGACGGCGCCATGGGCCCGGAAGAAGGCGCCAAGGCCCAGATGGACGATGCCGACGCCCGGCTTCGGCGCGGCCGAGCGGGTCAGGCGGGTCCCGGCGATCGTCTCAGCGTGCAAGCCAGCCTCCATCGACGTTCAGGATCGCCCCGTGGATATAGCGCGCGGCGGGCGAGCACAGGAACACCGCCGCCTCGCCGATGTCCGCCGCCTCGCCCCAGCGCCCGGCGGGGATGCGGTCGAGGATCGCCTTATTGCGGACCGGATCGGCGCGCAGCGCCTCGGTGTTGCTGGTGGCGATATAGCCCGGCGCGATGGCGTTCACGTTGATGCCCCTCGCCGCCCATTCGTTCGCCAGCAGCTTGGTGATCCCGGCGACGCCATGTTTGGACGCGGTATAGGACGGCACCCGGATCCCGCCCTGGAAGGACAGCAGCGAGGCGATGTTGACGATCGCGCCGCCGGCGCCGCGGGCGAAGGCCGCCTTGCCGAAGGCCTGGGCGGTGAAGAACACCGCCTTCAGGTTCACGTCCACGACCGCATCCCAGTCTTCCTCGGTGAAGTCGACCGCATCGGCGCGGCGGATGATGCCGGCATTGTTCACCAGGATGTCGACGGGTTCCGCCGCGAAGACGTCCCGCGCGGCCATCGGATCGGCGAAGTCGAGCCGGACCTCGCGCGCACCGGGGACCAGCGCAAGGGTTTCGGCCGAGGACGACCGCCCGGCGCAGATCACGCTGGCGCCCGCGCGCCCCAGCGCCACCGCGATGGCCTGGCCGATGCCGGTATTGGCGCCGGTCACCAGCGCGGTGCGGCCGTCCAGCGAGAACGGGTTCATCTGAGCGCCTCCATCGGCACCATGTCCATGTCGGTGAAGTCGGTGTTGTCGCCCGCCATCGCCCAGCAGAAGGTATAGGCCCCGGTGCCGGCCCCGGCATGGATCGACCAGGGCGGCGAGATCACCGCCTCTTCATTGGCCATGACGATGTGGCGGGTTTCCTCGGGCCGCCCCATGAAGTGGAACACCCGCGCCTCGGGGGCGAGGTCGAAATACAGATACGCCTCCATCCGCCGGTCATGCAGGTGGCAGGGCATGGTGTTCCACAGCGATCCCGGCAGGAACTGGGTATAGCCCATGGTCAGCTGGCAGGTCTCGGCCACGTCGGGGTGCAGGAACTGCAGGATCACCCGCTCGTTCGCCGCCTCCTTCGAGCCCAGCTCGACCCGGCGGGCATCGGCGGTCCGGATCACCCGCGTCGGACAGCGGCGATGCGCCGGGGCCGAGAGCACATAGAACCGCCCCGCACCGGCGAAGCTGACCGGGCCGGCGCCCATGCCCACATACATCACCTCGCCATGGTCCAGGCTGTGGACCTCGTCGCCGACGGCGACCGTGCCGGTGTCGCCGATGTTCAGCACGCCCAGCTCGCGCCGGTCGAGCAGCGAGGCGGTGCCGGTGTTGCCGACCTTGTCCAGGGTCAGGGTACCGCCGTCCGGCACCACGCTGCCCAGGATCAGCCGGTCGTAATGGGAATAGACCAGCCGGATCTCGCCGGGGGCGAACAGGTCGCCGACATGGAAGTGCCGGCGCAGCCCCCCGGTGTCCAGCGTCTTCGCCGTCTCGGGGTCGATGGCATGGCGGATGTCGACTTCGGTCATCGTGGTCCTCACAGGAAATCGTCGCGTCGCGGCGTGAAGGTGTCGATCAGCTCGCCGGCCTCCAGGCAGCGGCAGCCATGGATGGTGCCGCCGGGGATGACCAGGCTGTCGCCGGGGCCGATCAGGTGCTCGGTGCCGCCCAGATGGAAGGCGAAGCGGCCCGAGCGGACATAGGTGGACTGCACATGCGGGTGGCTGTGCAGCCGGCCCTCGGCGCCGGTCTGGAAGGCGAAGGACACCACCATCAGCTCGGGCGCCTCGGCCAGCACCTGGCGGGTGACGCCGGGGTCGGCGGCGACGGCGGGGAAGGGCATCGGGGGGGACTCCTCAGTGGAACAGCGACGGCAGCCAGAGCGACAGCGCCGGGATGTAGGTGACCAGCAGCAGCACGATCACGCCGGCGCCATAGAACGGCCAGATGCTGCGCATGGCTTCCCAGATGGTGATCTTGCCCACCGCGGCGGCGACGAACTGCACCGGCCCAAGGGGCGGGGTGTTCAGGCCGATGCCCAGGTTCAGGATCATGATGACGCCGAAATGCACCGGATCGACGCCGAAGGCGGTGACGACGGGCAGGAAGATCGGCGTGGTGATGATGATCAGCGGGCTCATGTCCATGAAGGTGCCCAGAACCAGCAGCAGGATGTTGATCATCAGGAGGATCATCAGCGGGTTCTGCGAGATGTTCCCCATCATCTCGACGGTCATCTGCGCGACCTTGAGATAGGCCATGAGCCAGCCGAAGGCGCCGGCCATGCCGATGATCAGCAGCACCATCGAGGTCGTGCGCACGGCCTGCTGGGTGGCGTGGACGAACTCGCCCCAGCTCAGGTTGCGGTAGACCAGCAGCGTCACCAAGAGCGCATAGACCACCGCCGCGCAGGAGCTTTCGGTGGCGGTGAACACGCCCGACCGCACGCCGCCGAAGATGATCGCGATCAGCAGCAGGCCCGGCACCGCGGTCAGGAACAGCTGGAAGGCGTTGCCGAAGCCGGGGAACGGTTCGGTCGGATAGCCGCGGCGGCGGGCGACCAGATAGGCGGTGATCGACAGCGCGACGGCCAGCAGCAGGCCGGGGATGATGCCCGCGGTGAACAGGTCGGCGATGGAAATCCGCCCGCCGCCCGAGATCGCATAGATGATCATGTTGTGCGACGGCGGGATCAGAAGCGCGATCAGCGCCGCCATCGAGGTGACATTGACCGCATAGTCCGCGCCATAGCCGCGTGCCTTCATCTGCGGGATCATGATGCCGCCGACCGCCGCCGCCTCGGCCACGGCGGACCCCGAGATGCCGCCGAACAGCGTCGAGGCGACGATGTTCACCTGGCCCAGCCCGCCCCGGACATGGCCGATCAGCGAACTGGCGAAGGCGACGATCCGCGCCGCGATGCCGCCCCGGACCATCAGGTCGCCGGCGAAGATGAAGAACGGGATCGCCATCAGCGTGAAGACCGAGACGCCCGAGGCGACGCGCTGGAACACCACCAGCGGCGGCAGGCCCAGATAGAGGACGGTAGCGAGGCTCGACACGCCCAGGCAGAAGGCGATCGGGGTGCCGATGAGCATGAGCAGGGTGAAGACCCCGAACAGGACGACCAGTTCCATGGCTCAGACCTCGTTCATGACCATCTCGTCGGCATCCGGGTCATGGTCGACCGGGACGCCGGCAAGGCGGAGGAGAAGCCGTTCGCCCGCGAACAGCACGATCAGGATGCCGCCGGCGACCAGCGGCATGTAGGCGAAGCCGCCGGGGATCTGCAGGACGGGGATCGTCGCCGTCCAGGTCTGGACGATCAGCTGGCCGCCATAGACCACCATGCCCAGACCGAAGATCGCGACCGCCAGATCCGACATCGCCCGCATCGCCGGACCGGCGCCGGGCAGGAAGTGGATCAGGACGTCGAAGCCCATGTGGAAGTTCTCGCGCACGCCTACGGCGGCACCGAGGAAGATGAACCAGCTCATCACCATGATCGCGGCGGGCTCGGTCCAGCTCGGGCTCTGGTTCAGGACATAGCGGCAGAACACCTGCCAACTGACGATCGCGGTCATCGCGATCATGCCGGCCCCGGCCAGCCAGAGAGACAGGCGGGACAGCACGGCAAGCACGCCTGCCGCCGCACGGATGCGGTCGCGCATGGGAATCCTCCTCGATGCATGGCGGGGCCCGCGGATGCGCGGACCCCGGCCTTCAGGTCACTGGACGGCCTGGATGCGCTCGACCAGGCCCTTGAGTTCGGGCGTCGCGGCGTGCTTGGCATAGACCGGGGCCATGGCGGCGATGAACGGCGCCTTGTCGATGTCGGCGACGATCTCGACCCCGGCCTCGCGGACCTTCTCTTCCGAGGCCTTCTCGCGCTCGGCCCATTTCTCGCGGTTGAAGGGCACGGTGTCCTTGGCGGCCTGGCGGATCACCGCCTGATCCTCGGGGGTCAGCTTGTCGAAGCTGGTCTTCGACATCACCAGCACCTCGGGCACCATGGTGTGCTGATCCAGCGTATAGAACTTCGCCACCTCGTAATGCCCAGAGGATTCATAGGACGGGAAGTTGTTCTCGGCCCCGTCGATGACCCCGGTCTCGATCGCGGAATAGACCTCGCCATAGGGCATCGGCGTGGCGTTGGCGCCAAGGGCCGCGACCATGTCGACGAAGACGTCCGACTGGATCACCCGGAACTTCAGGCCCTTCATGTCCTCGATCGACCGGATCGGCTTGACGCGGTTGTAGAAGCTGCGCGAGCCGGGATCGAAATAGGCCAGCGCGATCAGGTCCTGGGCGGTGAAGGTGTCGAGGATTTCCTGCCCGATCTCGCTGTCGAGCACGGCATGCAGATGCGCGGTGTCGCGGAACAGGTAGGGCAGCGACAGCACCGCGGTTTCCGGGATCAGGCCGTTGAACGGCGCCATGCTGACCCGGTTCATGTCGATCACGCCGAAGCGGGTCTGTTCGATCGTGTCCTTCTCCTCGCCCAGCTGGGCCGAGGGGAAGACCTCGATGCAGATGCGCCCGCCGGTCCGTTCCTCGATCAGCGCGCCCATGTGCTTGACCGACTCGACGGTCGGATAGCCGTCGGGATGCGTATCGGACGAGCGCAGCGTGATCTCGCAGGCGCCGGCGGCCGAGGCCATCGCGGCACCGGCCAGAAGCGCGGCAAGGGTGGTGCGTGCAAGGATCGTCATGTTTCTTCCTCCCTGAGTTGCGGTCAGAGCCTGTAGGCTTGCTTGACCAGTCGGTAAGCGAGGTCGTGGGCGACCTCGTGGGCGTCGTCCTCGGTCAGCCGCCCGGTGACGACGAGCGTGGCGAGGTAGGCGCAGTCCACCCGCCGGGCGACGTCGTGCCGGGCCGGGATCGAACAGAAGGCGCGGGTGTCGTCGTTGAAGCCGACGGTGTTGTAGAAGCCGGCGGTCTCGGTGGTGGCCTCGCGGAACCGGCGCATCCCCTCGGGACTGTCGAAGAACCACCAGGCCGGGCCCAGCTTCAGGCTGGGATAGACCCCGGCCAGCGGCGCCAACTCGCGCGACTGGGTGGTCTCGTCCAGCCCGAACAGGATCACCGACAGGCGCCGGTCGGTGCCCACCGCGTCCAGCAGCGGCTTCAGCGCGCGGACATAGTCGGTGCGGGTCGGGATGTCGCAGCCCTTGTCGCGGCCGAAGCGGGCAAAGATCGCCGGCGAATGGTTGCGGAAGGATCCCGGATGGATCTGCATCACCAGCCCGTCCTCAAGGCTCATCCGGGCCATTTCGGTCAGCATCTGGCCACGGAAGGCATCGGCCTCGTCGGCCGTGCAGGTCCCGGCCAGCGCCTTCCGGAAGAGGGATGCGGCCGCCTCGCGGGGCAGGTCCTCGGTCCGGGCGGTGGCGTGGCCATGGTCGGTCGAGGTGGCGCCGAAGGACTTGAAGAAAGCGCGGCGCACCCGGTGGGCGTTCAGGTAGCCGTCCCAGCTGAGCGTGTCCTCGCCGGTCAGGGCGCCGAAGCGTTCGACATTGGCGGCGAAGCCCTCATGCTCGGGATCGACCACGGGGTCGGGACGATAGGCGGTGATGACCCGGCCCGACCAGCCCGAGGCGCGGATCATGCTGTGCCAGCGCAGGTCGTCCAGCGGGCTTTCGGTGGTGGCGATGACCTCGATCCCGAAGCGGTCGAACAGGGCGCGGGGACGGAATTCGGGGCGGGCGAGGCAATCGGCGATCTGGTCATAGATCGCGTCGGCGCTGTCGGCGGTGAGGCGGGTGTCGATGCCGAACACCGTGTCGAAGGCATGGCTGATCCACAGCCACGACGGCGTCGCGCGCAGCAGGTGGAAATTCGCGGCGAAGCGGCGCCAGATGGTGCGGCCGTCGGTTTCGGTCGGCCCGCCGTCGATCCGCGGCACGCCCAGATCCTCGAGCGCGATCCCCTGCGAGAACAGCATCCGGAACACGTAGTGGTCCGGCGTCACGAACAGCCGGGCCGGGTCCGGAAACGCCGCATCCTCGGCGAACCAGCGCGGGTCGGTATGGCCGTGCGGGCTGACGATCGGCAGGTCGCGGACCTGATCGTACAGCGCGCGGGCAAGGCTTCGGGTCTGCTGTTCCGGGGGGAACAGCCGGTCAGGATCGAGAAGCGGCATCGGGTCGTCCTTGCGACGGCGAGTCGGGCTCCGGGCAGAGAAACCGCTCGACCTTGTAGACTGATATGCTAGTATGGCGTTGCTGTCAACGAACATGGAGGAAGCCGGATGACCGAACATGCGTCGCTGCGCGATGTGGAACCGATCGCCCGCACGTCGGTCACCGACCAGGTGTTCGAGGCGCTGTACCGCAAGGTGCTGCTGGTCGAGCTGCCGCCCGGCACCAAGCTGTCGGAACTGGACGTGGCGCGGCAGCTGGGCGTGTCGCGCCAGCCGGTGCGCGACGCCTTCTTCCGTCTCTCGAAGCTGGGCTTCCTGCAGATCCAGCCGCAGCGCGCCACCACGGTGACGCGGATCTCGGCCACCATGGTCGAGCGCGCCCGTTTCGTGCGCACGGCGATCGAGGTCGCGGTGGTGCGCGAAGCCTGCCGCGTGCTGACCGAAGCCGATCTGGCGCAGCTTGACGCGAGCATCGAGGCGCAGGCGGCGGCGATCGCGGCGGGGGACCGCAACCGCTTCCACGATCTGGACGACGGCTTCCACCAGCGCCTGTGCGAGCTGATCGGCCATGGCCATGCCTATGAGATCATCCGCGAGGCCAAGGCCCACACCGACCGGCTGCGGTTGATGTCGCTGAACCATGCGGCGCCGACCGCGTTGGCCGACCACCAGGAGATCCTTGCCTGCATCCGTGCCCGCGACCCGGAGGGTGCGGCGGCGCGGATCACCACCCATCTCGGCCGGATCCGCGAGATGGTCGAGAAGGTCCGGGCCGAGAACCACAGCTGGTTCGTGGAGGAGGAATGATGTCCCCGAGACTTGTGGCCATCGGCGAATGCATGATCGAGATGGCCCCGGCGGGCGCGGCGGACCTGTTCCGCATGGCGTTCTCGGGCGACACGTTCAACACCGCCTGGTACGCAAGGCGCCTACTGCCGGCCGGCTGGCAGGTGGACTATGTGACCGCGGTCGGCACCGATCCGGTCTCGGACCGGATGGTGGACTTCATCGCCGGAAGCGGCATCGGCACCGGGCATGTCGCCCGGGTGCCAGATCGCGGCGTCGGCCTCTACCTGATCTCGCTGGACCGGGGCGAACGCAGCTTCACCTACTGGCGGACGCACAGCGCGGCGCGGTGTCTGGCCGACGACCCGGACCGGCTGGATGCGGCGCTGGCCGGGGCGGGGATCGCCTATGTCTCGGGGATCACGCTGGCGATCCTGGAGCCTGCGGCGCGGGCGCGGATGCTGGCGGCGCTGGGACGCGCGCGGGCCGCAGGCGTGCCGGTGGCGTTCGATCCGAACCTTCGGCCGCGGCTCTGGCCCGACACGGCCACGATGTGCGCCGCGGTGATGCAGGCGGCGGCCACCAGCGACATCGTCCTGCCCTCGCACGAGGACGAGGCGACCTTCTTCGGCGATGCCGCGCCCGAGGCGACGCTGAAGCGCTACCGGGAGGCCGGCTGCACCGTGATCGTGGTGAAGAACGGTCCCGGCCGCATCCTTGCCGCCGACGGCGCGACCCGGATCGCCTTCGACCCCGAGCCGGTCCGCAACGTGCGCGACACCACGGCCGCGGGCGACAGCTTCAATGCCGGCTTCCTGGCGGCGCGGGCGGCCGGGGCCACGCTGGAGCGGTCCGTGGCCGCCGGCAGCGCCGTCGCCGCGCAGGTGATCCAGGGACCGGGGGCGCTGGTCGAGATCGGGCAGGCAGACGGTCGGGTGACGGGGGCGGTGTGGTAGGCCCGGCAGGACTCGAACCTGCAACCAAAGCGTTATGAGCGCTCTGCTCTGACCAATTGAGCTACAGGCCCCGACCGGCGGTATCCCTAGCAGATGGCGGCGAAGCGTCAAGGCAGCGGTCTGCAGTCGTGCCGTCAGGCCCCGCGGGCTTTTCATTCCGCGGGCGCTGCGCTAGGGGCATGCGGCAGCGGGTGACATCAGACGGAGCCAGGGCGCATGACGGGCAGCGACAAGGGTCTGACCTATGCAGGGGCCGGCGTCGACATCGACGCGGGCAACGCGCTGGTCGAGCGGATCAAGCCGGCGGCGCAGGCCACGGTGCGGCCCGGCGTCATGTCCGGTCTGGGCGGGTTCGGGGCGCTGTTCGACCTGAAGGCGGCCGGTTATGTCGACCCGGTGCTGGTCGCCGCGACCGACGGCGTCGGCACCAAGCTGAAGATCGCGATCGAGACCGGCGCGGTCTCGACCATCGGCATCGACCTTGTGGCCATGTGCGTCAACGATCTGGTCTGCCAGGGCGCCGAGCCGCTGTTCTTCCTCGACTACTTCGCCACCGGCAAGCTCGACACCGGGTCGGCCGCGCGGATCATCGAGGGCATTGCCGAAGGCTGCCTGCGCTCGGGCGCGGCGCTGATCGGCGGCGAGACCGCCGAGATGCCGGGCATGTACGCGCCGGGCGATTTCGACCTTGCCGGCTTCGCCGTCGGCGCGATGGAACGCGGCGCGGCGCTGCCCGCCGGCGTCAGCGAGGGCGACGTGCTGCTGGGGCTTGCCTCGGACGGGGTGCATTCCAACGGCTATTCGCTGGTGCGCCGGGTGGTCGAGGTCTCGGGCCTGGGCTGGGACGATCAGGCGCCGTTCGCGGACGAAGGCATCGGCCTTGGCGCCGCGCTGCTGACGCCGACACGGCTTTACGTGCGGCCGCTGCTGGAGACGCTGGCGGGCGGCGGCATCCATGCGCTGGCCCATATCACCGGCGGTGGCCTGACCGAGAACCTGCCGCGGGTGCTGCCCGAGGGGCTTGGCGCCGAGATCGACCTTGGCGCCTGGACCCTGCCGCCGGTCTTCGCCTGGCTCCGCGCCACCGGCGGGATCGGCGAGGCCGAGATGCTGAAGACCTTCAATTCCGGCATCGGCATGGTGGTCGTGGTCGATGGCCGCCGCCGATGCCGCCGACCTGGGTGGCCAGCGCGCGCTGGAGGCCGCCGGGCGAGACGGTGCACCGGATCGGCCATGTGCGCCGGGACGTGGCGTCCGCTACAGCGGAACGCTGGCATGACGGCAGCGTCGCGGTGCTGGATCTCGGGCGGCGGGTCCAACATGGTGGCGCTGGTCTCGTCGATGACCGGCGAGCATCCGGCGCGCCCTCCAGCTGGTCCTGTCGAACCGCCGGGTGCGGGCCGGCTCGGCTCGGCCGGCCGCGGCGCTTGGGGTGCCAACGGCGGTGGTCGACCATCGCCCCTATGGCGAGGACCGGGCGGCGTTCGAATCGGCCCTTGACGCCGCTCTGGCCGAGGCGGCGCCGGACATCCTGTGCCTTGCCGGGTTCATGCGGGTGCTGACCCCCGGTTTCGTGCGCCGCTGGCAGGGGCGGATGCTGAACATCCACCCCTCGCTTCTGCCGAAGTACCGGGGCCTGCATACCCATGCCCGGGCGCTGGCGGCGGGCGACGCGGAACACGGCTGCACCGTCCACGAGGTCACGGCGGAACTGGACGACGGCCCGATCCTTGGCCAGGCCCGGCTGCCGGTGCTGCCCGGCGACACGCCCGAGTCGCTGGCGGCGCGGGTGCTGGTGCTGGAACACCGGCTCTATCCGTTGGTGCTGCGCCGCTTTGCCGAGGGCCGGCGCAGCCCGATCCTGCTGCAGGCCGGGTGACTGTTACCGAAATCACGACGGCACCACCGTGCTATGAGGTGACGCATTGCGTCCGCGGACTGCCTGTCCGATGCTCGGGACCTGTACGGAAAGGACGCTGTTGCCGAGTATGATTACGATTGTCACCACCGAGGCGCTGGCCGACTACTGTGCCCGTGCACGCCAGCAACCCTATGTCGCCGTCGACACCGAATTCCTGCGCGAGCGCACCTATTACTCGCAGCTCTGTCTGATCCAGCTGGCCTATCCCGGCACCGGGGCTGAATGCGCCGTGCTGGTGGACCCGCTGGCGGGCGGTCTGTCGCTGGACCCGCTCTACGACCTGCTCCGCGACACGTCGGTGGTGAAGGTGTTCCACGCCGCGCGGCAGGATCTCGAGATCTTCTTCTTCGAGGGGCACGTCTTCCCCCAGCCCCTGTTCGACACCCAGGTCGCCGCGATGGTCTGCGGCTTCGGCGAGCAAGTCGGCTACGAGACCCTGGTCAAGCGGGTCGCGAAGGCCCAGCTCGACAAGTCCTCGCGCTTCACCGACTGGAGCCGCCGGCCGCTGACCGAGGCCCAGAAGGCCTATGCGCTGGCCGACGTGACCCATCTGCGCGACATCTACGAATACCTCGCGGCCGAGCTGGAATCCCAGGGCCGCAAGATATGGGTCGAGGAGGAGCTTGCCGTCCTGACCCAGCCCGAGACCTATGTGGTCCAGCCCGAGGAAGCCTGGAAGCGGGTCAAGACCCGCACCGGGTCGGCGCGGTTCCTCGCCGTGGTCAAGATGCTGGCCGACTTCCGCGAACGCTATGCCCAGACCCGCAACGTGCCGCGCAGCCGGATCTTCAAGGATGACGCGCTGATCGAGATCGCCTCGGCCCGGCCGACGTCGCTGGACGACCTGAGCCGGCTGCGGCTCCTGCTGCGCGAGGCGCGCAGGGGCGAGATCGCCGACGGCATCCTGGCCGCGGTGCAGGCGGCCGATTCGCTGCCCGCCGATCAGGTGCCCAAGCCCGACCGGTCGCGCGAGAACCTGGCGGTGAACCCGGCGGTGGCCGACCTGCTGCGGGTGCTGCTGAAGGCAAAGTCCGAGGAAGCCGGCGTTGCCCAGAAGCTGATCGCAACTTCGGCCGAACTGGACCAGATCGCCGCGGGCGAGCGTGACGTGGGCGCGCTGCACGGCTGGCGGCGAGAGGTTTTCGGGCGCGATGCGCTCAGGCTTTGCGACGAGAAGATCGCGCTGACAGCGAAGGGAAGCGAGGTGCGGATCATCACGATCTTATCCGCGTCGGCCGCTTGGGCCCGGCGACATCCGGCGGCACTCTTCGGCCATGACAGAGACACCCCCAGATCTCGAAACCTCCGCCGGCACGGCGGAGCCCCGCCATGGTGACGGCCCGGCCGGCGCTCCGTCCCGCGTGCGCCGCATCCTGGCGCCGGACGGCACCGCCGCCGGGACCGGCGACGCGGTGGAACTGGACTATGCGGGGCGCTTCCTGCGCCGCCGCCGTCTGGTCAGCCGGGCGGGGAGGGCCTTTCTGATCGACCTGCCCAAGGCGACCGAACTGCCCGACGGCGCGGTGCTGGAACTCGACGACGGCAGCCGCATTGCCGTCGCCGCCGCCAGCGAACCCCTGCTTGAGGTGCGCGGCGACCTGGCGCGGCTGGCCTGGCACATTGGCAACCGCCACACGCCCTGCCAGCTGGCGGCGGACCATCTGGTGATCGGGCGCGACCATGTGCTTGCCGACATGCTGACACGCCTCGGCGCCGATCTGCGCGAGACCACCGGCCCGTTCCGCCCCGAAGGGGGCGCCTATGGGCAGGGGCGGACCTTCGGCCACGACCACGGCCCGGCAGACGGGCTGCGCCTGCACGACGAGGCGGCGGATGCCGCGGACGGGGCGGGGCCCGACCCGGCCGGCGATGACGCCCATCACGACGTGGCCGGCCACGGGCACGGACATGACCATGAGCATGGCGGTGGGCACGCTCACGGCCACGACCACGCTTACGACCACGACCACGACCACGACCACGGGCACCACCACCCCCACGCCCCCGTGCCGCCGGCGGCCGAGCCGCGCGCGTCCCGGGCCGAAGCCGCCTCGCGCCGGATCCGGGCGCTGCTCCGCGACGACCGGCGCGACGCGCTTGAGGACTGACACCGACACGGGCAATCTGCTGGCGCTGGTGCAGTGGCTGTCGCCGGCCTTTCCGGTCGGCGGCTTCGCCTTCTCGCACGGGCTGGAAACGGCGGTGGCGGCGGGGGACGTGACCGACGCGGCCGGCTTCGCCGACTGGCTGGGAGGGGTCCTCGACTTCGGCGCCGGCTGGAACGACGCCGTCCTGCTCGCGCTCGCCCATCGCGCGGCGTATCCGGTGGCGGACCTTGCCGCGCTGGCGCTGGCCTTGGCGGCGGGCCGCGAGCGCGCTCGGGAAAGCGCCGATCAGGGTGCGGCCTTCCTGCGCGCCACCAACGCGCTTCTCGGCACTGCCCATCCGCCGCTGCCGCTGCCGGTCGCGGTAGGGCTGCAGGCGCGGCGGCTGGACCTGCCGACCGGGACGGTGGCGGCGCTGTACCTGCAGGGCTTCGCCGGCAACCTCTGCACCATCGCGGCGCGGATCGTGCCGCTGGGCCAGACCGCGGCGCAGGCCTGCCTTGCCGCTGCCGCACCGACCATCGCCGCGCTGGCGGCCCGGGCGGCGACGGCCGACACGGCCGATCTGGCCGGCGCGGCCTTCCGCAGCGATCTGGCCGCGCTGCACCACGAGACCCGGGACATACGCCTGTTCCAGTCCTGAAAGGACATGTTCGACAAGATGATGCAGAATGATCTTCAAGTTGACGTCGCAGCCGGCAGTAGTGGCCCCCTCCGGGTCGGGATCGGCGGGCCGGTGGGTGCGGGCAAGACCACGCTGACCGAACAGCTCTGCCGGGCGCTGGCGTCGCGCTATTCCATGGCGGTGATCACCAACGACATCTACACCCGCGAGGATGCCGAGGCGCTGATGCGCGCCCAGGTGCTGCCCGCGGCACGGATCCGCGGCGTCGAGACCGGCGGCTGCCCGCACACCGCGATCCGCGAGGACGCCTCGATCAACCTTGCCGCCCTTGCGGATCTGGAGGCGGCGTTTCCCGATCTGGACCTCGTGCTGATCGAAAGCGGCGGCGACAATCTGGCGGCGACCTTCAGCCCGGAACTGGCCGACCTGACGCTCTATGTCATCGACACCGCCGCCGGGCAGGACATTCCGCGCAAGAAGGGGCCGGGCGTGACGCGGTCGGACCTTCTGGTGATCAACAAGACCGATCTGGCGCCCCATGTGGGGGTTTCGGTCGCGCTCTTGGCCGAGGACGCGACGCGCGCCCGGGCCGGGCGGCCCTTCGTGATGGCGCAGCTGCGCCACGGCAGGGGCGTGGACGAGATCGTCGCCTTCCTGGAGCGCGAGGGCGGGCTCACGCCAGCCGCGGCGTCCTGAAACGACGAAGGCCCGGGCGGACCCGGGCCTGACGAACGCGACGGCAGCGGCGGCGGTTACTTCACCGGGCCGATCATCATCACCATCTGCCGGCCTTCCAGCTTCGGCATGTTCTCGACCTTGCCGACTTCCTTCACGTCGGTGGCGACGCGCTCAAGCAGGTCACGGCCAAGGTTCTGGTGCGCCATCTCGCGACCCCGGAAGCGCAGGGTGATCTTCACCTTGTCGCCGCCTTCGAGGAACTTGAACACGCTGCGCATCTTCACTTCGTAGTCATGGGTGTCCGTATTGGGACGGAACTTTATTTCCTTGACCTCGATGATCTTCTGCTTCTTCCGTGCCTCGCTCTCGCGCTTCTGCTGTTCGTACTTGAACTTGCCGAAGTCCATGATCTTGCAGACCGGCGGCACGGCGTTCGGCGAGATCTCGACCAGATCGAGACCGGCGCGTTGGGCCAGCTCCATCGCGCGGGCCGGGGTCACGACTCCGATGTTTTCGCCCTCGGCACCGATCAGGCGGATCTCCGGTACACGGATGCGCTCGTTGATGCGCGGGCCGGTGTCGCGGGTCGGCGGGGCGTTGTGGGGTCGGCGGGCTATGTTGGCGTTCCTTCGATTGTTTCGAAAACGGGTTTCCGGTCGGGATGGGTGCTCATAATCGCAGCGCGACCGGCAATCAACCGGTCACGGGCGGGGATGTTACCATGAATCGCGGATTCTGCCCCGGAATATCCATCCCGGGGCGAAGCCGGCGCGGACGCGTGGGTCAGCCGACGAAGGCCTTCTCGACCACGTACTCGGCCGGCTCGGAGTTGGCGCCCTCGCGCAGGCCGTGGCCTTCGAGGATCCGCTTCAGGTCGAGGTTCAGCCCCATCGAACCGCAGACCATCGCCCGGTCGGTCGCGGGGCCGAAATCGGTGATGACGAGGTCGCGGAACAGAGTAGACCAGCTTGTCGATGCCGTCGCCCAGCAGTTCCTGCAGCATCTCGTCGCTGCGCAGGCTGGCCACCAGATCGGCGCCATAGGTCAGCTCGGCCGCATCCCGGCAGGTATGGGTCAGGATCACCTGGTCATACCGCTCGTAGGTCTCGGGGTCGCGGATCAGCGAGGCGAAGGGCGCGATGCCGGTCCCGGTGGCGAAGAACCACACCCGCTTGCCGGGCAGCAGCGCGTCATGCACCAGCGTCCCCACGGGCTTGGGCCGCAGGATCACCTGATCGCCCGGCTTGATGTGCTGCAGCTTCGAGGTCAGCGGCCCGTCCTGCACCTTGATCGAGTAGAACTCGAGCTCCTCGTCCCAGGACGGCGAGGCGATCGAATAGGCGCGCAGCAGCGGCTTGCCGTTGTCGCCCATCAGGCCGATCATCACGAACTCGCCGGAACGGAAACGAAGGCTGGCCGGCCGGGTCACGCGGAAGCGGAACAGCCGGTCGGTGTAGTGCTGAACCTCGGTCACCGTCTGGGCGTCGGGCAGCGTCTTGATCGGGGCGGCTTCGGTCACTCGGGTGCGTTCGTTCATGGCGGCAAATGTCGGCGCGTCAGACGCGCCATCCCTTCTGGTATCGTGATGTCTGGGAAAGCGGAAGGCGGCAGTCAGCCGCGCAGGCGCGACTGATAGTCGTGCGCCTGCCAGTTCGCGCGGAACTGCCACTGGGCCTCGGGCTGGCGGGCGGCAAGGTCGTCGGCGATCTCGACCTCGTCGAAGCCAGACCGGCGCGCCATGGCGTACTGGTCGGCGACCACATGGCCCCGGGCGCGCAGCCGGCCGGTGAAGCCCAGCCGCCGCAGCCGGCGGGCGAGGGTGAAGCCCCGCCCGTCCGAGAAGCTGCCGAAGGTCACCCGGATCAGCCCCAGCCGGTCCAGATGCGGCGCCAGCGCTTCGGGGTCGTCGGTGGTGGCCAGATCGACCGCCGTGCCGGCACCCGCCAGGGCCTCGTCCAGCCCGGCGACCGGCGCGGACCAGTCGTCGGCGGCGAAGCCCGCATCGGTCACGATCACGCTCATGCGACCTTCTCCTCGCTGATGTCGCTGGCGGGAAGCGGCCCGCGGACGATCTTGCCAATGGGCCAGCGGGTTGACCTTGATCCGGTTCGGCCCGTCGGCTTCGAAGAAGTCCAGCGCGGCGCGGGTTGTGCCCTGATAGCGCTTCCGCCCGGTGATCCACGAGTCGAACCCGCTCAGCGCCAGTTCCAGCGGTCGGGTCTTCCTCAGGTCGCAGCAGGCGTCGGTGTTGACCTGGTGCAGCGTGCCGTCGGGATCCTCGACCGCCAGTTCCAGTTCCGCGGCCTGCACGAAGCGCACGTCGGTCAGGCCCAGCTTGGCCGAGACCGCGGCCTGATAGTCCATGGTTTCCTGAAACAGCATCTGGGTGTCGATGAACAGCACCGGGGTCGACCGGTCGACCACCGCCACCATGTGCAGCAGAACCACCGATTCCGCGCCGAAGCTCGACACCATGGCAATGCGGCCGACCTGCGGGTCGGACAACGCCCGTTCCAGCACCGCCGTCGCCGAATGGTGGCGATAGCGGTGGTTCAGGTGCGTGACGCGTTCCTCGACCGAGGCGAGAGGGGCTTCAAGCGGCACGGGCACGTCCTCCGGACTGGGCTTCCTCGCCATAGAGGGCCAGCTTGAAGGGCGCCATGCCAACCCGGCGATACGACTCGATAAAGGTTTCCCCGGGGCCTTCCCGAAGCTTCAGATAGGCATCGACCAGCCGCTCGATGGCCGGAACGATCTCGTCATAGGCGAAGCCCGGGCCGGTCCGCTCGCCGATCGCAGCGGTCTCGGTGTGATCGCCGCCAAGGGTGATCTGGTAGTTCTCGACGCCGGCGCGGTCCAGGCCAAGGATGCCGATATGGCCCACATGGTGGTGGCCGCAAGCGTTGATGCAGCCCGAGATCTTGATCTTGATCTCGCCGATCTCGTGTTCCAGCTGCAGTTCCTCGAACCGGAGCGCGATCTGCTGGGCGACCGGGATCGACCGGGCCGTGGCCAGCGCGCAATAGTCCATCCCCGGGCAGGCGATGATGTCCGAGACCCGGCCCACATTCGCCACGGCCAGATCGGCGGCCTTCAGCGCGTCATGGACCGCAGGCAGGTCCGACCGGTGGACATGGGGCAGGATCACGTTCTGCTCGTGGCTGATGCGCAATTCGTCATGGCCGAATCGTTCGGCCAGATCGGCCATAACCCGCATCTGTGACGCGGTTGCGTCACCCGGGGTCTCGCCCGGCTTCTTCAGCGAGATGGTGACGATCGCGTAACCGTCGTGGCGGTGCCGCACGAGGTTGGTGTCGGCCCAGGACCGGAACACCGGATCGGCGGCATAGCGGGCGTCGAAGGCCTCGGTCGGCGCATTGCGGAAGGCGGGGGGGGCGAACTGGGCCTCGATCCCGGCCAGCATATCCTGGTCCACGCCCGAGAATTCGGGGCGGATCTCGGCGAAGCGCGCCTCGACCAGATCCCGGAAGGCCTCAAGCCCGGTCTCGTGGACGGTGATCTTGATCCGCGCCTTGTACTTGTTGTCGCGCCGGCCGATCATGTTCCAGACGCTGACGATGGCCTCGCAATAGGGCAGCAGGTCGGCCTTGGGCAGGAAGTCGCGGATCACCTGGCCGATCATCGGGGTACGGCCCAGGCCGCCGCCCACGATCACCTCGAAGCCCGGCGCGCCGGCTTCGTCGCGGACCATCCTCAGGCCGATGTCATGCGCCTTGGTCACGGCGCGGTCGTTCGGGCTGCCGGTGACGGCGATCTTGAACTTGCGCGGCAGGAACTGGAATTCCGGATGGTCGGTCGACCACTGGCGCAGCAACTCGGCGGCGGGGCGCGGATCCTCGATCTCGTCGGCGCTCGCGCCGGCGAAATGGTCCGCGGTCACGTTGCGGATCGTGTTGCCCGAGGTCTGGATGGCGTGCATGCCCACATCGGCCAGCGCGTCCAGCATATCGGGCACGTCCGGCAGCTTGGGCCAGTTGTACTGGATGTTCTGGCGCGTGGTGAAATGGCCATAGCCCTTGTCCCAGCGCTCGGCGATAACGGCCAGCTGGCGCATCTTGGCGCTATCCAGCGTGCCATAGGGGATCGCCACCCGCAGCATGTAGGCATGCAGCTGCAGGTAAAGCCCGTTCATCAGGCGCAGCGGACGGAACTCGTCCTCGGTCAGCGACCCGTCGAGGCGGCGCTCGACCTGGCCCCGGAACTGGGCCACGCGGGTGCGGACGAAGGCTTCGTCGAACTCGTTGTACGTGTACATGGCTGCTCCTGTCAGGCCTGCGGACCGTCGGCCTGCTTGCCGTGGAAATAGTTGGACGGGCCGCGGGTGCGGAAGGCCTCGCGGAAATGCACAGGTTCCGGCCCGGCGGCGCCCATCTGTGCGTCGGCAAGATAAGCGCCCACCACGGTCAGCAACTGTTTCGCGGCCTCGGCCAGCCGCACCTCGGCGCGGGCTTCGTCCTCGATCAACTCGGCCTCGTGGTGCAGGCGCGACCAGCGGTCATCGGCGGTCAGATAGATCACGTCGCCTTCGCGCAGGTCATTGCCGGTGACGACTTTCGGGGAGAAGCGGCGGCTCATAGGGCGATCTCTTTCTGCACAAGGCGGTCGAGGGCGGCAATGGCGTGCGGTGCGAGGCCATGATGCAGCACGGCGGGCGCAGCCGACCCGGCGCGGGCGCGCGTGGCGGTGCGGGCATCCTCGGCCAAGGGTTGGTTGGCGCCATGGACCTGCACCGCGCCGGTTGTGTCGCCCTCGGCCGGCGGCCGGGGCCGAAAGGCCAGCCGACCGACCACCGCCCAGTCGACGATTGCCGGGGCAGGGCCTTGGGCATAAACTTGACTCTCCGCCCCGGTCTTCAGGAGAAAACGCAACTTCGCCACCGCCGCCACAGCACGACCCGAAACCGCGGGGACGCGGCCTGTCAGGGCGACCAAGATGGGGAAGGGCTGCATCGGGTGGACCTTGAAGACTTGTGGGACGGGATTGGCGCGGTGATTGGTGTTCGACAGAATATAGAATATTGTTCCGGATGATGCCTAGGTGTGGTCGAGAATAAGGAAATTTGTTCCTTGTAAGGCCAGTTTCACACCTTTTGGTTCGGAAATTGAAGGAGATAAGAATGTCAGTCCGTCTGGACGAGCTGGACCGGAAAATTCTTGCTGAATTGCAGCGTGATGCCGCCCAGACCCTTGACGAGATCGCGGCAAAGGTCGGGTCGTCCAAGACCCCGGTCTGGAACCGGATCCGCAAGATGCGCGAAGGGGGCGTGATCGGTCCGACCACGGTGATCCTCGACCCCGACGCGCTGGGGCTCGAGGCGTGTTTCTTCGTGCTGATCCGCACCTCCGAGCACGAGGCGGAATGGCAGAAGCGCTTCCTTGAAACCCTTCGCCGGCGCCCCGAGGTGCTCGAGGCGCACCGGTTGGCCGGCGAGATCGACTACATCCTGAAGGTGCAGGTGGCCAATGCCCGCGCCTATGACGACTTCTATCAGGCGCTGATCTCCGAGGTGCGGATCTTCAACGTCACCGCCCTGCTGTCGATGGAGCGGATCAAGTCCACCACCGCCTATCCGGTGCTGCCTGAGCCGGGGACGACCGGCAGGGCCTGAAGCCCACGGAAGTGATAGATGTCCGCGACCCGCGGCGGCGCCGCCAGTGCCAGCCCGGGGCAGCGGTCGAACAGGGTCGCCAGCGCGATCTGCATCTCCAGCCGCGCCAGCGGCGCGCCGAGGCAGAAATGCACCCCGGCGCCGAAGCTGGTCAGGGTGGGGCCGGGCCGGCCGGGGCGGAAGCTGCCCGGATCACCATAGGCGGCGGGGTCGCGGTTCGCGGCCCCCAGCAGGCAGGCGACCTGGTCACCGGGTTGGAAGGCGTGCCCGGCGATCTCGGCCGGTTCATGGACGAAGCGGGTGAAGACATGCAGCGGCGGGTCGATCCTGAGCGCCTCCTCGACCGTGGCGGCGACCGCATCGGGCCGGGTCAGCGCCACCCTGTCGCTCCGCCCGAGCAGGCGCCAGACCGCAAGGCCAAGGGCATGAACCGTCGCCTCGTGCCCGGCATTCAGCAGAAGGATCGCCGTCGCCACGGTCTCGTCCCGGCTCAGCCGGTGCTCCGTTTCGGCCAGCCGCAGGGCGCCCAGCAGGTCGGCCCCGCCGGGATCCTTCGCCGCCACGACCTCCGACAGCCAGTCGTGGAACGCCGCCGATGCCGCTTCGGCCGCTTCGGTCTCGGCCGCGGTCACGCCGGGGCGGTACATCGCCACCATGGCATGGGACCAGGCCAGCAGTTGCGGCGCCATCGCCTCGGGCACGCCGAGCAGCCGGGCGATGACGATCACCGGCACCTGTTCGCAATAGGCCGGGATCAGGTCGAAGGTCCCGGCCGGAAAGCGGTCGATCAGGCGATGGCACAGGGCGGCGATCTCGGGCGCCAGCGCAGCGATCCGGCGCGAGGTGAAGTCGCGCAGCACCTGTCCGCGCAAGCGGCCATGGGCCGGCCCGTCAAGGCTGAGCAGCGACAGCGACTCGACCCGGCCGAAGGCGGACAGGCCGGGCGGGAAGGGCGGCAGGCCGCCCGGCAGCACCCGCGCCAGCCGGCGGTGCTTCAGCGCGGCGGTCACCGCGGCGTGCGAGACCAGAACGGGCATCCCGTACTCCTCCCACCAGACCACCGGGCCAAGGGCGCGGGCCCGGTCGTAGAAGCCGTAAGGGTCCTGCACGAAGGCAGGATCCCGGGGCGACTGGGACAGGCGGGGCAGGGTCTGGGCCGGCACGGGCGTCGGGGCCTTTCGCTTCGGGTCGGCCGCAGCCTTGCCAGCGCCCGGCCGCGGCGCAAGCCCTTTCACGCGGCCGTGGCTTGCATCCCCGCGCCAATCCTGTTCCTGAGGACGGCACGTCACCGAAGCCGGAACCCCCATGACCCAGACCCAGCGCGGAATCGTCGCGATGGTCCTCACCTGTGTGGTCTGGGGCCTGTCGTCGCTGTTCTACAAGCTCTTGTCGCCGGTGCCGCCGCTCGAGGTGCTGTGCCACCGCACGCTCTGGTCGCTGGTGTTCTTCGTCCTGATCCTGGGGCCGCAGGGCCGGTTGCGCGAGATCGTCGCCTGTCTCGCCACCCCGCGGATGGCGCTGGTGACGCTGGCGGCGGCGCTGACCATCTCGGCCAACTGGTTCGGCTTCATCCATTCGGTGCAGGTCGGAAAAGCGATGGAGGCGAGCCTCGGCTATTACATCTTCCCGCTGGTGGCGGTGCTGCTGGGGATGCTGGTGTTCCGCGACCGGCTGCGCCCGCTGCAATGGGCAGCGGTGGCGCTGGCCGCGGCGGCGGTGGCCGTGCTGACCGTCGGTCTGCAGGTGATGCCGGTGATCTCGCTGTTCCTCGCGGTGACCTTCGGGATCTACGGCGTGCTGAAGCGGCGGATGCCGGCGTCGCCGGTGGCCTCGGTCGCGGCCGAGGTGACGCTGCTGGCGCCGCTGGCGCTGGTCTGGCTGGCGCTGGCCCATGGCTGGGGCTGGTCGGGCGTCGCCGGGCGCAGCGGCGGCTTCTTCCTGTCCGACCCCTGGCTGACCCTGCTTCTGGTGCTGGCCGGGCCGATGACCGGCCTGCCGCTGATGCTGTTCTCCTATGCCACCCAGCGGCTGACGCTGCCCACCGTGGGGCTGATCCAGTACCTGAACCCGACGCTGCAGTTCCTCTGCGCGACGCTGGTGTTCGGCGAGGCCTTCACGCCGTGGCATGCCATCGCCTTCCCGATGATCTGGGTCGCGCTGGCGGTCTATACCGCCGACGGCTGGCGCGCTGCCCGCCAGGCGGGAATTGCCGGACTGACCGCGGCAGGCCCGCCCGCGGGCTGATTTGACCTCGGTTAAGCCTTTTGGTATAAAGGGATTTCCGGCCTCTCGCCGGTGGGGCGCGACGATGTCGGCGGGAAGGGATGAATTCGGGCAGGTCACGCCGGGCCGCAATGTCTGGCTCTGGCCGGGGGTGACCCTTGCGGCGGGCGTGGCCGCGGTGGCGCTCGGGCTCTGGCGGTTCGCGCCGCCTTCCCCTCCGGGGGACTCGCCAGCCGCGGCGATTCCGGTCGTCGCGGCCGACCTGGACGTCCCGGCGCCCAGACCCGCCGCGTCCCCGGATACCCCGCGCTTCGATCTGGTCCGGGTGGAACCGGGCGGCGAGACGCTGGTGGCCGGGCGGGCACAGCCCCGCCGGAAGGTCGCGATCCTGCTTGACGGCCAGGCCGTGGGCATGGCCGAGACCGACGCGGCGGGCCAGTTCGTCGCCTTCGTGGGCCTGCCGTCCAGCGCCGTGCCTCGCGTGATGTCCCTGACGGCCGAAGCGGGCGGCGGCGGCGCCAGCGTCGCGTCGGTCGAAACCGTGATCGTCGCGCCCGATGGCAGCGTGCCCCAGGGACAGGTCATGGCGACCGGAGCGCTGGCCGCCGGCCCCGCCGCGCCCGCCGGGGGCGTCGGGACGCCCGCAGCCGAAGCGGCATCGGCCGCCCGCAGCGCCCGCGCGAGGTGTCCGGCCCGCGCCCGACTGAGGCCGCCAGCCCTGGTGCTGCTCAGCGACGCCACCGGGATCCGGCCGCTGGACGTGCCGCCGCTGGAAGGCGGCGCCCAGCTCCGGCTCGACTCGGTCGATTACGGCGACGACGACGCGGTGATCCTGCGCGGCCGGGCGGCGTCCGGGGCGACCCTGCGGGCCTATCTGGACGGCGCCGCCAAGGGCGACGTGCAGGCGGCCGGCTCGGGGCTGTGGGAATTCGTCCTGCCCGGCATCCCCGCCGGGCTCTACCGGCTCAGGATCGACCGGATCGACGGCAGCGGCGCGGTGACCGGCCGGGTCGAGGTGCCGTTCCGCCGCGAGACGCCCGAAGTGGTGCGCTCGGCCCTGTCCGGCACTGCCCGGGTGGTGACGGTGCAGCCCGGCGCGACGCTCTGGGCCATCGCCCGCGACCGCTATGGCGACGGGATGCGCTACGTCTCGGTCTACGAGACCAACCGCGGCCAGATCAGGGACCCCGACCTGATCTATCCGGGCCAGGTCTTCGACCTTCCCCAGCCACAGCCCCCCGTGGCGCGCTGAGCCCGGGTGACATTCCGCGCAATCGCGTCTAGATGACGGCCATGACCCGTTGCACCGCCCCCGGACGCCCCGCCCGATGAGAAACCGCGCCGCGCCGCGCGCGCCCGACGCGCCGACCGACGCCGAGGGGCGGGGCCTTGGCATCGTCATCCGCGTGCTGCCCTATCTCTGGCCGAAGGATGCGCCCGGGCTCCGGCTCCGGGTCGCGCTGGCCATGGCCTTCCTTCTGGTCGCGAAGCTCGTCGCGGTCACCACGCCGTTCTTCTACAAGGCCGCCGTCGACCGGCTGTCGGGCGAGGCGCGGGACGACGTCTGGCTGCTGGCGCTTGGCGCCATCGGGCTGACCGTCGCCTATGGCATGGCGCGGATCACCACCGTCGCCTTCAGCGAAGCCCGCGATGCCGTCTTTGCCCGGGTCGGGCAGTCGGCGGTACAGGCCGTCGCGCTCGAGACCTTCCGGCACATCCACCGGATGTCGCTGCGCTATCACATCACCCGCAAGACCGGCGGGCTGAGCCGGATCATGGAGCGCGGCGTGAAGGGCGTCGCCTTCCTGCTGCGGATGGTACTGCTGTCGCTGGGGCCCCTGGTGCTGGAACTGGTGCTGGTGGGGATCATCCTCGCCACCCTGTTCGACATCCGCTACCTGATCGTGGTGGTGGTCACCATGCTGCTCTATTTCACCTTCACCTTCCGGGTCACCGAATGGCGCGTCGGCATCCGGCGCGAGATGAACCGGATGGACAACGACGCCAACCAGAAGGCGATCGACAGTCTGCTGAACTTCGAGACGGTGAAGTATTTCGGCGCCGAGGACCGCGAGGCGCGCCGCTATGACGGCGCCATGGCGGGCTTTGCCGACGCCTCGGTCAAGACGGCGCATTCGCTGGCGCTGCTGAATGCGGGCCAGACCGTGATCATGACCGGGGGGCTTGTCGCCGTGATGGTGATGGCCGCGGCGGGGGTGCAGAACGGGCAACTGACCGTGGGCGACTTCGTCATGGTCAATGCCTACATGATCCAGATCACCACGCCGCTGAACCTTCTGGGCATGGTCTATCGCGAGATCCGCCAGAGCTTGATCGACATGGCCGAGATGTTCGACCTTCTGGACCAGACGCCCGAGATCGCCGACCGCCCCGGCGCGGCGGCGCTGAAGGTGACCGAGGGCCGGGTCAGCTTCGACGACGTGCGCTTCGACTATGATGCGGCGCGGCCGATCCTGAAGGGCATCAGCTTCGAGGTGCCCCCGGGCCGGTCGCTGGCGCTGGTCGGCCCGTCAGGGGCGGGCAAGTCGACCATCGCCCGGCTGCTGTTCCGCTTCTATGACGTGACCGGCGGCGCGATCCGGATCGACGGGCAGGATCTGCGCGACGTCACCCAGCACAGCCTGCACGACGCCATCGGCATCGTCCCGCAGGACACCGTGCTGTTCAACGACACCATCCTCTACAACATCGCCTATGGCCGCGAGGGCGCGACCCGGGACGAGATCGAGGCGGCGGCGCAGGCGGCACAGCTGCACGACTTCATCGCCAGCCTGCCCGAAGGCTATGCCACCCAGGTGGGCGAGCGCGGGTTGAAACTGTCGGGCGGCGAGAAGCAGCGCGTGGGGATCGCCCGCACCCTGCTGAAGAACCCGCCCATCGTGGTGCTCGACGAGGCGACCAGCGCGCTCGACACCCGCACCGAACGCGACATCCAGGACTCGCTCCGCGCGATGAGCCGGGGCCGCACCGTGATCACCATCGCGCATCGCCTGTCCACCGTGATCGACGCGGACGAGATTCTGGTGCTGGAAGCCGGCCGGGTGGCCGAGCGCGGCACCCATGCGGCGCTTCTGGCCCAGGGTGGGCTCTATGCCGGGATGTGGCGCACCCAGGCCGAAGCCGCCAGCGCCGCCGTGGCGGTGGCCGATGCCGCGGCCTGAGTGCCGTCACGATCCCGTTGCAGGATGGCGAATCTGGCGGTTGGCCGGCGCGGCGGGCCTTGGCAATCCGCGACGGGGCAGGCTATGAACGGGCACCCAGACCGAGGAGACGGCCCGTGAGCGAAACCGACAGCTTCATCGAGGAGGTGACCGAAGCGGTCCGCCGCGACCAGCTGTTCCGCGCGGCGCGGAAATGGGGCTGGATCCCGATCCTGCTGGTGCTTCTGGTGGTCGGCGGGACCGCCTGGAACGAATGGCAGAAGAACCGCGAGGCCGCCCGCGCCGAGGCCTTGGGCGACCGGGTTCTGGCGGCGCTGCAGCTGGAACAGCCCGACGCACGGGTGACCGCGCTGGCCGACATACAGGCCGACGGCACCGCCGGGGCGCTGGTGCGGATGATCTCGGCCGGCGAGCTGTCCGCCACCGACGCCAAGGGCGCCGGCGACCTGCTCGAGGCCATCGCCGCCGATGCCAGCCTGCCCGCGCTCTACCGCGACGCGGCGGTGCTGAAGCTGACCATGATCCGCGACCTGCCGATGATGTCGGATGCCCGCATCAAGCGGCTCGAGGCGCTGACCGCGCCCGGGGCACCGCTGCGCCTGCTGGCGCTGGAACAGATCGCGCTTCTGCAGGTGGAACGCGGCGAGACCGAAGCGGCCATCGCCACCGCGCGGGGCATCGCCGAGGATGCCGAAGCCTCGGCCAGCCTGCGCCAGCGCGCCGAACAGCTGGTCATCGTCCTCGGCGGCAAGATCGAAGGCGCCTGACCTTGACCTGCGCCCGTCCGGTTGATCGTCCGGCCTCACGTCCGGTTCCTGTGCGCGCGGTTCCCGCGCTGTCCCTTCTGGCCGCAGCGCTGGCCTCGGTGGCCCTGACCGCCTGCTCGCCGAGAGAGGTGATCCTGCCCGGTCCGCGCTATGACGTGCGCCAGACCGACGAGGCCGAGGCCGCCTATGCCAAGGCCGCCGAGGCCGGCACCGTGGTCACCGCGCCGGCCGCCGCGCCGCCGACCCACACGCCCCAGCGGCCCTATGTGGTCTCGGGCGAGGCGGTGGCAGTGGCGCTGCCGGGGCAGGTGGCCAATGCCGACTGGACCCATGTCAGTGGCACCCCCGCCCATGCCATCCAGCACCCGGCCCTGGCCGGCAGCCTGACCCAGGTCTGGACCACCGAGATCGGCAACCAGGGCAGCCGCCGGCTGCGCCTGACCGCCGACCCGGTGGCCGCCGGCGGCCTCGTCTATACCATGAGCGCCTATACCCAGGTGCAGGCGACCTCGGCGAATGGCGGCACGGTCTGGCGGCGCGACCTGACCCCGCCGACCGAGAAGCCTGGCGAGGCCTCGGGCGGCGGTCTCGCCTATGCCGAGGGCCGGGTCTACGTCACCACGGGCTATGGCGAGTTGCGCGTGCTCGACGCCGCCAGCGGCGCCGACATCTGGGTGCAGCGACTGGAATCGGTGCCGAACTCGGCCCCGACCGTGTCGGGCGGCTTTGTCTACCTGACCACCCGCGACGGCACCGCCTGGGCGATCGATACAAGGACCGGCCGGATCCTGTGGCAGATCGAGACCACCGAGAAGCGCGCCTTCGTCATCGACGGGGCCGCCCCGGCGGTCGCGCCGCGCGTGGTGCTGTTCCCCTTCGCCACCGGCGACGTGATCGCGGCGCTGAAGGAAAGCGGCGTCCGGCTTTGGTCGACCATCGTGGCCGGCGAACGGCTGGGCCGCGCCTATGCCGAGGTCGGCGACATCACCGCCGATCCGGTGGTGGTGGGCGACCGGGTCTATGTGGGCACGCCGGGCGGGCGTCTTGCGGCGATCGACGTGAACACCGGGGCGCGGATCTGGACCGCCCAGCAGGGCGCCAACAGCGCCGTCTGGCCGGCCGGGAACGCGGTCTTCCTGGTCTCGGACCAGAACGAGATCGTCCGCCTGAACGCCGAGACCGGTGAAACGGTCTGGTCCGCCACGCTGCCCTTCTACACGGTCGAGAAGGTCACCCGCCGGAAGGGCGTGTTCCCGCATTTCGGCCCGGTGCTGGCCGGGGGTCGGCTGATCGTGGTGTCGGGCGACGGCTACCTGCGCGAGGTCGACCCGGCTTCGGGCAAGCTCCTGCGCGCGACGCCGATCGGCGGCGCGGCGGCGGCCAACCCGATCGTGGCCGGGCGGACGCTTTATGTTCTCACCGATGACGGGCGCCTTCACGCTTTCCGTTAGGCCGGGACCGGTGTAAGAGGCCGGTTCCGCCCGCCGCCAGTCCGGAGAGACCATGTTCACCCTTGCCATCGTCGGCCGCCCCAACGTGGGCAAGTCCACGCTGTTCAACCGCCTTGTGGGGCGGAAGCTCGCGCTGGTGGACGACCAGCCCGGCGTGACCCGCGACCTGCGCGAGGGCGAGGCGCGGCTGGCCGACCTGCGTTTCATCGCGATCGACACCGCCGGGCTCGAGGATGTCACCGACGACAGCCTGCAGGGCCGGATGCGCCGGCTGACCGAACGCGCCGTGGACATGGCCGACGTGTGCCTCTTCGTGATCGACGCCCGGGTGGGCGTGACGCCCACCGACCGCACCTTCGCCGAGATCCTGCGCCGCCGCGCCACCCGGGTGATCCTGGCGGCCAACAAGGCCGAAGGATCCGCGGGCGACGCCGGCGCGCTCGACGCCTGGTCGCTGGGTCTGGGCGAGCCCCTGCGCCTTTCCGCCGAGCATGGCGAGGGCATGGCCGACCTGATGTCGGTGCTGCGCCCCTTCGCCGACGAATTCGCCGCCCGCGCCACGCCCGATGCCGAAGACCTGCCCGAGACCAACGTGGACCTGCCCGCCGACATGGGCGAGTCCGACGCGGCTGGCGAGGCCGCCGCCGATGCGCCCCTGAAACCGCTGCAGGTTGCCATCGTGGGGCGGCCGAACGCGGGAAAATCCACCCTCGTCAACGCATTGCTGGGCGAGGACCGGATGCTGACCGGGCCCGAGGCCGGCATCACCCGCGATGCGATCGCGGTCAGCATGGACTGGGACGGCCGCAAGGTGCGCCTGTTCGACACCGCGGGGATGCGCAAGCGCGCCCGGGTGCAGGACAAGCTGGAAAAGCTCTCGGTCGCCGACGGGCTGCGCGCGGTGCGCTTCGCCGAGGTGGTCGTGGTCCTGCTGGACGCCGAAATTCCGTTCGAGAACCAAGACTTGCGCATTGCCGATCTGGCCGAGCGGGAAGGCCGCGCGGTGGTCGTGGCAGTCAACAAATGGGATCTGGAACCTTCGCCCCAAGCCCGGCTTGCCGAACTGCGCGAGGCCTTCGACCGGCTGCTGCCGCAGCTTTCCGGTGCGCCGCTGGTGACGGTCTCGGCCAAGACCGGCCGGGGCCTCGACCGGCTGCGGGTGGCGGTGATCCGGGCCTATGACGTCTGGAACCGCCGGGTTACCACCGCGCGGCTGAACCAGTGGCTGGCGGCGATGGTCACCGCGCACCCGCCGCCCGCACCGGGGGGACGCCGGATCAAGCTGCGCTATGCCACCCAGGCCAAGACCCGGCCGCCCGGCTTCGTCGTCATGTGCTCGCACCCCGAGAAGCTTCCCGAGAGCTACAAGCGCTATCTGATCAACGGCTTGCGCGCCGACTTCAACATGCCGGGCACGCCGATCCGGCTGACATTGAGGTCGCAATCGGACCAGAACCCGTTCAAGGACCGCAGGTCGGCCCAGCCGTCGAAGCTGAAGAAGCACCTCGGCAAGCCCCGGCCGCGCTGAGCGGCCGGGCGCGCCGTCAGGCCAGCCGGCCTTCGGTGGAAATCCGAGTTTTTCCAATCAGATACGGGTGCAGCGCCGCGGGCAGATCGACGCTGCCATCGGCCTGCTGGCCGTTCTCCAGCACCGCGATCAGGGCGCGTCCCACCGCAAGGCCGGAGCCGTTCAGGGTGTGGACGTATTCGGGCTTGCCGCCGCCTTCGGGGCGGTAGCGGGCGTTCATCCGGCGGGCCTGGAAGGCGCCGCAATTGGACACTGAGCTGATCTCGCGATAGCGGCCCTGGCCGGGCAGCCAGACCTCGATGTCATGGGTCTTCTGGGCGCCGAAGCCGGTGTCGCCGGAACAGAGCACGATGGTTCTGTATGGCAGTTCAAGGCGTTGCAGGATGTCTTCGGCAAGGCCGGTCATCCGGTCGTGCTCGGCGCCGCTGTCCTCGGGCCGGGTGATCGAGACCATCTCGACCTTCTCGAACTGGTGCTGGCGGAGCATGCCGCGGGTGTCCTTGCCGGCACTGCCGGCCTCCGAGCGGAAGCACTGGGTATGGGCGACATAGCGGCGCGGCAGATAGTTTTCGTCCACGATCAATCCGTTGACGATGTTTGTTAAGGTGACTTCCGCGGTCGGGACCAGCCACCACCCCTCGCGAGTCTGGTAGCTGTCCTCGCCGAACTTGGGCAGCTGGCCGGTGCCATAGAGCATCTCCTCGCGCACGAGGACCGGCGTCCAGGTCTCTGTCAGGCCATTGATTTCCGTATGGGTGTCAAGCATGAACTGGGCCAGCGCCCGGTGCACCCGGGCGACGGCGCCGGACAGCACCACGAAGCGGGCGCCGGACAGCTTCGCCGCTGTCTCGAAATCCATGCCGGGTTCCACGCCCTTGATTTCGAAGTGTTCCTTTGGGGCGAAGTCGAAGACGCGGGGGCTGCCCCAGCGCCGGATCTCGACGTTCGCGGTTTCGTCGGGGCCGTCGGGGACGTCCTCGGCGAAGACGTTGGGTAGGCTCATCAGCAGGGTGGTGACCGCCTCGTCGGCCGCCTTGGCTTCGGCCTCAAGCGTGCCGATCTCGTCCTTCTTGGTCGAGATGATGGCCCTAAGTCGTTCGAATTCAACATCATGGCCGGAGGCCTTGGCGGCGCCGACGGCTTTCGAGGCGGCATTGCGGTCGGCCAGCGCGGCCTCGGCGGCCAAGATCGCCCGGCGTCGGGTGAAATCCAGGGCAAGGATCTGATCCGTCACGTCTTTCAGCCCGCGCCGCGCCATGGCGGCGGCAAAGGCCTCGGGGTTTTCGCGGATCGCGCGGAGGTCGTGCATGTCTTGCTCGTCAGGCCGGGAATGTCCGTGCGGAGCCGTAAGGCGCGGACAGGGATTTGGCAATCGCACAGATTGCGACGAACCGTTCGGGTTTCGTCCGCGCCGCCGCGCGTCCTCAGGCGGAACCGGACCGGGTCGCCCCTCGCGTCGGGAGCGCGCGCCCGGCCGGCCCGGCACCTTCCTTCTTCTTGGCCCAAATACTCCCGCCGGAGGCGCGCCGCGCGGCACGCGCGGTGCCCGGCCCAACGGGATAAGCCGCCCGCAGGGCGGCGAAGACGGGCGGGAGCCGTTCCCGCCCGTCAGGCCGGCGAGGTCCAGCCGCTCGCTTGCTGGAAGGCACGCCAGCGGGCGTAGAAGGCGTCTTCGTCCAACTCCTCGGGCGACCAGCGGTCGAGGTCGCCGGCGCCGGCGGTCAGGCCGGGGGGGAGCCGGACCGAGCCGTCGCCGAAGCTGCCGGCCAGCAGCGCGCGCAGGGTCTCGGCTCCGATCGCCAGCACGGCAAGGTCCAGCCCCTTCAGCCCCGCGGCACGCAGGCTGGCGGGGGCAAAGCGGGTCGCGGCCGAGAGACGGACGCCGAGCAGGTTGGCGCCGTCCAGCCGGGTCTCGCGCAGGTTCGCGGCTTCCAGTCCGGCGGCCCGCAGGTTGGCGCCGTCGGCCCGGGCGCGGAACAGGTCGGCCTGCGCCAGCCGCGCCTCGCCGAGATTGGCCCCGGTCAGCCGGGTCTCGCGCAGGCTCGCGGCTTCCAGCCGGGCACCGCGCAGGTTCGCAGCGTCAAGCCGGGCGCCAAGCAGGCTGGCGCCCTCCAGCCGCGAACCCCGCAGGTCGGCCCCCTGCAACCGGGCGCGGCCCAGACTGGCGCCGTCGAGCCGGACGTCGCGCAGGTCGGCGCCGTCGAGCCGCACCTCGCGCAGGTCGGCGCCTTCCATCCGCGAGCCCGCCAGCAGCACGTTGGCCAGGTGCAGGTTCGACAAATCCGCGGCCTGCAGGTTGGTACCGCGCAGGTCGAGGCGGTAGCGCTGGGTGCTGCGGCGGACCGGGCGCGCCTCCTCGATGGTGATCTGGCGGTCGCTGCGCCGGCCGATCACCTCGATCGCGGCCAGAAGGTCTGTGCGGATCCGGTGGTTGCGGCCGATCGCCCCGGTCGCCGCGGCGAGCCTGCGTCGGCGCTGCTCGACGATCTCGGCCGGTGCCGTGGCATCGGCGCCGGTCAGGTCGTCTTCCGGCCAGTCGCCCAGCCCGGGATCCTGCGCGCTGCGCGCGGGCGAGTTCTCGCGCACATAGGCGCAGAGAATTTCCATGATCCGCACATGGTCGCGGTCGCTGTCCTGGGCGATGTGCTCCAGCGCATAGATCGCACCAAGGCGCACCTCGGGGTTGGGGATGGTGACCTCGAAGCTCTGCCATGGTCCCGGCTCGATCTCGGCGGCGCAGTCCCGGTTGATCTCGCCATAGCTTTCGTCGTGCCATTCGAGGCGGTTGTGCTTGCGGCCGTCCTCGACCCAGCTGACCGACCGGGCACGGCGGTTGACGGTCTTCTCGGTGCCCAGACCTTCCACGGCCTTGTTGATCAGGCCGGTGATCAGGTTTTCTTCGGCGGTGCGGGTCTGGCGGCTGTTGTAGACCGTGCGCAGCAGGGTGAACGGCACTGCCGCCACCGCGCCCACCGCCGCGGTCAGCGCGGTCAGCGTCAGCAGGTACCAGCGCAGGTCGACCGCGCCCGAGGCGTCCCGGGGCACCGGCTGGCGGGTCAGCATCCAGGGCACCCAGATCATCCCCACCAGAAGCGCGCCGAAGATCACCATCCAGAGCAGCACCAGCCCGAGCCCGAGCGGCGTCGGCAGCGATTCGAGTCCGAGCGGCGTCGACCGGAGCCGGTAGAGCTGCCGGATCCGCTGCCCCAGCCGGGTGACCCGCGGCCGGGCATGGAGCGCGGCGAGCAGGGCAACGAGGACGAGGGCGAAGCCTGCCAGCCAGAGCAGCGCCGAGGGATCGTCGGGCAGGGCGGGAACGTGCAGGGTGAAGCCGGTCTCGTCCAGGCGAAGGAAACGGTCCATGGGGCGAGATCCCGGTTCAGGCATGGTTTGTGGCGCACCCTACGGGCAGGCGCTGCGACACCGCAAGCGAGCGTGCTCGATTGCCGGGGCATTCAACCGCCGGTAAGGTCCCGCTCACCGACTGCCGCTTCGTTCCGCGGCCTTGAAGGGATTGAACAATGGTCTTTCGCCGCCGATCCGTTTCCGATTTCCTGCTCATGGTGGGGGTCCTCCTCGTCCTGGTCCTGTTCGTCCCGGTCACGGCCGGCGCACAGGGCGATGTCGCGCCGGAGAATATGCAATTGCCGCCCGGGATGATCATGATGCAGCTGCTCGGGCTGGCCCTTCCGCTGATCATCTTCAGCCTGCCGCTGGCGATCGGGAATTTCTTCCTGGCGCGTCGGATCGACAACGCCGTTCCGGTCCAGTGGCTGATCCTGACTCTGATCCCGATCGTGAACCTGATCTTCCTCTATTACATAACCTACAAGGTGGTCTTCGCCATTCTCGACCGGCTTAACGCGCTTCTGGCCCGCAAGGGGCCGTGACCGGCGCGCCTGCGTGCCTTGCCATCGCCGCGCGCCGCCCCTAGGGTGCGCGCCAATCTGAGGGCGCGCCGCCGCGCTGGCAGGCGTCGGCGTGAGCGGCGCCAGCAGCTTGGCGGCAATGGTCCTGACATGGGCCGGACATGGGGAAGTGACATGAAACTGACGACTCTCGCGGCTGCCGCGCTTTCGGCGACCGTTGCCGCTCCGGCTTTCGCCCAGGCGGCGGGCGGCGGGGCCGGGGCCATCGCGACCCAGCTGGTGCCGCTGGTCCTGATCTTCGGGATCATGTATTTCCTGCTGATCCGTCCGCAGCAGAAGAAGCTGAAGGATCACCAGCGCATGGTCGAGGCGTTGCGCCGGGGCGACATGGTGGTGACCCAGGGCGGGATCATCGGCAAGGTGACCAAGGTGAAGGAGGGCGGCGAGCTCGAGGTGGAGATCGCCGAGAATGTCCGCGTCCGGGTTCTGGGCGGCAGCGTCTCGCAGGTCCTGTCGAAGACCGAGCCGGCCAACACCAACTGACATCCGGTCCCGCGCCCGGCTGTCGGGCGCCACGGGACGATTCGGGACGACGACATGCACATCGAGTTGTGGAAGCGCTTCCTGATCTGGGGGGTTGTGGCCCTCGGATTCGCCTTGGCGATGCCGAACCTGTTCTATTCCCGCGTCGAACGGCACAACGATGCCGTCACCGCCATCGAGCGGCAGGGCGGGGTTGCCACCCCCGATCAGGCGGCCGAGACGGCGCTGTGGCCGTCCTTTCTGCCCTCGGACATCGTCAATCTGGGGCTCGACCTCAGGGGCGGCGCGCACCTTCTGGCCGAGGTGCAGGTCGCGGGCGTCTATGCCGACCGGATGAACGCGCTCTGGCCCGAGGTGCGCGACGCGCTCCGGGCCGAACGGGCGACGGTCGGGCCGGTGCAGCGGGTCGATGCGCCCCCGGGCGAGATCCGGGTGAAGATCGGCAATGCCGACGGCGCCCCCCGAGCGGTCGAGGTGGTGCGCGACCTGGCCAGCCCGATCGTGTCGCTGACCGGGGTCGGCGCCTCGGACATCGAGGTCGCCGCCACCGGCACGCTGCTGAGCGTGAAGCTGTCCGAGGCCGAGAAGCAGGCCACCGACGAACGGGCGATCCGCCAGAGCCTCGAGATCGTCCGGCGCCGGGTCGACGAGGTCGGCACCCGCGAGCCGACGATCCAGCGCCAGGGCACCGACCGGATCCTGATCCAGGTGCCGGGCATCGGCTCGGCGGCCGAGCTGAAGGAACTGATCGGGACCACCGCGAAGCTGACCTTCCAGCCGGTGATTGGGCGGGCGCCCGCAGCCGACGCCCAGGTCGCGGCGGACCAGAAGGTGCTGCCGTCCCTGAACGAGAAGGGCGTGTTCTACACCGTCGAGGACCGCGCCGTGGTCTCGGGCGAGGAATTGACCGATGCCCAGCCGGCCTATGACCAGAACGGCCAGCCGGCGGTCAACTTCCGCTTCAACCCCTCCGGCGCACGCAAGTTCGGCGACTATACCGCCGCCCATATCGGCGAGCCCTTCGCCATCGTGCTGGACGGGCAGGTGATCTCGGCCCCGGTGATCCAGAGCCACATCGCCGGCGGGTCGGGGATCATCACCGGCAACTTCTCGGTCGAGGAAAGCACCCAGCTCGCGGTGCTGCTGCGCGCCGGCGCGCTGCCGGCCGAGATGGTCTTCCTTGAGGAACGCACCATCGGGCCGGAGCTGGGCGCGGATTCGATCCGGGCGGGCGAGCTGGCCTCGGTGGTGGCCTTCGCCGCGCTCTCGCTGTTCCTGTGGCTGATCTATGGCTTTTTCGGCATCCTCGCGATCATCACCCTGACGATCAACCTCGTGCTGATTTTTGGCGCGCTGTCGATCCTGGGGGCGACGCTGACCCTGCCGGGGATCGCCGGTATCGTGCTGACCATGGGCATGGCGGTGGACGCGAACGTGCTGATCTTCGAGCGCATCCGCGAGGAGATGCGTTCCGGTCGTGGTCCGGCGCGGTCGATCGAGCTGGGCTATGAACGCGCGCTGTCGGCGATCATCGATTCGAACGTGGTCGGGTTCATGGTGGCGATGGTGCTGTATGCGCTGGGGGCCGGGCCGGTCCGCGGCTTTGCGGTGACGACGGCGATCGGGATCCTGACCTCGGTCTTCACCGCCGTCTATGTCACGAAACTGATGATGGTGATCTGGTTCGAGCGCCGGCGCCCGAAAACCCTGAAGGTCTGAGCGATGCCCCATATCCGGCTGGTCCCCGACGACACCAAGTACGACTTCTTCAAGTACCGCTACATCACCGCCGGGGCCTCGGCGGTGGCGGTGGTGCTGTCGCTGGTCGCCTGGGCAGTGTTCGGGCTGAACTTCGGCATCGACTTCCGCGGCGGCACGACGATCCGCACCGAGGCGACCCAGACCGTCGACGTCGGGGTGTACCGCGACGCGATCGGAGCGCTCGGCCTGGGCGACGTGGCGATCACCGAGGTGTTCGACCCGACCTTCGCGCCGGACCAGCACGTGACGATGATCCGCATCCAGGCCCAGAACGAGGCCCAGACCGTGCCGCCCGAGACCATCGCCTCGGTCGAGGCTGCGCTGCAGGGCGTCGATCCGACGGTGACCTTCACCTCGGTGGAGTCGGTCGGGCCGAAGGTGTCGGGCGAGCTGATCCGCACCGCCTTCCTGGCGGTAGGCGCCTCGCTGGCGATCGTGCTGGTCTATGTCTGGATGCGCTTCGAATGGCAGTTCGCGGTCGGCGCGGTGGTCGCGCTGATCCATGACGTGGTGGTGACGGTGGGGCTGTTCGCGGTCCTGCAACTGCGCTTCGACCTGACCACCATCGCCGCGCTGCTGACGATCATCGGCTATTCCCTGAACGACACCGTGGTGATCTTCGACCGGCTGCGCGAGAACCTGCGCAAGTACAAGCTGATGCCGCTGATCGACCTGTTGAACCTGAGCGTCAACGAGACCCTGGGGCGCACGGTGATGACCTGCAGCTCGACGCTGCTGTCGCTGATCTCGCTGCTGGTGCTGGGCGGCGACGTGATCCGGGGATTCGTCTTCGCGATCACCTTCGGGGTGCTGATCGGGACCTATTCGACGCTTTACGTGGCCAAGAACGTGGTGCTGTGGCTCGGGGTGAAGCGCGACTGGTCCAAGCCCGATGCCGAAGCCGGGACGCAGTTCGCCGACGCCGGCAGCTGAGCCGTGGGGACCGACTTCAGGCGCCCGTGCCGTCGCGATCCGGGGGGTTCTGGCCCGGCCGGCTCTGGCGATTGGGGCTCTTGCCCCCAGATATTTCAGCGGAAGAAGGAACAGGGGGATCGGCCATGGGCGGGCAGGGACACGCGGCGGGATCGGCGCTAGGTGGTCGCCCATGCGTCTGAGCGAAGTCTCCTATCCCGACGGCCAGCCCGTCGAAGGTTATGGGCCCGGATTTTTCCGGGTCGGCGGCGAGATCTATCGCGGCGGCGTGCTGATCCTGCCGAACGGCACCCGCGCATGGGCCGGCTTCGGCGAGGTGGCCGCGATCGTCGAGATGGCCGCGGCGATCGACGTGCTGCTGGTCGGCACCGGATCCGAGATCGCGCATCTGCCGGCGGGCTGGCGCGCCGGACTGGAAGCTGCGGGGATCGGCGTCGAGATGATGGCGAGCCCGCAGGCCTGCCGCAGCTACAACGTGCTTCTGGGCGAGGGGCGCCGGGTGGCGCTTGCCGCGCTGGCGGTGGCGTGACCGAGGCGACCGGCGCCGCTCTGTTGCAGGTCGAGGATCTGGCGGTGGCGCGCGGTGGCGTGACCCTGCTGGATGGGGTGAGCTTCACGCTGACACCGGGGCAGATCCTGATCCTGAAGGGGCCGAACGGGGTCGGCAAGACCACGCTTCTGCGCACCGTGGCCGGGCTGCAGCCGCCCGTTGCCGGACGGGTCGGTGCGGCCGAGGGCGCGATCGCCTATGCCGGGCATCTGGACGGGGTGAAGCCGACCCTGAGCGTGACCGAGAACCTGCTGTTCTGGGCGCGGATCTTCGGCTCGCCCGACGCGGGCGTCGCGGCGGCGCTGGCGGCTTTCGACATCACCGCGCTGGCCGGCCGGCCGGCGCAGGCGCTGTCGGCGGGGCAGCGGCGGCGGCTGGGGCTGGCCCGGCTGGTGGTGACCGGGCGGCCGGTCTGGGTGCTGGACGAACCGACCGTCTCGCTCGACGCCGCCAGCGTGGCGCTGTTCGCCGCCGCGGTCCGCGCCCATGCGGCGGCCGGTGGCGCGGCACTGCTGGCGACCCATGTGGCGACCGGGCTTGACGGCGCAGGCGAGCTGGACCTGTCCCGTTTCCGCGCCGTGCCCGGCACCGAGGCGCCCGGCGCCTTCGACGAGGCCTTCCTGTGATCGCGCTGACGCTGCGGGATCTGGCGCTGGCGACCCGGGCCGGGGGCGGCTTCGGGCTGGGGCTGGCGTTCTTCCTGATCGTGGTGGTGCTGGTCCCCTTCGGGGTCGGGCCCGAGGCCGGGACCCTGGGCCGGATTGCGCCGGGGATGCTGTGGGTGGCGGCGCTCTTGTCCTGCCTGCTGACGCTGGACCGGATGTTCGCGCTGGACCGCGAGGACGGCTCGCTCGACCTGCTGGCGACGGCGCCGATCCCGCTGGAGGGGATCGCCGCGTCGAAGGCGGTGGCGCACTGGCTGACCACCGGGCTGCCGCTGACGCTGGCGGCGCCGGTCTTCGGCATCCTGCTGAACCTGGCGCCGGCGGGCATCCCGTGGCTGGTGCTGTCGCTGGCGATCGGCACCCCGGCGCTGAGCGCGATCGGCGTCTTCGGCGCCGCGCTGACCGTGGGGATGCGCCGGGGCGGGTTGCTGATGTCGCTGCTGGTGCTGCCGCTTTACGTCCCGACGCTGATCTTCGGCGCCGAGGCGGCGGGGCGCGGCGCGGCAGGGCTGGACGCCACGGCGCCGCTGCTGCTGGAGGCGGGGATCAGCCTTGGCTGCCTTGCGCTGATGCCGTTCGCGGCGGCCGCGGCGCTCCGCGTCAATTTGCGCTAACGCCGGGGGGCATTCAGGGATGCAGTCGTGGCGGGCCAGCCCTATTTTCGGGCGCATGTCGATCTGGGAATACGCCAACCCCAAACGCTTCATGCAACTGTCGCAAGCGGCCCTTCCCTGGGTCGCGGGGCTGGCCGCGCTGTGCCTGGGGGTCGGGCTTGTCTGGGGGTTCTTCTTTACCCCAGACGATTACCGGCAGGGCGCCACGGTGAAGATCATCTACCTGCATGTGCCCGCCGCGCTGATGGCGATCAACGCCTGGCTGATGATGCTGGTCGCCTCGCTGATCTGGCTGATCCGGCGGCACCATGTCAGCGCCCTTGCCGCCCGGGCGGCGGCGCCGGTGGGGCTGACCTTCACGCTGATCGCGCTGTTGACCGGGGCGGTCTGGGGCCAGCCGATGTGGGGCACCTGGTGGGCCTGGGATCCGCGGCTGACCTCGTTCCTGATCCTCGGCCTGTTCTATCTGGGTTATATCGCGCTGTGGGAAGCGGTCGAGGATGGCGACAGCGCCGCCGACCTGACCAGCGTCCTGTGTCTTGTGGGGTCGGTCTTCGCGATCCTGTCGCGCTATGCGGTCTGGTTCTGGAACCAGGGCCTGCATCAGGGGGCGTCCCTGTCGATGGACGCGAAGGAGAACGTCGCGAACGTGTTCTATGTGCCGCTTCTGGTCTGCATCGCCGGCTTCATCCTGTTCTTCCTGACCATGGTGCTGTTCCGCACCCGGACCGAGATCCGGCGCCGGCGCCTGCAGGCGCTGATCAACCGCGAGCGCCTGGCATGATCCCTGACCTCGGGAAGTATGCCGGGCACGTCCTGGCGGCCTATGCTGTCAGCCTTGGGCTGATCGCGGTTCTGGTCGGCTTGAGCCTGCGCCAGTACCTGCGCGTGCGCAGCGCCCTGCGCGAGGTCGAGGAAAGGAATTCCCGCCACAATGGCTAGGGTGAAGCCGCTGATGCTGCTGCCGCCGCTGATCTTCGCGGGGCTGGCGGCGCTGTTCTATCTGGGTATGCAGCGCGAGGACCCGGATGCGCTGCCCTCGGCGCTGGCGGGAAGCCCGGTGCCGCCAGTGGCGGTGGTGGCCCTGGGCGAGGGGCCGGTCCTTGACGCGGCGGCCCTGACGGCACCGGGGGTGAAGCTGGTGAACTTCTGGGCGAGCTGGTGCGCGCCCTGCCGGGTCGAGCACCCGAACCTGATGGCGCTGGCCGCCGAGGGGGTGCCGATCTATGGCGTGAACTACAAGGACGAGCCGGCCAAGGCGCTGGCCTTCCTGGCGGAGATGGGCAATCCCTATCGGGCGATCGGCGCCGACGGCTCGGGGCGGATGGGGATCGACTGGGGGCTCTACGGCGTGCCCGAGACCTTCGTGATCGACGGCGAGGGCAAGGTCATCACCCGATTCGCCGGCCCGATCACCGAACGCGCTTTGGCCGAGACGATCCGCCCGGCGATGGCGCAGGCCGTCGCCGGCCAGTGAGCCGGGCCTGGCCGCGGGCCTGACCTCGCCGGCCCTGCCCGCGGACCGCGTGGCCCCTGCCAATCCCGATCCCTGTCATCCCCGTGGCAGCGGGGATCCGACGCCTGGCGCGCGGCTGCCCGCCATCGCCGGCCGCCATCGCGGGTCGTCCTTGTTGCCCGTCAGTGGTGCCCGCGGACATCTCCTGCCGCCGCCGCCCCGCGCAAGCGGGGATCCCCCGGTCGCGCGGAACTGCCGCCCGGATGCGAAACGGGCGCCCCGAAGGACGCCCGTCGCAGTCTCACATTAGCAGAAAGATCAGGCCGCGGACTTGGCGAGGTTGCGCAGCACGTAGTGCAGCACGCCGCCGTTCTCGACGTATTCCTTCTCGATCGCGGTATCGATCCGGCACTTGATCATGATCTCTTTGGTGGTGCCGTCGCCATAGGTGATGGTGCAGGGCACCAGGCTGAGCGGCTTCAGGTCGCCTTCGAGGCCGGTGATCGAGACCGTCTCGTCGCCCTTCAGGCCGAGCGACTTGCGGTTCTGGCCCTCGGTGAACTCGAAGGGGATGACGCCCATGCCGACCAGGTTCGAGCGGTGGATGCGCTCGAAGCTTTCGGCGATCACGGCCTTCACGCCCAGAAGCGCGGTGCCCTTGGCCGCCCAGTCCCGCGACGAGCCGGCGCCGTATTCGATGCCGCCGAAGATGACCAGCGGGGTGCCGGCCTCCTTGTAGGCCATGGCGGCGTCGAAGATCGAGGTCTGCGCGCCGTCCGGCCCCTTGGTGTAGCCGCCTTCGACGCCGTCCAGCATCTCGTTCTTGATCCGGATGTTGGCGAAGGTGCCGCGCATCATGATCTCGTGGTTGCCGCGGCGCGAGCCGTAGGAGTTGAACTCGCGGACCGGGACCTGACGGTCGATCAGGTACTTGCCGGCCGGGGTCGAGTCCTTGAACGAACCGGCGGGCGAGATGTGGTCGGTGGTGATCATGTCGCCCAGGATCGCCAGCACCTTGGCGTCCTTGAGGTCGTGGATCACGCCCGGCTCGGTGCCCATGCCCTGGAAGTAGGGCGGGTTCTGGACATAGGTCGAGGTCGGCGGCCAGTCATAGGTCAGGCTGTCGGTGGTCTCGACGTCCTGCCACTTCTCGTCGCCCTTGAACACGTCGGCGTATTTCGACTGGAACGCTTCCCGGGTCACGGTGGCGTTGACCAGATCCGAGATCTCCTTGTTGGTCGGCCAGATGTCCTTGAGATAGACCGGCTTGCCGTCCTTCGAGATGCCCAGCGGTTCGGTGGTCAGGTCGATGTTCATGTCGCCGGCCAGCGCATAGGCCACGACGAGCGGCGGCGAGGCCAGGTAGTTGGCGCGCACGTCGGGGCTGATCCGGCCTTCGAAGTTCCGGTTGCCGGACAGCACCGCGGTCGCCACCAGGTCGCCCTCGGCGATCGCCGCCGAGATCTCGGGCTGGAGCGGGCCGGAGTTGCCGATGCAGGTGGTGCAGCCATAGCCCACGAGGTTGAAGCCGACGGCGTCCAGATCCTCCTGCAGGCCGGCGGCCTCGAGGTATTCGGACACGACCTGGCTGCCGGGGGCGAGCGAGGTCTTCACCCAGGGCTTGCGGTTCAGGCCGAGCGCGCGGGCCTTGCGGGCGACGAGGCCGGCGCCGATCAGCACGTAGGGGTTCGAGGTGTTGGTGCAGGAGGTGATCGAGGCGATCACCACCTTGCCCGACGAGAGCGCGTAGTCCTCGCCCTTCACCGGGACCTCGACGCCCATCGGGCGCTTGAACGAGGCGTCCATCTCCTTCGCGAACGACGCTTTCGCGTCGGTCAGGGGCAGGTAGTCCTGCGGCCGCTTCGGACCCGAGATCGCCGGCACGATGGTGCCCATGTCGAGCTGCAGGGTCGAGGTGTAGACCGGCTCGTAATCCGCGCCGCGCCACATGCCGTTGGCCTTGGCATAGGCTTCGACGAGGGCGATGCGGGTCTCGTCGCGGCCGGTGCCGCGCAGGTAGCGCAGGGTTTCGTCGTCGATCGGGAAGAAGCCGCAGGTGGCGCCGTATTCGGGGGCCATGTTGGCGATCGTGGCCCGGTCGGCCAGCGGCAGGTGGTCAAGGCCTTCGCCGTAGAATTCGACGAACTTGCCGACCACGCCGTGCTTGCGCAGCATCTGCACGACCTTGAGGACGAGGTCGGTCGCCGTGGTGCCTTCGACCATCTGGCCGGTCAGCTTGAAGCCGACGACCTCGGGGATCAGCATGGAAACCGGCTGGCCCAGCATCGCCGCCTCGGCCTCGATCCCGCCGACGCCCCAGCCCAGCACGGCCAGGCCGTTGACCATGGTGGTGTGGCTGTCGGTGCCCACCAGCGTGTCGGGATAGGCGACGGTTTCGCCGGCCTGGTCCTTGTCGGTCCAGACGGTCTGGGCGAGGTATTCGAGGTTGACCTGGTGGCAGATGCCCGTGCCCGGCGGCACCACGCGGAAGTTGTCGAACGCGGTCTGGCCCCATTTCAGGAACACATAGCGTTCCATGTTCCGCTCGTATTCGCGGTCCACGTTGGCCTGGAAGGCCCGCGGCGTGCCGAACTCGTCGATCATCACCGAATGGTCGATGACCAGGTCGACGGGGTTCAGCGGGTTGATCTTCTGGGCATCGCCGCCGAGGCCGAGGATGCCGTCACGCATGGCGGCCAGGTCGACCACGGCGGGCACGCCGGTGAAGTCCTGCATCAGCACCCGGGCGGGGCGATAGGCGATCTCGCGCGGGTTCTTGCCACCGAGGCTGGCCCATTCGGCGAAGGCCTTGATGTCGTCGACCGAGACGGTCTTGCCGTCTTCGAAGCGCAGCATGTTCTCCAGCACGACCTTCAGCGAGGCAGGCAGCTTGGAAAAATCACCGAGACCCGCTTCCTGGGCCGCGGGGATCGAGTAATAGGCGACGGTCGCCCCCCCGGCGGTGAGCGAGCGACGGGTCTTGGCAGTGTCCTGCCCGACGATGACTGTCATGGAATTGGCCTCCCTAGATGCAAAGGGTTGTGCTGCGCGGGGGTATGCCCGTTTGGCTAAAACCGTGCAAGGGGACGCGGGTGCGGCGAATTGTATACAACGGCACACAAAGGGGCCTGCCGCAGATCCGCGCGTCTGCTTCCCGAAACGGTGATTGGCATGGCGCCCGGCGATCGCCTAGGTTTCCTCGGCCACCCACGCGGAGACCTGTCGATGACGCGCCAAGCTGCTGCCTTCGTCCTGACCCTGGGCGCGGCCACGTCCGTGACGGGGATCCTGATGGGGGCCGCGACCGAGGCACGGGCGGATCCGGTGGTGGTCGAGCTGTTCACCTCGCAGGGCTGCGCGGCCTGCCCGCCGGCGGATGCGCTGCTGGCCGAACTGGCCACCCGCGAGGACGTGCTGCCGCTGGCGCTGCATGTGGACTACTGGGACTATATCGGCTGGGCGGACACCTTCGCACTGCCCGCCTTCACCCAGCGCCAGAAGCGTTATGCCCATGCCGCCGGGCGGTCGATGATCTTCACGCCGCAGATCATCGTGGACGGCACCTGGGACATCGCCGGCACCAAGCCGATGAAGGTGGCCGACGCCATCGAGCGCGCGGCGGCGGCGGCGGACCTGGTGGGGATCGAGCTGGTGGCGGCGCCGGGCGAGATCGCCATCCGGATCGTGCCCGAGCGGCCGGTGCCGGGCGGCGGGCAGGTGATCCTGGCCCGGTTCCGGCCCCACGAGCAGGTCACCATCGAGCGCGGCGAGAATGCCGGGCAGGTGCTGGACTATGTCAACGTGGTGTCGGAATGGCGCGATCTCGGCCACTGGGACGGGACCGGGCCGGCCGAGATCCGGGCCGAGCTGAGCGGCGACGCGCCGGGCGCGGTGCTGGTGCAGGGCTTCCGGGGCGAGGCGCCGGGGCCGATGCTGGCGGCGGCGCGGCTGCCCTGAGGCGCCCGCCTAGCGATCGGCCTTCCAGCGCCGGTGAATCCACAGCCACTGGTCCATGTCGGCGCGCACCCGCGCCTCGAGGGAATCGTTGATCGCCTGGCCCATGGTCAGGGCGTCGCTGTGGGGGATCGGCGCCTCGGCGATGATCTCGAAGCCGCGGCCGCGGCGGATGCCGTAGACCGGGACCAGGAGCGCGCCGTATTTCAGCGCCAGTTCCGCCGCGGCCAGCGAGCTGCGCGCCTGATGGCCGAAGAAGGTCAGCGGCGCGCCGCCATGGACATACTGGTCGGGCAGGATCGCCACCGCGTTGCCCTGGCGCAGGAAGCGCACCATCTCGCCAAGGCCGCGGCGGCCGCGCGGGAAGACCGGCTCGGCCACCTTGGTCAGCGCGTCGAGGAACAGCCGGTCGATCTCGGGATCGTCCACCGGACGGTAGAGCGCGCCGATCCGGTGGCCGCGGAACGCCAGCGCGGCGCGGCAGGCGTCGAAATTGCCGAAATGGCCCGAGACGATGACGATGGGCCGGCCGGCGGCGCGGGCTTCGTCGAGCGCGGGCAGGCCCGGCCCCTGCATCGGGGTGGTGCGGACGATCGACAGGAAGTCGTCGCCCGAGGCCAGTTCGGTGAGCATCCGCCCGGTATTGGCCGGCACCGCGCGCAGCAGCCGGCGGACCTCGGCGGCGGGGAGGTCGGGGCGGACCAGGGCGAGGTTCTCGCGGATCCGGCGACGGTAGCCCGCGATCGGCGCGAAGACCCAGGCCATCAGGACGGCGGCGAGATCGAGGCGCAGCCGGTAGGGCAGCAGAAGCGGCGCCCGGATCAGCGCGAGGATCGCGGCGCGATGCAGGGGATTGCTCTGCTTCGCCTTCTTCTGCCGCGGCATCGCCCGTTCTCCCCGTCGCCGTCGCGTCCTGCCGCGCCCGCCGGGATATAGATCCGGCCGCGCGGCAGGTCCATCGCCTGCCGGAGGCCGGCGGACGGCCGGTCGGTCGGGTACCGTCGACGGGATTGCCTGTGGGCTGCCGGGGGGCTGTCCGAGGGGGCTTTGTCCGTCGTGGCTCTGCCCATCGGGGACTCTGCCCGCCGGGGGCTCCGCCCATCGGGGGCTCTGCCCATCGGGGGCTCCGCCCCCGATCCCCCGGAGTATTTGTGCCAAGAAGAAGGGGAAAGGGTTTGGCAAGGGATCCGGACTGTCGCCCCTCACGCCCCGGGCGCCGGGGCGCGCCCTGCGGCCGCAGGGGCTGCGGGCTTCGGGGTCTTTTGCCCGGAGACGCGGCGCGGCATAAGCGCGGGATGACCGACTCCCCCAACCCCACCGGCTGGCTGCCGGCCGGCGACTGGCCCGAACTCAGGCCGGGCTGGGTGTGGCTGTGCGGTGCGGGGCCGGGCGATCCGGGGCTGATGACGCTGCACGGGCTGAACGCCCTGCGCCAGGCGGATGTCATCGTCTACGACGCGCTGGTGAACACGCGCCTGCTGGACTGGGCCCGGCCCGGGGCCGAGATCGTCTATGCCGGCAAGCGCGGCGGCAAGCCGTCGGCCGCCCAGCGGGACATCTCGCTCCGGCTGGTGGCCTTCGCCCGGGCCGGCAAGCGCGTCCTGCGCCTGAAGGGCGGCGATCCCTTCGTCTTCGGCCGCGGCGGCGAGGAGGCGCAGACCCTGATCCAGCAGGGCGTGCCGATCCGCATCGTGCCCGGGATCACCGCCGGGATCGGCGGGCTGGCCTATGCCGGCATTCCGGTCACCCACCGCGACGTGAACCAGACCGTCGCCTTCGTCACCGGCCATGACCAGACCGGCGAGACGCCTTCGGCGATCGACTGGGCGGCGCTGGCGCGGGCGGCGCAGGTGATCGTGATCTACATGGGCATGAAGCATATCGGCCGGATCGCCGGCGGCCTGATCGCCGGCGGGCGCGACCCCGCCGACCCGGTGGCGGTGGTGACCGAGGCGAGCCTGCCCGCCCAGACGGTGCTGGAGACGACCCTCGCGCGGGTCGAGGCTGACATCGCCGCCTCGCGGCTTGAGCCGCCGGCGGTGATCTGTGTAGGCCGCGCGGTGCTGCTACGGCAGGTGCTGGACTGGCAGGCCATGGCCGATGGCAGGGCGCCGCGCAGCCTTGATCCGCTGAACCGCGGCCGGCCCGCCGAGGCCTCGTGACCGCGCCGGTCCCGCGCGCGGCCGCCCGGTCGGACAGGGGGCGGGGCCTGATCCTGGCCGCGCCCCGGTCCGGCAGCGGCAAGACCACGGTGACCCTGGGCCTGTTGCGCGCCTTCCGCGACCGCGGTGTGCCGGTGCGGGGGGCGAAGTCGGGGCCCGACTACATCGATCCCCAATACCATGCCGCCGCCAGCGGCCTGCCCTGCACCAACCTCGACGCCTGGGCGATGACGCCGGCACGCCTTCAGGCGCTGGCCGCCGGGCCGGGGCTGCTGCTGGTCGAGGGGGCGATGGGCCTGTTCGACGGCGCCCCGCCCGACGGCCGCGGCGCCACCGCCGATCTGGCCCGGCACCTGGGCCTGCCGGTGGTGCTGGTGGTGGATTGCGCCCAGATGGCCCAGTCGGTGGCGCCGCTGGTGGCGGGCTTTGCCGGCTACGACCCGGCGGTCCGGATCGCCGGGGTGATCCTGAACCGGGTCGGCTCGCCCCG
>JBGAOK010000122.1:0-8839 GCA_044221805.1 Meridianimarinicoccus sp.
GCGCCGCATCCGGGTTTCCGCCAGCCTCGTCTGCCTCGCCCTGCCGGTGGCCGCCGCCGCCGATGTCTTCACCTTCGAAACCCCGTCCGAGAACATCCAGTGCGTTGCCGGCGTCGAGGCGGACTCCTCCGACCTCACCTGCACGATCATCGAACGCTCGGGCTCGCCGGCGCGCCCGGCGCCCGCCGGATGCTGGTCGAACTGGGGTCATACCTTCTTCATGCGCGAGACCGGCCAGGTCGAGATGATCTGCGAGGAGCTGCGGCGCGACCGCAACGGCCACGACCGTGCCGAGTACGGCGTCACCGGGCGGTTCGGCGGCTTCACCTGCCTGTCCGAGAAATCCGGCCTGACCTGCCGCAACCTGGACGGCCACGGCTTCGCCCTGTCCCGCGCCCGCCAGCAGGTCTTCTGACCCTGCGGCCGGGCAGCACACCCCCGACCTGCAGCCGCCGGCGAACTGGATTCCGACCCGCAGATCCCTATGATGCGGCCCTGACAGCGGGCAGGGACAGGTGACAGCATGAGTACCGAGGGACAGGGCCACACGCAGCCCCATAACGAGCTTGATCCGGACCACGAGGATTGGGTCGTCCGCTATTCCAACCGGATCATCCGGCAGGGCGTGCGGCTGATGTCGCTGGTGATGGTGCTGGTGATCCTTCTGGCCATCGGCGACGCCGCCTATGCGATCGTCATCCGGCTGATGGAACCGCCGCATTTCATCATCAATGCCAGCGACCTTCTGGCGATCTTCGGCACCGCGCTGATCGTGCTGATCGCCATCGAGATCTACACCAACGTCACGCTCTACCTCACCAAGGATGTGATCCATGTGAAGCTGGTGGTCGCGACCGCACTCATGGCGGTGGCGCGGAAGGTCATCACGCTGGACGACAAGGCGCTCGAGCCGATGTATTTCTTCGCCTATGCCGCCCTCGGGCTGGCCTTCGGCGTGACCTACTGGCTGATCGCGCGCAACGACTGACGTGCACCTGCGCCCCCTGCCGCCGGGCCGTGCCGGCGCGAGGCTGCATCGATGGCGTCCTGCGGACCCTTGCGGCACCACGACGGCCCCGCGCGCCGCCGGGATGGCCGGGCCAGCCTGGTCGTGCCCCCGTCGGTTCGCCGCACCTCGACCATCGCTTCAGCGATCGCTGATCGCCCGAGCCCGGCCGCATGGAAGTCCTCGCCCGCGGGAACCCGCGGCTCAAGGCCTTGTTTCAAATCTTTCACAACCATGACGGTTCTTTTCGGGTATCGTCTCTTCGCCACGTATTAGTGGCGCGCCATTTTTCCTAGCTGAGGATTGTACCATGAGACTGATTTCCCTGGCCGCTCTGCTTGTCACGGCCGCCGCTTCCGCGCATGCAGGCACCCAGAACTTCTCGTTCACCGGAACGTTCTCCGGTGATGCCGATGTCCAGGCCTTCAACTTCACGATCGGCAGCTTGTCGACCGTCACGCTGATCAGCTATTCCTATGCTGGCGGCACGATGGCCGACGGCACGGTGATTGCTGCGGGCGGCTTCGACCCGATCCTGGCCCTTTGGGATAGCGCCGGAAACCTGATCCAGCAATACGATGACGGCCCCGAAATCGTGCCGGCCGATCCGGTCACCGGCCAGTATTTTGACACCCACCTGATCCTGACCAACCTTGCCGCCGGCGACTACACGGCAACCATCGCGCAATACGCCAACTTCGCCGCCGGAAGCCGGCTTTCGAACGGCTTCACGCAATCGAACCCGTTCTTCACCGCCGCCTATGGCTGCTCGAACGGTCAGTTTTGTGACGCCGCCCGGGACAACCGCACCAACTTCTGGGCCTTCGACGTGCTGGGTGTCGATTCCGCGGTGACGCCGACCATCCCGGTTCCGGCCACACTGCCGCTGATTGTGGCAGGTCTCGGCGCGCTGCGCCTGGTGACGCGCCGCAAGGCCTGAGGAAACGATCCTGCGCGACCGACAATCCCGAGGGGCCCGCTCCGGCGGGTCCTGCAGACCGCAGGACAGGCCGCCGCGGGGTCCGAGCACAGACCGGAACCAGCGGCGGATCCGTCACAACCTGCCGGGGCGCCGCAGCGCGGCTCGGGACTGCTCGGTCGCTCCCGGGCGGCCCTACCCCAGCGCGTCCAGAACCGCGCCGATCTCGTCCAGCAGCGCCTCGACCTCGGCCGCCGCCGCGCTGCCCTTGTCCTTCTCGACGACGCCCAGCCCCTCGCCCAAAGTCTCGGCGAAGATCACCCGGTTGCCCAGCACGGTGCGCGCCCGGGGCGCGTGCAGCCCGTCCAGCTGCCCGAGCACCTCCTGGGTCAGCTTCGCCCGCGCCGACGCCCGGTTCAGCACCATCAGCACCGGGCGGCCGACCCGCTGCGCCAGTTCCAGCACGCCTTCGGTCGCCCACAGGTCCACATGGCTGGTCGCCACCGGCACCAGCACCAGGCTGCTTTCCCTCAGCGCCGGCTTCAGGTCGCTGTCGATCTTCGGCGGCGTGTCGATGATGACGAAGTCGTGCTGCTTCAGCAGCTTCTCGCATTCATAGGACACGCCCCAGGCGCTGGCGGTGGCAAAGCCGATCCCCGGCTCGCCGCCCATCCGTTCGCGCCGTTCCATGAACCAGCGTCCCAGCGAGCCCTGCGGGTCGGTGTCCAGCACCGCCACGCTGTGCCCGCGTGCCATCAGCGCGATGGCCAGATTCACCGCCAGGGTGGTCTTGCCGCTGCCGCCCTTCTGCTGCGCCACGGTGATCGTCAGTCCGGCCATGCCCGCCTGTTCCCTCTGCCCGGGCGGTTCGCCGCCGCCCCCGGCTTACCGTAGGGATCAACCTCGCCGATGGTCCAGCCTTGCCGTGCCTGCCAGCGCGGTGAATGACCGGTTTCGGCCTTGTTTACAGCCGGATTTCATCTTCAGAGCGAAATCTTGTCACACCCCGGACACGTCGGTCCCTTATCCACAGTCAACCCAAAGAACCACAATCGGGTCCGATACAGGCAAGCCGATGATCCCCTTCCTGCCCCCGATGCGACTGACCGGCGCCCTCGCGCTGCGCGACGGTCGTCTTGAGCGCCGCAGCGTGGCGCTGGCCGACGGGCGCTTCACCGCCGGGCCGCTGCCGGCGGTGGACCTGACCGGCTACCTGCTGCTGCCCGGCATCGTCGACCTGCAGGCCGCCCTTCCGGTTCCCGCACCTGCCGACGAGGACGCCGTCGCCCTCCTGGACAGCCAGGCCGCCTGCCACGGCGTCACCACCCGCTGGGTCTCCGTGCCCTGGTCCTGGGAAGGGCCTGCCCTTGGCCCTGCGGCGGCGGCGGCAAGCCTCGCCGCGATCGGTCGCTATCGTGCCCGCAGCCTGACCGACCTGCGCCCCGCCGTTGCGGCCGAAGCGCTGATGACCGAGGCGACCGAGGCGCTGATCGAGCTGGTGCGCGCCAGCGACGTCGGCCTCGTGGTGTTCACCAACCGCGGCGAGGCCCTGCGCGACCTGAACCGCCACAACCCGGCCGGCGTCACCGCCCGCGCCCTTGCCGCCGGCCTGACCCCCGCGGCCTATGGCGCCGAGCTTGACCAGGCGCTGCAGCGGTCCCGCGCGGTGCCCCGCCACCTCTGCCGGCTGGCCGAGGCCTTCGACGATCTGGGCGTCGCCTATGGCTCGGCCGGCGATCCCACCGCCGAGACCCGCGAGCATCATTCCATGATCGGCGCCCGGCTCTGCCTCGACCCCGGCACGGCGCGGGTGGCCGGGGCGGCCCATGCGGTGGGCGATCCGGTGCTGGCCGAGGCCGGCGGCCTGCTGGCCGGCGACCCCACGCCGCTGGCGCCCCGGCTGATCGCGCTGGTGCAGGCCGGGCTCTGCGACGGGCTGGTCTCGGGGCGGGACTCGGCGGCGCCCTTCCACGCCGCCTTCCGCCTCGCCGACCTGGGCGTGATGCCGCTGGAAAAGGCGTGGCGACTGGTCTCCGAGATCCCCGCCCGGATCCTGCGCCTGCCCGACCGCGGCGTGATCGCGCCGGGCAAGCGCGCCGACCTCGTGGTGGTCGACATTGCCACAAGGCGGATCGAGGCGACCATCGCCGGCGGTCGGCTCGGCTATCTCGCCGGCGACGCCGGGCGCCGCTTCATCGCCGCCGGCAGCCCGGAACCCCTGGCCGCGGAATAGGCCGCCGAATAGACCGCGCCGCCCCGGTCAGCCGGCGTCGGGGCGCGGCCCCTCCGGCGCCCCGGCCAGCCCGGCGCGCAGGAACGCCCCCGCCCGCGCCGCCGCGGCCCGCCCCGAGGCCAGCCGGGCCGCCCACAGCACGAAGGCGTGGATCATCCCGGGCCAGACCTCCAGCGTCACCGGCACCTCGGCCGCCCCCAGCGCGCCCGCCAGCCGCACCGCATCGTCCAGCAGCGTCTCGCTCGACCCGACCTGGATCAGCACCGGCGGCAGCCCGCGCAGATCGGCGTAGAGCGGCGAGACCAGCGGCGCGCGCCGGTCACCCCCCGCCACATAGGCCGCCGCCAGCCCGTCCAGATACTCCCGGTGCAGCAGCGGGTCGACCGCGTCGCGGCTCTCCAGGCTCGCCCCGGTCAGCGCCAGATCGACCCAGGGCGAGGCCAGCCACAGGCAGGCCGGCAGCGCCTCGCCCGCCTCGCGCAGGCTCAGGCACAGCGCCAGCGACAGGCCGCCCCCGGCGCTGTCGCCGCCGACCGCGATCCGCTCGGCCGCGATCCCCCCGGCCCTCAGCGCCCGGAACGCTGCCAGCGCATCCTCCAGCCCGGCCGGAAACGGATGCTCGGGCGCCAGACGGTATTGCAACGCCAGCACCCGGATCCCCGCCACCCGGGCAATCCACCCGGCCATGTTGCGGTGGCTGACGATCGAGCCCGAGCAATAGCCGCCCCCGTGCAGGAACAGCAGCACCCGGGACGCATCCGCCCCGGGCGCCGCGGACCATTCCGCCGGGCACCCGGCAATGGTGTCCGGGGTGAACACCACGCCCTCGGGCGGCGGGTCGATCGCCGCCACCTCCTCGATCCGTGCCCGCCGCTCGGCCCAGCCCACCGGCCGCGGCCGTCCGCCCAGCAGCGCCCGCACCGCGTCGATCTCGCTCATGGCGTCGTTCTCCTTCTGCCCTCAGCGGGCGATGCGGAACCCCTCCGGACCGGCGGCCGGCGGCTCGGCCGGGCTCACCTCGACCTCGCGCACCCGGGCACCGGGCGGGCCGCGGTGCAACTCGGCGATCAGCTCGCTGACCCGCGCCTCCGGCCCCGCCGCCAGCACCAGCACGCTGCCGTCCGGCTCGTTGCGGACCCAGCCCGCCAGCCCCAGCGCCTCTGCCTCGGCCCGGGTCCAGGCCCGGAAGCCCACCCCCTGCACGCGCCCCTTGATGCGGATCCGCCGCGCCACGTCCCTCATGCCAGCCTCCCCGCCAGAACTGGACCTGACGGAAGGATAGGCGCCGGCCGCCGGCCGCACAATCGGCCAGGATGGGCGGCCAGCACAGGGTGCCAGAACGGGCGGCCAGCACAGCCAGCACAATCGGCCAGCAAGGGCGGACCGCACGGGCAGCCAGCACAGGGTGCCAGAACGGGCGGGCCGGACAATCGGGTGTCGGCTGTCCGACAGGCGGCCGGCCCGCGGTGTCGGGTTACCGACCATCGGTCGCGGAATTCGGCGCCGCCTGCCTGCCGCTTCGGCCCGCAGGCGCTGGCACGGCGCGTGCTGCCCCTCTCCTGGTATCTGCGGGGCACCGCCGCCCCGCCTGCGCGCGAGGCCTGCCATGGCGACCAACCGGACCCTTCCCGCCACCACCACCCGGCTCACCGGCCGGATCCGCGACCATCTCGAAGACTACCACCTGACCCTGATCGACCACCCGGCCGGCAGCATCGTCGCGCCCGGCTGTTTCGGGGTGCCGGGTCAGGCGGTCACCGTGACCATCCGGCCCGAGGCGGTGTCGCTGGCCACCGGACGGCCCGGCATGGTCTCGATCCGCTCGGCGCTGGCCGGGACGGTGGCCGGGGTCGCGGCACTGGACGGCCCCTTCGCCTCCGGTCGCGGTGACCCTGTCGAGTGACGAGACCTTCCACGCCACGGTGACCTGGCTGGCGGTCGACCTGCTGAGCCTCGCCCCCGGCGTCCCGGTCCATGCCATGATCAAGTCGGTGCAGATCACCGCGGCCCCCTCCGCCGGCAAGGCCTGAGCCGATGGCCGAGGTGATCTTCTACGCCAAGCCCGGCTGCATCTCGAACGGCCGGCAGAAGACCCACTGCTGGCCGCCTCCGGCCATGTCCTCGACATCCGCAACCTGCTCACCGAGCCCTGGACGCCGGACAGCCTGCGCCCGTTCTTCGGCGACCGCCCGGTGGCCGCATGGTTCAATCCCAGCGCCCCCCGGATCAAGGCAGGCGAGATCGACCCCGCCACGCTCTCCGAACCCGCCGCTCTGGCGCTCCCTCTGCGCCAGGCGATCCACTGATCCGCCGCCCGCTGATGCTCTCGGGCGGCACCCGCATGGCCAGGTTCGACCCGGCCGTCGAGGCCTGGATCGGCCTCTTGCCCACCGAGGCCCCCGTCACCGACGCCTGCCCGAAAACCGACGCCGCCCCGGCCTGCCCCGATCCGACCTGATCCGGCCTGACGCCGCCCGATCCGGCCCGATCCCGGCACCGGTTCCAGCCAGATCAGGGCTCGCCCGGCCTGACCCGCCCCGGCCTGCCCCGACCCGGTCTGACCCGGCCTGACGCCGCCCGATCCGGCCAGATCCGGGCTTAACCGCCCTGGCCCCCGCGGACCAGTGGAACCGGCCGCCCGGCGCGACCGGCGACCCGGGTCCGGACTGCCCTTCTTCTTGGCACAAATACTCCCGCCGGAGGCATCCGGCCGCGCCCGCAGCTGGGCGGCCGCAGGCCACGGACTGCGATGCCAACACCGGCCGGCCCGGGCGCGATCCCCCCGCCGGGGGCCCGGCCGCCCATTGACGGCAGGGCGAAACCCCCGCATATCCCGGCCCCATGACCGAGCTTTCGCTGATCCGCAATTTCGCCATCGTCGCCCATATCGACCACGGGAAATCCACCCTGGCCGACCGGCTGATCCAGATGACCGGCACCGTCGCCGCCCGCGACATGCAGGAGCAGCTGCTCGATTCCATGGACATCGAGCGCGAGCGCGGCATCACCATCAAGGCCAACACCGTCCGCATCGAATACCCCGCCCGGGACGGCAAGACCTACATCCTGAACCTGATCGACACCCCCGGCCACGTCGACTTCGGCTACGAGGTCTCCCGCTCCATGCGCGCGGTCGAGGGCTCGCTCCTGGTGGTCGACGCCTCCCAGGGGGTCGAGGCGCAGACGCTGGCCAATGTCTATCAGGCGATCGAGGCCAACCACGAGATCGTCCCGGTCCTGAACAAGATCGACCTGCCCGCCGCCGAGCCCGACCGGGTCCGCGCCCAGATCGAGGACGTCATCGGCATCGAGGCCCATGACGCGGTCGAGATCTCGGCCAAGACCGGCCTCGGCATCCCCGACCTGCTGGAGGCCATCGTCACCCGGCTGCCCGCCCCGCACGAGGGCGACCGCACCAAGCCGCTCCGCGCCATGCTGGTCGATTCGAAATACGACAGCTATCTGGGCGTCGTGGTCATCGTCCGCATCATCGACGGGGTGATGAAGAAGGGCGACCGGATCCGGATGATGCGCACCGGCGGGCTTTACGAGGTCGACCGGGTCGGCATCTACCGCCCCGACATGGTCGACGTGGACGAGCTTGGCCCCGGCGAGATCGGCTTCCTCACCGCCTCGATCAAGCTGGTGCGCGACACCCGGGTCGGCGACACCATCACCCATGAACGCCGCCCCTGCGCCGAAGCCCTGCCCGGCTTCAAGCCGTCGATCCCGGTGGTGTTCTGCGGCCTCTTCCCGGTCGACGCCTCGGAATTCGAGGACCTGCGCACGGCGATCGAGAAGCTCGCCCTCAACGACGCCTCGTTCAGCTACGAGATGGAAACCTCGGCCGCCCTCGGCTTCGGCTTCCGCTGCGGCTTCCTTGGCCTCCTGCATCTCGAGGTCATCCGCGACCGGATCGAACGGGAATACGACATCGACCTGATCACCACGGCGCCTTCCGTGGTCTACAAGCTGCACATGAAGGACGGCACCGTGCGCGAGCTGCACAACCCCGCCGACATGCCCGACCTGACCTATGTGGACCATATCGAGGAACCGCGCATCAAGGCGACGATCCTCGTCCCCGACGACTATCTCGGCGACGTGCTCAAGCTCTGCCAGGATCGCCGCGGCATCCAGATGGAACTCACCTATGCTGGCAGCCGCGCCATGGTGGTCTATGACCTGCCCCTGAACGAGGTGGTCTTCGACTTCTACGACCGGCTGAAATCGGTCTCCAAGGGCTACGCCAGCTTCGACTACCAGCTCGAAGGCTACCGCGAGGATCACCTCGTGAAGATGCAGGTCCTCGTCAACGACGAGCCGGTCGACGCGCTCTCGATGATGGTCCACCGCGACCGGGCCGAGATGCGCGGCCGCGCCATGTGCGAGAAGCTCAAGGACCTGATCCCCCGCCACATGTTCAAGATCCCGATCCAGGCGGCGATCGGCGGCAAGGTCATCGCCCGCGAGACCCTCTCGGCGCTCCGCAAGGACGTCACCGCCAAGTGCTACGGCGGCGACGTGACCCGGAAGAAGAAGCTGCTCGAGAAGCAGAAGGCCGGCAAGAAGAAGATGCGCCAATTCGGCAAGGTCGAGATCCCGCAGGAAGCCTTCATCAGCGCGCTGAAAATGGAGTGAGGTGCGGCCCCGGCGCAGCCGGGGCGAAATCGGTCCGGTG
>JBGAOK010000123.1:0-8131 GCA_044221805.1 Meridianimarinicoccus sp.
ACCCGCGAGGGCGGGCCCTCGATCCCGTCCGGGTCGGCGATCTCGCGCCCGAGCATCTGGTAGCCGCCGCAGATCCCCAGCACCCGGCCCCCCCGGCGCAGATGGGCGGCAAGGTCGATGTCCCAGCCCTGGGCGCGGAAATCCTCCAGGTCGGCGATGGTCGCCTTGCTGCCCGGGATCAGCACCAGATCGGCGTCGGCGGGCAGGGGGCGGCCGGGGGGCACCACCTCGACCGCCACCGAAGGGTCGGCGTTCAGCGGGTCGAGGTCATCGAAATTGGCGATCCGGCGCAGCCGGGGCACCGCCACCTTCAGCCCGTCGCCGCCATGACTGCGGATGTCGAGGATGTCTTCCGCCGGCAGCCTCCAGGCCCCGTCGAACCACGGGATCACCCCCAGCGACGGCCAGCCGGTGCGGGCGACGATCTCGGCCAGCCCGTCGTCGAACAGCGACGGATCGCCCCGAAAACGGTTGATGGCGAAGGCGCGGATGCGGTCCCGGTCGGCCGTGGGCAGGACCGCATGGGTGCCCACCACCTGGGCGATGACGCCGCCCCGGTCGATGTCGCCCACCAGCACGACCGGCACGCCGGCGGCCTCGGCGAAGCCCATGTTGGCGATGTCGCCCGACCGCAGGTTGATCTCGGCCGGGCTGCCGGCGCCCTCGACCAGAACCAGATCCGCTGTCCGGGCCAGTCGGTGGAAGCTCTGCAGCACCGCCGGCAGCAGTGACGGCTTGGCCGTGCCATAGTCCCGCGCCTTCATCGTGCCAAGGCGTCGGCCCTGGACGATCACCTGCGCGCCCCGGTCGGTCTCGGGCTTCAGCAGCACCGGGTTCATGTCGACCAGCGCCGGGCGCCGCGCGGCGCGGGCCTGCAGCGCCTGGGCGCGGCCGATCTCGCCCCCGTCGGCGGTGACCGCCGCGTTGTTCGACATGTTCTGCGGCTTGAACGGCGCCACCCGCAGCCCGCGGTCCGTGAAGGCGCGGGCGAGCCCGGCGACGATCAGGCTTTTCCCGACATTCGATCCGGTGCCCTGGATCATGATCGCCCGGGTGGTGCGGGTCACGGAGCTTGCCTCGCTGTCCACGTCGGGCGGCGCCGCGCCCCGGTTCAGACCAGAACGCGCGCCGGTCGGGCGCGCGTTCGATAACCTCGGCAGGGGACCGGGCCGGACCCCGGCTGGGCGCGTCTCAGGCGGCCTCGGCCTCGATCTCGGCGTTGCGACGTTCGCTTTCCTCGCGCGACAGCGCCACCGAGGTCCGCACGCCGCGGCCGACGAATTCCATCAGGCCCTGCACGACCCGTTCGTTCGGGTCGACGCCGGCGCAGGTCAGCACCTCGCGCCCGTCCCGCGACCGTGCCCAACGGGCGATCTGCTCGGGACCGTTGCCATATTTCTTGTCGTCCGCGATCGCATCATCAAGTGCCGCCAGCACAACGGCAGCGAACAACTTCCGCGCACGAGAGCCCTGCTCGTAGTTGAAGGCCGTGGCGTCAACATATTCGCCCATGAGGGTTCCTTTATTCTTGCTCTTGCATCTTCGGGAGTAGGGGGATTAAGCACACTGGATGCCGATTCGATATTGCGCATTCCGCATGACAGCTATGCATCAGAAGCATGACAGTGCATCGTTCGCGGCGTTTCGGCTCAGCTTGCGGCCCCTAGGTCGCGCGGATATATGGGCGCATCCGATCCAGTCAACCTGATGCACGAGGGCGTGATGGCGAAGATCAACGGAAACGAGATTCGGCCCGGAAACGTGCTGGAGCACAACGGCGGTCTTTGGGCTGCGGTCAAGGTCGACCATGTCAAGCCCGGCAAGGGCGGAGCGTTCGCGCAGGTCGAGTTGCGCAACCTGCGCAACGGGAGCAAGCTGAACGAGCGCTTCCGCTCGGCCGACAAGGTGGAGCGGGTCCGGCTCGAGCAGAAGGACCAGCAGTTCCTGTACGAGACCGACGGCAAGCTGGTGTTCATGGATGCCGAGACCTACGAGCAGATCGAGCTGCCCGCCGACATCCTGGGCGAGCGCCGGCCGTTCCTGCAGGACGGCATGACCATCCTGGTCGAGTTCTATGACAGCGAGGCGCTGAACGCGACGCTGCCACAGAAGGTCGTGTGCAAGATCGTCGAGACCGAGCCTGTGGTGAAGGGCCAGACCGCCGCGAACAGCTTCAAGCCGGCGATCCTGGACAATGGCGTGAAGGTCATGGTGCCGCCCTTCGTGGGGCAGGACGAGGACATCGTCGTCAACACCGAAACCATGGAATATTCCGAACGGGCGTGAGACGTCGGGGCGCGCGCCGCCCCGTGACGCTTCGGGACTGCATCGGACTTTCATCTGACGGATGACTGCCGGCGACCGGTCCCGCGCGCCCGGGACCAACGCAGCGCGGGTCCGCATTCCTGTGGCGGCGGGACGGCGCTTGCGGCTATGCATCCGTCAGAGGAAGCGCTGCGGCGCTGTTCCGATGACCTGGGGTGTCCGATGGCCGACCTGAAACTCACCTACTTCGATTTCGCTGGCAGCCGGGGCGAGGAAGTGCGGCTGGCACTGACCATCGCGGGCGTGCCGTTCGATGACAACCGCCTCTCCCGCGCCGCCTTCGCCGCGATGAAGCCCGACCTGCCGTTCGGGTCGGTGCCCATTCTCGAAGTGGCGGGGCAGGGGGTATTCGCGCAGTCGAACGCGATTCTGCGGCTGATCGGCCGCCAGCACGGGCTCTATCCCGACGATCTCTTCGAGGCCGCACGCCACGATGCCCTGATGGATGCGGCCGAGGACCTGCGGCAGCGGATCTCTCCCACGTTCCGCATCCAGGACCCGGCCGAGAAGACGGCCGCGCGGCAAGAGCTTGCGGGCGACTACATCCTGCACTGGGGACGCTGCGTGGAGCGCCTGATCGGCGAGGGGCCGTTCCTGGCCGGCGCGCAGCCGGGCGTCGCCGACATCAAGCTCTACATGGCCGAGCGGTGGATCAGCAGTGGCGGGCTAGACGACGTGCCGGCGGACCTGTTCGATCCGTTCCCCAGGCTCAAGACACTGGCCCGCAGCCTCCGAGCCCTCCCGGCGGTCGAGGCTTGGTACGCGAGGTCTGCCTGACCGACGGGCGCTGCGGGGCCCGGTCGCGCACGCGGCGACAGCCCGGAGGGGTTCCGGGGTGTCGCTTGTCCGATGCGGCCGGGTTCAGACGAAGCGGTTGACCAGGTTTTCCAGCCGCTCCTGCCGGCCCGAGACCGGGCGCGGGTTCAGGCCGCTGGCCAGCACCTGGCCGGCGATCGTGGCCAGGTCCGAGGTCAGCAGCGCCTGTGCCCCGGGCTTGTCCCAGCCGGCATAGCGTTCGGCGCGCATGGCCTCCAGCGTGCCGTCGGCCAGCATCCGGTGGGCCGCCTTCAACCCGGCGGCGCAGGTGTCCATGCCGCCCACATGGGCCGCGATCAGGTCCAGCGGGTCGAGGCTCTGGCGGCGGATCTTGGAATCGAAGTTGGTGCCGCCGGTGGTGAAGCCGCCCGCCTTCAGGATCTCGTAATAGGCCAGCGCCGCTTCCGGCACGTTGTTCGGGAACTGGTCGGTGTCCCAGCCGGACTGGTAGTCGTTCCGGTTCATGTCGATCGAGCCGAGGATGCCGAAGGCCGCGGCCAGGGCCAGCTCGTGCTCGAACGAATGGCCGGCAAGGATCGCGTGGCCCTGTTCGATGTTCATCTTCACCACGCCTTCGAGCCCGAATTCCTTCAGGAAGCCGTAGACCGTGCCGACGTCATAGTCGTACTGGTGCTTGGTCGGTTCCTGCGGCTTCGGCTCGATCAGGATAGTGCCGGTGAAACCGATCTTCTGGGCATAGTCGACCGCCATGGCCAGGAACCGGCCGGCCTGCTGGCGCTCGCGCTTCAGGTCGGTGTTCAGCAGCGTCTCGTAGCCCTCGCGCCCGCCCCACAGGACATAGTTCTCGCCGCCCAGACGCAGGGTGGCGTCCATGCAGGTCTTCACCGTCGCGGCGGCGAAGGCGAAGACGTCGGGATCGGGATTGGTCGCGGCCCCGGCCATGTAGCGGCGGTGCGAGAACAGGTTGGCAGTGCCCCAGAGCAGCCGGGTGCCGGCGTCTTCCATCTTCTGGCCGATATAGTCGACCATCTCGTCCAGGTTCGCGGTGTTCTCGGCGAAGCTGGCGCCTTCGGGGCGGATGTCGGCGTCATGGAAGCAGAAGAACGGCTGGCCGAGGATCGCGAACATCTCGAAGGCGGCGTCGGCCTTCAGCTTCGCATGGGCCATGTCGTCGCCGAACCAGGGCCGTTCGAAGGTCTGGCCGCCGAACGGGTCGCCGCCCGGCCAGGCGAAGCTGTGCCACCAGGCGATGGCAAAGCGCAGGTGGTCCTCCATCCGCTTGTCCCCGACCATCTCGTTCGGGTCATAGTGGCGGAAGGCCAGTTCGGTGCGGCTGTCCGGCCCCTCGTATTTCACGGGGGCGATGCCGGCGAAGAAGTCGGTCATGAGAGATCCTTAAGGGCTTGATAGGTCTGCCGGTAGCGGTCGTGCGCCGCGGCGAAGGCTTGGGCGAGGCCCGGGTCGGGGGCGACGCTGCGGGCGATGGTGGGGGCGGTGGCGATCTCGGCCCCGGCGCCGGTCGCGGCCATCAGGCCAAGCCGGGCCGCGCCGAAGGCGGCGCCGAAATCGCCGGACTGGGGCACCTCGACCGGGATGCCGAAGGCGGTGGCGATGGCGGCCAGCCAATAGTCCGACCGGCTGCCGCCGCCCACGGCGATCAGGCTGTCGATGCGCGTGCCGGTGGCCGCCAGCGCATCGAGACTGTCGCGGAGCGCGAAGGTGACGCCTTCCAGCACCGCGCGGGTGCCCGCCGCGGTGTCGGTGCCGTGCTCCAGCCCGATCAGGGCGCCGCGGACGCGGGCGTCGTTGTGGGGCGTGCGTTCGCCGCCGAGATAGGGCAGGAACAGCGCCCGGCCCGGCGCCTGCAGCGGGCCAAGATCGGCGGTCAGCTCGGCCGGGGTCCGGCCGACGAGGCGCGCGTACCAGCTCAGGCTGTCGGCGGCCGAGAGGACCACTCCCATCTGGTGCCAGGTGGCGGGGACGGCGTGGCAGAAGGTATGGACCGAACTGGCCGCATCGGGGCTGTAGCTTCCCGTCGCGGCGAAGAGCACGCCGGAGGTGCCCAGCGAGACGAAGGCGCGGCCCGGCGCAACCGCGCCGACGCCGATGGCGGAAGCCGCGTTGTCGCCGCCGCCGCCGGCCACCACCACGCCCGCGTCAAGGCCCCAGCGGCCGGCGATCTCGGCCCGGATCCGGCCCGAGACGGCCGAGCCTTCCACCAGCGCCGGCATCTGGTCGCGGCCGAGGCCGGTCTTGGCCAGCAGCGTGTCCGACCAGTCCCGCGCGCCGGTGTCGAGCCAGCTGGTGCCGGCCGCGTCCGAGGGCTCCGACACCGCCTCGCCGGTCAGCCACAGCCGCAGGTAGTCCTTGGGCAGCAGGACCTTCGCCACGCGGGCGAAGATCTCGGGCTCGTGCGCCGCGACCCAGACGAGTTTCGGCGCGGTGAAGCCGGGGAAGACGATGTTGCCCGAGATGCGGCGGAAGTCGGGGTCGGCGTCCAGCGCCGCGGCTTCCGCATGGGCGCGGGTGTCGTTCCACAGGATGCAGGGGCGCAGCACGTTGTCGGCCCGGTCCAGCAGCGTCGCGCCGTGCATGTGGCCGCTGAGGCCGATCCCCCGGACCATGCCGAGGGACCGACGCGCGGCCAGCGCGTCGAGGCAGGCCGAGACCGCGGCGACCCAGTCGGCCGGGCGTTGTTCCGACCAGCCGGGATGCGGCCGCTGCACCTCGAGCGGGGCGTGCGCCTCGTCGACGAGCCGCTGGGCATCGTCGATGAGCAGCGCCTTGACGCCCGAGGTGCCGAGATCGATGCCGAGGTACATCAGGCGGCCACGGCGGGCTTCTTGCCCATGATGATCATGCCGAGGATGTCGTCCTCGGTGACATGCTCGACCCGGACGGTGTCGATCAGCTTGCCGTTCTTCATCACCGAGACCCGGTCGCAGAGCGACATCATCTGGCGCGTGTCGTGGGAGATCAGGAAGATCCCCAGACCCTGCGCCTTCAGTTCCAGGATCAGGTCGCAGACCATCTGGGTCTCGTGCACGCCGAGCGCCGCGGTGGGTTCGTCCATGATCAGGATCTTGGCGTTGAAGTAGACCGCGCGCGCGATGGCGACCGACTGCCGCTGGCCACCCGACAGCGCCTTCACCGGCGCCTTGAGCTTGCGGAAGTTGGGGTTGAGCCGCGCCATGATCTTGCGCGTCTCGGCCTCCATCTTGGCATCGTTGAGCATGCCGGTGCCGGTGACGATCTCGCGCCCGAGGAACAGGTTCGCCGGGGCATCGAGGTTGTCGGCCAGCGCAAGGGTCTGGTAGATCGTCTCGATGTTCTGCTCGCGGGCGTCCCGGGGCGAGGCGATCGTTACCGGGTTGCCGTTGATCCGGATCTCGCCCGAGTCGGCCTTGTAGGCGCCCGAGAGGCATTTGATCAGGGTCGACTTGCCGGCCCCGTTATGGCCCAGCAATCCCACGACCTCGCCCGCGTAGAGGTCGATCGACACCTTGTCCACCGCCTGGACGCCGCCGAAGGCGATCGAGATGTCCTTCATTTCCACAAGTGGGGTCATCACAGCTCTCCGGTGCGCTTGCGATAGAGGATGTCCACGAGGACGGCGATCACGAGAACGATACCGACGACAATGTTCTGGAACGGCGCATCGACGCCGACCATCGCCATGCCGGACTGCAGCGACTGCATGATCAGCGCGCCCAGGATGGCGCCGTGGATCGTGCCGAGCCCGCCCGACAGGGCCGTGCCGCCGATCACCGCCGCGGCGATGACCCGCAATTCGTCCAGCGTGCCGATGTCGTTCGAGTGGAACGACAGCCGGGCCGAGGCGACCACCGCCGACAGGGCGCAGAGGATGCCCATCATGACGAAGATCTTCACGGTCAGCAGCCGGGTGTTGATGCCCGAAAGCTCGGCCGCGTCGGGGTTGCCGCCGGCGGCGTAGATATAGCGCCCCAGCCGGGTGCGGGTGGCGATGATGGTCATGGCGACGGCGATGGCAATCAGCAGCAGGACCGAGATCGGCAGGCCATAGGCTGCGGTGACGCCTTCCGGCATGGTCTCGCCCCGGGCCTGATAGGCGCGTTCAAGGACGCGGGCCGGGATCTCATAGGCGTTCAGTGTGGCGACGAAGCCGAAGATGACGATGGCCGTCACTGCGCTCATCACCATCTCGGCCCAGCCGGGCTTGACCGGCTGTTCATGGGCGATCTTGTTGGACCGGGCCATCCACTGGGCGGCGATCGCCACCAGCGCGGCAATCGCGGCGACGATCCAGGACCAGAAGGCGCCCAGGGTGCCGCCGATGCCGCCGAACATCAGGAAGGTCGGGTCGAGCGGGCCGATGGTCTGCCCCGAGGTGATGTACCAGGCCACGTTGCGCCACACCAGCAGGCCGCCCAGGGTCACGATGAAGGCCGGGATGCCGAGATAGCCGACCAGATAGCCATGGAAGCCGCCGATCAGCGCGCCGACCACGATGCCGGCCAGGATCGCGATCCAGGGGATCAGCGGGTTGCCGAGGCCGAGTCCGAAGCTCTGCGGCAGGATCTGGGTCTGGGTGATCGCCATCACCGCCGAGCAGGTCGCCAGCACCGAGCCGACCGAGAGGTCGATGTGCCGGGTCACGATCACGAAGACCATGCCGGTGGCCATGATCGCCACCGAGACGGTCTGGATCGTCAGGTTGAAGATGTTGCGCGGGGTCAGGAACTGGCCGCCGGTGATGACGTTGAAGATGATGCAGACGACGGCGAAGGCACCGACCATCCCGAGAAGACGGGTGTCGATTTCCAGCGTCTGGAGCAGGCTGCGTTTCTGCGATGCGTGGAGAGAGGTGGCGTCGGACATGAGATCTTGGCTCCTGAACGGGGCGAGGTCACGACTGCGGCGGGAATGGGGCATCCGCCGGCGATGTGCCCGCACGCTGACGCGCGGGCACGGATCCGTTGGGTGATCGAGGAACTTCCGATCCTTCACGGATCGAGGACGTCCGATCCGGTCAGGGATCGAGGATCTG
>JBGAOK010000124.1:0-8057 GCA_044221805.1 Meridianimarinicoccus sp.
AATCCGGCCGCGGCGCTGAAGGCGCAGGACGCGGAAATGGGCTGAACCTTCGGCCCCTGCCGGCGGCTCAGGGCGCCGCCAGCAAGGGCTCGACCCCGGCGCGGACCATCGCCTCGGACCGTGCGGCAAGGTCCTTGCGCCCGGGAAAATCCGACACCTTCAGCGGCGGGTGATAGATCACCGTCACCCGCCCGTGGCGCGGTGCCGCCAGCACCTTCAGCAGATGCGGCGCGAAATCCATGCCGCCCCACCAGCCATAGAAGCGCGGATCTTGCCCCGCCGGCGCGGTATAGGCCACGCTGACCGGCTGCACCCAGATCTCGTCCTTCAGTTCCGGGTCATAGAAGGCGGCAAACAGCGTCGGCTTGAACGGCAGCACCCGGCGCCCGTCGGTGCTGGTGCCTTCGGGGAAGAACAGCAGCTTGTGCCCCGCCTTCAGCCGGGCGATGAACAGCGCCCGTTGCGCCACCGCCTCGCGCGGGTCGCGGTTGATGAAGACGGTGCCGGTGGCCCGGGCCAGCCAGCCGATCCCGGCCCAGCCGGCGACCTCGGCCTTGGCGACGTAATAGATCCGCTTGCGCGCGTTCAGCGCGAAGATGTCCAGCCACGACCCGTGGTTGGCCACCACCGCGCCATGGCTGCGCATGGGCACGCCGGTCGACACGAAACCCATGCCGATGATCCGGAAGGCGCTGCGGCAGACGAACTGGGTGATCCAGGGCGTGACCGGCCGGCGCAGGCCGCAGAGCGGCAACTCGAGCAGCCGGAGCAGCAGCAGAAGCCCCAGCCCGCCGAAGGTGACAAGGCCCAGCAGAGTGCCTTTCACCGCGATGCGGATCCGGCCCGGAAGCGTCAGCGGCGGCATCGCCGGGGGCGCCTCGCCCTGCCAGGTCGCGCTCACGCCTCGATCCCCCGGGTGTAGATCGCCCGCTGGCGGGCATTCAGCCGCGCCATGTCCAGCACCAGGCAGACATCGATGGTGTTGAAGGCATGGTCGACAAAGCCGCCCTCGCCGATGAAGCCGCCCAGCCGCAGATAGGCCTTGATCAGCGCCGGCACCGCCTTCATCGCCGCCACCTTGTCGATGGCGGATTCGGGCCGCAGGTTCAGATCCAGGTAATGCTCGGGCAGCGCCCGCACACGCAGGTCCGGGGGCGCCATGTGCCGGTGGTGCAGCAGCGCCAGCGGCGCCGCCAGATCGTCCACATCGGTGCCGTGGAAACTGGCGACGCCGAACAGGATCTCGATCCCGTGGCTCAGCGCGGTAGTCGGCTAACCTGTTCAGGTGAAACATCGCCACGCCGCGCTCGGCCCTGAGGCAGGACCGCCCCAGTTCCAGCAGCTTCCGTCCGCTGTCCAGCAGCGGGGTGAGGTCGTACTCGCCCGCGGTGTAGAATCCCCCTGCCGCCGCGCGCGTTCGCCCGGAAGCAGGCGGTAGACGCCGACGATGGTCGATGCCGCCATCGTCGCGCGCCGGATCGACGAGGATCATGTGGTCGTAGAAAGGGTCATGGGCGTCACGTTCCAGCCGGCTGCGTTGGTCCACCAGCGCCGTCGCCGCCCAGTTCCTCGACGAAGACCCGGTAGCGCAGGCGCTGCGCTCCCAGGAGATCGCGTTCGTCCAGCCAGCCTGACCTTCGAAGGGTCTGTCGGGAGCCTGCATCAGCGCCCCGGTCTACGCTGACTTTCCCGGCGTCATAGGAACCGGGTTGCGGAAATGCAAGCTGTGGTCGACGTCGCACACGCGGCGGTTGACCACTTTACGCTTCGTTTAACTCTTGATCTGCATTAGGTTCATTCAAATGAATCTATCTCGAGTTGAACAACCTGCGCATCGATCACCACCTTACCGGCATGCTGAAAATTCACGGTGATTTTCCCCCCGGCATTGGACTGGACCTGTCCCAGCCCCCAGTCGGGGCAGGCCGGGTTCCGGACCAGCATCCCCGGTTCCAGCAACGGAAGATCATCTGCACCTCCTGACGCCAGCAGCAACCGGCCGCAGCCTCAGCAGGACCCCGGCATGAACGTGCGATCCAGCGATCTCGTTGCCCTGATCGGAAGCCGAATCTGTCACGACCTTATCAGCCCGATCGGGGCCATCGGCAACGGCATCGAACTGATCGGCCTGTCCGGCGCCGGGGCCGGCCCGGAGATGGCGCTGATCTCCGAAAGCGTGACCAATGCCCAGGCGCGGATCCGGTTCTACTATCGCGTCGCCTTCGGCGCCGGAAAGGCCAGAACGTCACCGGGGCCGAGGCGGCCGAGATCCTGCGCGACGTCTACGGCGCCGGCCGCCTTCGGGGTGAATGGGAACCCCGCGGCGAGGTGCGCCGGCCCGAGGCGAAGCTGCTCTTCCTGCTGATCCAGTGCCTGGAAAGCGCGATGCCGCAAGGCGGGCGGATCACCGTCAGTCATGACGGCGCTGTGCTGGGCGGTTCCGGGGGATCGCCGCTCGCCTGCGCATCGTGCCGGAATCTGGACCTGCTGCGCAACGAGGCCTGGGCAGAGGTCACGCCCGACACGATCCAGTTCGCGCTGGCGCCGATCCAGGCCCCGGATCTGCGCCCGCATGATCGGCATCGGTTCAGACCGAGATCGCATCGTTCTGACCGGGACGCCGGGCTCAGGCCCGGATCGCGCCGTTGCCGTCGACCAGATACTTGAAGCTGGTCAGCTGCTCGGCGCCCGACCGGGCCGCGGGCATGCATCTTGCCGGTGGCGATGCCGATCTCGGCGCCCATGCCGAACTCGCCGCCGTCGGCGAACTGGGTCGAGGCATTGTGCATCAGGATCGCGCTGTCGATCCGGGCGAAGAACTCGGCCACCGCGCCGTCGTCCTCGGTCAGGATGCAGTCGGTGTGGTTCGAGCCATAGCGGCGGATATGGTCGATCGCGCCCTCCACCCCGTCGACGATCCGCGCCGCGACGATCAGGTCCAGGAACTCGTGGCCGAAATCCGTCTCGGTCGCGGGCACAGTGCCGGGCACCGACAGCAGGTCGCCCTCGGCCCGGACCTCGACCCCGGCTGCCACCAGATCGGCCAGGAACGGCGCGCCATCGGCCTCGAAATAGGCCCGGTCCACCAGCAGGCATTCCACCGCGCCGCAGATCCCCGGCCGGCGGGTCTTGGCGTTCAGGATCACCCGGCGCGCCATCGCGGTGTCGGCGGCCTTGTCGATATAGATGTGGCAGATGCCTTCCAGATGCGCGAAGACCGGCACCCGCGCCTCGCGCTGGACGAGTCCGACCAGCCCCTTGCCGCCGCGGGGCACGATCACGTCGATCGCCTGCGTCATCGCCAGCATCTCGCTGACCGCGGCGCGGTCCCGGGTCGGCACCAGCTGGATCGCGTCGGCAGGCAGGCCCGCGGCCACCAGCCCCTCGACCATGCAGGCATGGAGCGCGCCCGAGGAATGGAAGCTCTCCGACCCGCCGCGCAGGATCACCGCATTCCCCGCCTTCAGGCAGAGCGCGCCGGCATCCACCGTGACGTTGGGCCGGCTTTCATAGATCACGCCGACCACGCCCAGCGGCGTCCTGACCCGGCGGATGTGCAGCCCGTTCGGCCGGTCCCATTCGGCGATCACCTCGCCAACCGGATCGGCCTGCGCCGCCACCGCCCGCAGGCCGGCGACGATCCCGGCGATGCGCGCGGGGGTCAGTTCCAGCCGGTCCAGCATCGCCGCCGACAGGCCCTTGTCGCGGCCATACGCCATGTCTCGCCCATTGGCCGCGAGGATCGCCGGCACGCCCGCCTCGATCCGCCCGGCCGCCGCTTCCAGCGCCCGGGTCTTGGTCGCCGCATCGGCCACCGCCAGCTCGGCCGCCGCGGCCCGTGCCCGGGCGCCGATCTCGGCCATCACGGCGGGAATGTCGTTCAGATCCTTCATCGCCAGCCCCTTCCCCGGTTCCATCTGCGCGGCCGTCACAGCACCATGTCGTCGCGGTGGACCAGCGCCGCCCGGCCCGGATTGCCCAGCAGCGCCTCGATCTCGCGGCTCTGCCGGCCGCGGATCAGCCGCGCCTCCTCGCCGGTATAGCGCGCGAGGCCCTTGCCCAGAACCTGCCCGTCGCCATCGACGATCGCCACCGGATCGCCGCGCCCGAAATTCCCCGTGACCGCGGTCACGCCCGCGGGCAGCAGCGACTTGCCCTGCGCCAGCGCCGCCGCCGCACCGGCATCGACCACCACGATCCCGCGCGGCTTCATCCCGGCGATCCAGCGCTTGCGCGCCGCCTGCGGGTCGGTCTCGGCCAGGAACCAGGTGCAGGGCGCGCCGTTCTCCAGCGCCGTCAGCGGCCGATCGCCGGCCCCCTTCGAGATCACCATGGCGCAGCCCGCCGCGGTGGCCATCTTCGCCGCCATCAGCTTGGTGATCATCCCCCCGCGCGACAGCCCCGACACGCCCTCGCCGGCCATCGCTTCGATCTCCGGCGTGATCGCGGTGACCACGTCGAACCGCCGCGCCGCCGGGTCGAGGTTCGGGTTCGCGGTGTAAAGCCCGTCCACGTCGCTCAGCAGCGCCAGCTGGTCCGCGCCCACCGTCGCCGCCACCTGCGCCGCCAGCCGGTCGTTGTCGCCGAAGCGGATCTCGTCCGTGGCGATGGTGTCGTTCTCGTTCACGATCGGCACCACGCCGAAGCCCAGAATCTGGTTCAGCGTCGCCCGGCTGTTCAGATAGCGGCGGCGGTCGGCGCTGTCCTCCAGCGTCACCAGCACCTGCCCGGTGATGATCCCGTGCGGCCGGAGCGCCAGCTCATAGGCCCGCGCCAGCCGGATCTGCCCGACCGCCGCGGCGGCCTGGGACTGTTCCAGGGCCAAGGGTCCGTCGGGCAGGCCCAGCACCCGCCGCCCCAGCGCGATCGACCCTGACGAGACCACGATCACGTCAACGCCGCGGGCGCGGATCGCGGCCACATCCCGGGCCAGCCCGTCCAGCCAGGCCTCCCGCAGGCCTCTGTCGCGGTCGACCAGCAGGGCCGAGCCGATCTTGACCACCAGCCGCCGCGCCTCGCCCAGGGCGGGGCGCACGGCGTGCGCGGTCAGGTCTGCCCCGCTCACGGCTGCCATCGGTTCTTCTCCGCCTCCTCGCGGCGGTGGCGCAGCCGGTCGTCGTCGATCTCGGCCCTCAGCGCGCGCAGGATGATTGTCAGCCCCTCACCGCTGACCCCCGAGACCAGGAACACCCGGCCGCCCGAGGCTTCCTCGAGCGCCGCCTTCGCCTCGGCCAGCACCTCGGGCTCCAGCGCGTCGATCTTGCTCAGGGCGGTGATCCGCGGCTTCTCGGCCAGCCCCTCGCCATAGGCCTCCAGCTCGTCGATGATGGTGGCGTAATCCTCGGCGATGCTGTCCGAGGTGCCGTCCACCAGATGCAGCAGCACCGCACAGCGCTCGATATGGCCGAGAAACCGGTCGCCCAGCCCATGGCCCTCATGGGCGCCCTCGATCAGGCCGGGAATGTCGGCCAGCACGAATTCGACCCCGTCGACGCCGACCACGCCCAGGTTCGGGTGCAGCGTGGTGAAGGGATAATCCGCGATCTTCGGCCGCGCATTCGAGGTCGCCGCCAGGAAGGTCGACTTGCCGGCATTGGGCAGCCCCACCAGACCCGCATCGGCGATCAGCTTCAGGCGCAGCCAGATGGTGCGCTCGACCCCCGGCTGGCCGGGGTTGGCCCGGTGCGGCGCCTGGTTGGTGGCGCTCTTGAACTGCAGGTTGCCCCAGCCGCCATTGCCGCCCTTGGCCAGCACCACGCGCTGACCCAGCCGGGTCATGTCGGCGATCACCGTCTCCTCGTCCTCGTCGAGGATCTCGGTGCCCACCGGCACCCGCAGAAGAATGTCCTCGCCATCCTTGCCGGTGCGCTGGCGACCCATGCCGCCCTGCCCGTTCTGGGCAAAGAAATGCTGCTGATAGCGGAAGTCGATCAGCGTGTTCAGGCCTTCGACCGCCTCGATCACCACATCGCCGCCGCGGCCGCCATCGCCGCCGTCGGGGCCGCCGAATTCGACGAACTTCTCGCGCCGGAAACTGACCGCGCCGTTCCCGCCGCTGCCCGAGCGGACATAGACCTTCGCAAGATCGAGGAATTTCATCGGACGCACGCCCTGGACAATTGAACGCCCCCGATACTGCCAAACGCACCACCACTCAAGGCCGCACGCGCGCCCGGGGACAGCCTGCGCCCCGGCCTTCTTCTTGGCACAAATACTCCGGGGTGAATGCGGCGCCACCGGCGCCGCAGAGGGGCAGCGCCCCTGCCCGCCCCGAACTCAGGCCAGCTTGCGCAGATAGGTCCAGGTGGGAACGGCGCGGTTCTGCGCCACCGAGAAGGCCTCGGCATCGCCGATATAGTCGAAGCCCGCATTGGTCAGCACCCGGGCCGAAACCGGGTTCGACTGGAACACCTCGGCGAAGACCGTCTTCACACCCTGCGGATTGGCGTCGAGCAGCGAATGGACCGCCTCGCTGGCGAAGCCGGTATTCCAGAAGGCCGGCGCCACCCAGTAGCGGATCTCGGACCGCTCGGGGCTCAGCCGCTCCAGCGAGATGACGCCCAGAAGCTCGGTCAGCCCGGCCGCCTTGCCGTCCATCGCCCAGACATCCTCGCGCCGCTGCGGCGACTGGGCCCGGGCGATGAAGGCCTCGGCCGCACCGGGCGGCAGGGGATGGGGGATGGACCGGGTGTTGCGCGCCACCCGCTCGTCGCTGGCATAGAGGCTCAGAAGCCCTTCGTCCGACCGGCGCAGCGGTCGCAGCAGAAGCCTGTCGCTCTGGACCGTCGCTTGCTCGACGATGGTGTCCTGTATCATGCACTTCCTCCCAAAGCGCAGGCCGCGCGGCGCGGGGATCCGGGAACGGCATCCGCTGACCCGATACGGTCAGATGGTGATCCTGCCCCAGGCACTCAAGACGCCCGAGACCCTTCATCCAACGCGGTTAATTACCGGTGATCCGAACGCCGGATGCCGGCCGGTCAATGCTTTGTCCCGGCCTCGAAACGCGGCGGGGGACCGGCGGTTCCGCCGATCCCCCGGACCCGTTGCACGGGCGATCCGGTTACTCGGCGGCTTCGGCGGCCGGCAGGACCGAGATAAAGGTGCGGCCATTCAGGCCGGTCCGGAAGGTCACCTGACCCTCGGCGGTGGCGAACAGGGTGTGATCCTTGCCCATGCCCACGTTCACCCCCGGCCACCACTTCGTGCCGCGCTGGCGGACGAGGATGTTGCCCGGGATGACGGCTTCGCCGCCGAACTTCTTCACGCCAAGGCGCCGGCCGGCAGAGTCGCGACCGTTGCGGGACGAACCGCCTGCTTTCTTGTGTGCCATCTCTTCGCGCTCCTCTTACTCGGCCGGAACCGGCTCGGCCGCAGCCGCCGCGGCGACGCTGCCTGCACCCGCGATGCCGGTCACCCGGACCAGCGTCAGCTTCTGCCGGTGGCCCCGGGTCCGCTTCGAGCTGTGCTTCCGGCGGCGCTTGTGGAAGGTGATGACCTTGTCGGCCTTCACCTGGTCGATCACCTCGGCCTCGACCGAGGCGCCCGCCACCAGCGGATTGCCGATCACCGGGGCATCGCCGCCCAGCATCAGCACTTCGCCGAACTGAATCTTGTCACCCGCCGCAACTTCCAGCTTCTCGATGCGCAGGACATCGCCGCTGCGCACCTTGTACTGCTTGCCGCCGGTCTTGATTACCGCAAACATGTGTCGTTTCCTTGTCACCGCGCCCTGTGGCCCCGCGCATGGCGGCGTTGCGGCCTCCGGACCGGGATCCCTCCCGGATGTCGGCCTGCCTTCGGACAGCGCGCCTTTCGGCGTCGTTTCTCATGCGGTCTGGCCGGAGCGTGCCGTATGGTCGAAACACCCCCGGAAGTCAAGCCGCTTCGCGCCCCGTCCGGTTGCGGATTTGCGCCGGACCCCTTGGCGCGGCGAATCCGGCGCTAAAGGTCTTCCGAGCCGATCCAGCGCCCCCAGCGCCTCGCCGGTCTCGTAGGACGTCTCGACGAACAGCGTGTCGAAGGCACTGAACAGCGCCCGGTTCATCGCCTGCCCC
>JBGAOK010000125.1:0-7940 GCA_044221805.1 Meridianimarinicoccus sp.
GCCGGACCGGGTTACCGGCCGGTCAACGCGCTGGCAGCCCCGAAGCCGCTTGCGCTTCGCCGCGTTCGCGCTAGGAGGCGGGCATGGACAGGACCTTCCGTTTCACCCTGCACGCGACCGACGGCGGCGCCCGTCGCGGCACCGTCTCGACGCCGAAGGGCGAGATCCGCACGCCGGCCTTCATGCCCGTGGGCACTGCCGCCACGGTCAAGGCGATGCTGCCCGAAAGCGTGCGTGCCACCGGCGCCGACATCCTGCTGGGCAACACCTATCACCTGATGCTGCGCCCCACCGCCGAGCGGATCGACCGGCTGGGCGGGCTGCACCGCTTCATGAACTGGGACCGGCCGATCCTGACTGATTCCGGCGGCTTCCAGGTGATGAGCCTGGCCGAGCTGCGGAAGCTCAGCGAGGAGGGCGTCCGGTTCCGCTCGCACATCGACGGGTCGGAGCATTTTCTCACCCCCGAGCGGTCGATGGAGATCCAGCGCCTGCTGGGGTCGGACATCGTCATGTGCTTCGACGAATGCCCGGCGCTGCCGGCGGACGAGGCGACGGTGGCGGCCTCGATGCGGCTGTCGATGCGGTGGGCGCTGCGCTCGCGCGAGGCCTTCGGCGACCGGCCCGGGCACGCGCTGTTCGGGATCATGCAGGGCGGCGTCACCCGCGATCTGCGCGAAGAATCCGCCAAGGCCCTGACCGCCATCGGCTTCGACGGCTATGCGGTCGGCGGGCTCGCGGTGGGCGAAGGGCAGGAGGCGATGTTCGGCGTGCTCGACTATGCACCGGGCATGCTGCCGGCGGACCGGCCGCGCTATCTGATGGGCGTGGGCAAGCCCGACGACATCGTCGGCGCGGTGGCCCGCGGCATCGACATGTTCGACTGCGTGCTGCCGACCCGGTCGGGGCGGACCGGTCAGGTCTTCACCCCGCGGGGCGCGGTGAACATCAAGAACGCCCGCCACCAGGACGACCCGCGCCCGATCGACGAGGCCTGCCCCTGTCCGGCCTGCCGCAGCTACAGCCGGGCCTATCTGCACCACGTCTTCCGGTCGCAGGAGATCATCGCCTCGATGCTGCTGACCTGGCACAACCTGCAATACTATCAGGACCTGATGGCCGGGATCCGCGCCGCGATCGAGGCCGGAGGCTTCGCCGCCTTCGTCGAGGACTTCCACGCCACCCGCGCTCAGGGCGATATCGAACCCGTCTGATCCGAGGGGCAGGGAGGTTCGCCGCACTCCGCACCGTTTGCCCGGTCACGGCGCCGGGATCGGGAACGATTTGAGCTTCAGCGCTGCTGCTCAGGCCCGGCAGGGGTCGGCATGGGATGCCGGCGGCGGCGTTGCGCACCGGGTGTTGGCGTCTGCGGTGGCAGCGACTTTCGGAAACCGGTGAGACTGCCGGAATTTCGCGCAGGCCCGAGCCTGCGGCGCCGCGTCACCCCGCGCCATCGCAATTGCCGCCGCCGCTGGATCAGGAGCGAAACCGCCTGAGTTCGGGACGAGGGCGCGCCGCCGCCGGTCCTGCCCGACCCGGCCGCCCCGGCGCCTGCCCTTGCCCTTCATGGGGAAGCGGCGCAGTGTGGCGGACATCGCTGCAGGGCCGAGTTGACACGACAGTCTGCCGCTACCACTTACACCAGCATCCGGAGAGGGTGCAGGGTCGCCAGTACGGGACCAGCATCCGCTGCCAAAGGGAAAACAGATGCAAGAACCTCTCAGCCCATCCTATCCCGTCCTGCCGCTGCGCGACATCGTGGTCTTCCCCCACATGGTCGTGCCGCTGTTCGTCGGGCGCGAAAGATCCGTCCGGGCGCTGGAAGAGGTCATGGCGGACGACAAGCAGATCCTGCTCGCCAGCCAGATCGATGCCAGTGTCGATGACCCGTCCTCGGACGGCATCTACAAGGTCGGCGTGCTTGCCAACGTGCTGCAGCTGCTGAAGCTGCCCGACGGTACCGTGAAGGTGCTGGTCGAAGGCCGCACGCGGGTCCGGATCACCGAATACCTGCCGAACGACTCGCATTTCGAGGCGCGCGCCGAAGTCCTGCCGGAAGAGTCCGGCGACAAGCATGCGGTCGAGGCGCTGGTCCGCTCGGTCGGCGACGAGTTCGAGCGCTATTCCAAGCTGCGCAAGAACATCCCCGACGAGGCGCTGAGCGCCATCGCCGAGACCCGCGATCCCGGCAAGCTGGTGGATCTGGTCTCGGGCCATATCGGCGTCGATGTGGACAAGAAGCAGGAACTGCTCGAGACGCTGGTGATCGCCGAGCGGCTGGAGAAGGTCTATGGCCTGATCCAGGGCGAGATGTCGGTCATCCAGGTCGAGAAGCAGATCAAGACCCGCGTGAAGTCCCAGATGGAGCGGACCCAGCGCGAGTATTACCTGAACGAACAGATGAAGGCGATCCAGAAGGAGCTGGGCGACGGCGACGAGCAGAACGAGATCGCGGATCTGGAAAAGCGGATCGCCGCGACCGAGCTGTCGAAGGAAGCCCGCGAGAAGGCCGAGGGCGAGCTGAAGAAGCTGAAGTCCATGAGCCCGATGTCGGCCGAGGCGACGGTGGTGCGCAACTACCTCGACTGGATGCTGTCGATCCCCTGGGGGGTGAAGTCCCGGGTCAAGAAGGATCTGACCCGCGCCGAGAAGGTGCTGGATGACGACCACTATGGCCTCGAGAAGGTCAAGGAGCGGATCATCGAGTTCCTGGCGGTGCAGCAGCGCTCGCAGAAGCTGAAGGGGCCGATCCTGTGCCTCGTCGGCCCGCCGGGCGTGGGCAAGACCTCGCTGGGCAAGTCGGTCGCACGGGCGACGGGGCGCGAGTTCATCCGCATCAGCCTTGGCGGCGTGCGCGACGAATCCGAGATCCGTGGCCACCGGCGGACCTATATCGGCTCGATGCCCGGCAAGATCATCCAGGCGCTGAAGAAGGCCAAGACCACGAACCCGCTCATCCTGCTCGACGAGATCGACAAGATGGGGCAGGACTTCCGCGGCGACCCGGCTTCGGCAATGCTCGAGGTGCTGGATCCGGAACAGAACAACAGCTTCGTCGACCACTATCTTGAAGTGGAATACGACCTGTCCGACGTGCTGTTCCTGACCACGGCGAACTCGTACAACATGCCCGGCCCGCTGCTGGACCGGATGGAGATCATCTCGCTCGCCGGCTACACCGAGGACGAGAAGCGCGAGATCGCGCGCCAGCACCTGATCCAGAAGCAGATCAAGGCCCATGGCCTGCGCAAGGGCGAGTTCGAGATCGACGACGACGCGCTGACCGAGATCATCCGGACCTATACCCGCGAGGCGGGGGTGCGGAACCTTGAGCGCGAGATCGCCAAGCTGGCCCGCAAGGCGGTGACGCAGATCGTCAAGGGCGGCACCAAGTCGGTGCGGGTCACGAAGGACGCGCTCGAGGACATGCTGGGCGTGAAGCGCTTCCGCTATGGCCTCGCCGAGAAGGAAGACGCGATCGGCGTCGTCACCGGGCTGGCCTGGACCCAGGTCGGCGGCGATCTCCTGTCGATCGAGGCAGTGCGCCTGCCCGGCAAGGGCCGGATGAAGACCACCGGCACGCTGGGCGACGTGATGAAGGAATCGATCGAGGCGGCGTCGAGCTTCGTGCGCTCGATCGCGCCGGAGATCGGGGTGAAGCCACCGGTCTTCGACAAGACCGACATCCACGTCCACGTCCCCGAGGGCGCCACCCCCAAGGACGGCCCTTCGGCCGGGGTGGCGATGGTGACCTCGATCGTGTCGGTGCTGACCCAGATCCCGGTGCGCGCCGACATCGCGATGACCGGCGAGGTGACCTTGCGCGGCAACGTGCTGGCGATCGGCGGGCTGAAGGAGAAGCTGCTGGCGGCGCTTCGGGGCGGCATCACCACGGTGCTGATCCCGCAGGAGAACGAGAAGGACCTGCGCGAGATCCCCGACAACGTGAAGCAGGGGCTGACCATCATCCCGGTCAGCCATGTGCGCGAGGTGCTGGCGAAGGCGCTGGCCCGGATGCCCGAGCCGATCGAGTGGGACGAGGCCGCCGAGGAGGCCGCAGCGACGAAGGCCATCGAGGCGGCACGCGCCGCCGCCGGGGCCACCGCGCACTGAACCCGCCCCCTGAGGGGCTTCCTTGGGAATCAAACGTGAGGGGCGCCGCTGAGCGGCGCCCCTTTCTTGCTGCCGACCCCCGTTACGCCGCCCGTTACGCCGCCCGTTCCGCCGCCCGTTCCGGTGCACGAGCTTTGCCGCCATGGCATTGCCGCCGGCAGGGAGACGCTGGGTCCTGACTCGGCCGGTGCGCCGGGCGTCCGGCCGGGGGCGGGCGCCTTGGACGATGGGACCTCCGGTGACCGCACCCGGCGCAGCGCCGGAAGCGGCGATGGCGGCCAAGAGATCCGGCAGGTGGCGGAAACCAAGGTCCGGAGCATCGGCTGCCTGCTCGCCTGGCTGGCCAACCCCCCGGCCGGTCGGCGGGACGACCATCGTCCTCGTGTTTCTGCTACTGACCTCTCTCGGCAATCTTGCAATGGCGGCTGATCGCGGCCGACGTCACCCCGGGGGCTCAGGGCTGCTGGCGCAGGATTGCGGTGGTGGCCGGCGTTCTTGCCGGCATCGGCTTCACCCTTGCGGTGAGTTTGCGCGGCCGCCCGGGAAACGCGACGATCGCCCTCGCCGACGCCAATGCGGTTCTGGCGGCCTGGGTTCCGGGCGCCGGGATCCGCGGAGAGGGCGCGGGGGCGTCCCGCCTGAGAGGGCGGTGAGCCGACCCGGCCCCAGTTCGGCTGGCCCCAGTTCGGCTGGCCCCAGTTCGGCGCGGCCTCAGTCGGGCGGGGGCTTCACTTCCCGCTGCCGGGATTCCGCCCGGTTCCATTGCTCGCGAAGCTCGGCATCTTCGGCATGGACCGCGCGATCGATCTCGACCCCCGGCGGTGGCGACGCCTTCGACCAGCTTTCCGGGTTGGTGAACAGGATGAAGTAAAAGGTCTGGACCTTGGGGCCGAACAGGTTCGCCCAGAATTCCCGCATCACCCGCCGCGCCGCCGTGATCCGATGGCCGCCGTTGATGACGACCCAGCGTCCCTTGCGCCCGATGCGGACCGTGATCGGCTCGACCGGCTGGAAGCCCCGGTCGCGGATTGAGCGCATCAGTCCCTTCAGTCGCGGACTGTCGCCCCGGTCGGCGTGCTTCAACTCGAGCTTGTCGATCAGATTGGCCGGTATCTCGACGGCGGCCATGCCGTTCTCGAACGGAATCCGGTCAAGATCCGCTTCCGAGCGGACCCGGAAGACCTTGGGGGCGGATGCCGGGTGCATGATGAGGCGATCCTTTCGGAAGGCGGCTGCCGCCGCCTGCAATGTCCTTCGGTGCAATGTGAAACCCGGTCCGGACCTCGCCAGCCCGGGAGCCCTCCCTTTATATAGCCGCCCTGGCGCCTTCGGCTAATCCGAATCTTGCCGTGCGGTAGAATTCGCCCGCGGCCGGCCCAGGGGTCTGGACCGGGGCAGCCAATTGGGGACTTGCGCCGGCCGGACGCCTTGGCTAGAAGCCGCGCCACCGGGTGATTAGCTCAGTGGTAGAGCGCTTCGTTCACATCGAAGATGCCGGGGGTTCGAATCCCTCATCACCCACCATTCCCTCACGGCAGCGCCTTCAGGAAGCTCGTGACGACGCCGGCGGCGTTGTCGGCGGCCAACTGGAAGAAGATCGGCAGCTCGTTGCCGTCGTCGCCGCCACCCGCCAGATCCGACAGCGACCGGAAAGCGATGAACGGCACCTCATTGACATAGGCCACATGGGCGACCGCGGCGCTTTCCATGTCCAGCACCCGGGCGTCGAAGGTCTCGAAGGCATAGGCGCGGAAATCGGCGTTGTCGACGAAAGCCGCGCCCGAGACGCCGTTGCCGCCCACCACGATCTTCGGCACCTTGCGCAGGCAGGCACCGGTGGTGTCGCAGCCGTTCAGGGTCAACTCGGCCGCCACCTTGCGCGCGGTGTCCAGAAGAGCGGCGTCGACCGGGAACCAGAACCGGGTCTCGACCTCGGGCTGGCGGGCGCTGGTGACCTCCTGATTGCGTGGAAACATCATGTCGTAGTTCGGGAAGTCCGAGGACAGGAAGGGCGGGATTGCGTAGCCCTCTACGGTCTCGCGGGCAAAGATCGAATCCAGGTACTGGCCCCAGTTCTCGGCCACCACCACGTCGCCGACCTCAAGCGCGGGATCGACCCCGCCCGCAATGCCCGAAAAGACCAGCGCCGAGATCTGGAAGCGGTCCAGCGCCAATTGGGTGTTCATCGCCGCGTTCACCATCGAGACCCCGGACAGGAACAGCACCACCGGCTTGCCCTCCAGCGTGCCGGTCACGAAGCGGTTGCCGTTGATCACCGTTTCGTCGGCGCCCTCGACCTTCGCCTTCAGGATCTGCCATTCCGGCTCGAAAGCCGAGATCACCGCGATCCGCGGCGTGTCCGCCTGGGCGAGGCCGGCAGTGGCGGCCCAGACCAGGCCGGCAAGAAGGGGGAAACGGTTGCGCATGCTGCACCTCGGGACTGTTCAACCCGGTTAGGGGAGGCGCCCCGGCCACTGCTGTCAAGGCGGCACCGGCGCGGGCGACAGATCGGAGCCGGTCCGGCGTCGGCGCGCGGATGCGGGGCCGGAAGGGTGGTGCGGCGTTCCCGGCTTGCGAAGGAACCCGGTGACGCGATACAGAGGCGCCGCCGGGTGATTAGCTCAGTTGGTAGAGCGCTTCGTTTACACCGAAGATGTCGGGGGTTCGAGTCCCTCATCACCCACCAGCATCACGGCTCCCGCCTGTGCCCCCGGTCAGATCCGCCGCTGCGGCTCCAGCGAGACCGCATAAAGCTCGGTGTTGCCCACATCCATCAGCCGCACCGTCATGATGCCGGTCGCGGCCTCGATCTCGACCTTGCCGAAGAACTGGTAGCCTTCCGTCGGCGGCAGGTTCGGACCCATCTCGGCAGTCGGGAACTTGGCGAAGACCACCTCGGGACCGAAGGTGTTGTCGTACTTGCTCGGCCCGAAGGTCCCCGCGTTCAGCGGCCCCGAGACGAATTCCCAGAACGGCTCGAAGTCCTGGAACTGCGCGCGGTCGGGCGAATAATGATGCGCGGCGGTGTAGTGCACATCGGCGGTCAGCCAGACCGTGTTGGTCACCCCGGCATGCCGGATGAAGCTCAGGATCTCAGCGATGTCGAACTCGCGGCCCAGCACCGGCCCGTCTCCATTGGCGCCGTTCTCGAAGGCAGTCTCGCCATCCGGCACGATCATCCCGATCGGCATGTCCGCGGCGATCACCTTCCAGGTCGCGGTCGAATTCGCCAGCCCGCGCTTCAGCCAGGCCTTCTGCTCTGCGCCCAGGAAGGCCGTGGGCGCGGTCTCGGTGTTGGGGCCGTTGTCGTTGCGGTAGCTGCGCATGTCGAGGAAGAAGATGTCCAAAAGCGGCCCGTAGCCGACCTTGCGGTACACCCGGTAGGGTTCGGCCGGCGTGGCCCGGGTGGGCATCATCTCGTGGAAGGCGCGGCCGGAGCGGGCCGCGAGCAGGGCGGCGGACTTGACCTGATAGCGGTCGTCGCTGGCGAGGATCTCGTTCGGGTACCAGTTGTTGGTGACCTCATGGTCGTCCCACTGGGCCAGGATTGGCACCCGTGCGTTCATCGCGCGCACGTTCTCGTCCATCAGGTTGTAAAGGTACTGGCCGCGGAACTCGGCGAGGGTCTCCGCGACCTTGGACTTCTCGGGCGTGACGATGTTGCGCCAGAGCGTGCCGTCCTTCAGGCTGACCTCGGGTTTCAGCGGGCCGTCGGCGTAGACGGTATCGCCGGAATGGATGAAGAAGTCCGGATCGTGCCCCAGCATCGTGGCATACGTCCGCATGCCGCCCCGGTCCGGATCGATCCCCCAGCCCTGTCCGGCGGT
>JBGAOK010000126.1:0-8872 GCA_044221805.1 Meridianimarinicoccus sp.
GCGAGATCGGCGGCGAGCTGGGCGCGGCCTGGGTCGCCATGGCGCAGCGGATCGGCCGCGGCATGCGGCTGGCGGTCGAGGATCGCGACCGCCCCGCCGGAGCGGTGCCGCGGCTGTTCTGAGCCCTGGACGCCCGGCCGGGCTCAGGCCGCAGGATCCTCCAGCCGCGCGATCATCTCGACCGGCGCCAGCAGCCCGTCGCGGATGTTCTGCACCACGTTGCGGGAATATTCGGGGGCGCGCTCGCCCATGATCAGATGCACCCCCAGGGGCGGCGGGCCGTCGGCGGCGGCGGTCTTCGCGGCGATCTCGTCGAAGAAGGCGATGGCACCGGCGGTCTGGTCGGCCTCGGCCAGCAGCCGGAACCCGGCGGCGGCCAGCGCGGCGCGATACGCCGCCGGGTCGGCCAGCACGCTGAATTCGGGCCTTGAGGCCCAGGGCACCGGGAAGGCGATCGCACCGGGGCGGATCTGCATCAGGTCATAGACCGCGAAGGTGGCGCCGGGCTTCAGGACGCGGGCGATCCCGGCGAAAAGCGCCGGCTTGTCGGCGATGTTCATGCCCACATGCAGCATGTAGGCCAGATCGAAGCTGGCAGCGTCGAACGGCAGGGCGAGCGCGTCGCCGGCCAAAAGGGTCACCCGGTCGGAAAGGCCGCACCACTGGGAGAGCACGTTGCCGGTGTCGACGAAATCGGGCGTCAGGTCGATGCCTGTGACATGGGTGCCCCGCGCCGCCGTCCGCGCCGCCATGGCGCGCGCCGGTCCGCCGAGGCCGCAGCCGATATCGAGGATGCGGGCGCCCTCGGGCACGTCGAGCTGGTCGAAGAGCCTTATCGTCGCCGGCAGGCCGCCGGTGTGCAGTTCGTCCACCGGGGCCAGCGCCTCGGGGGCGAGGCCGATCTGCGGCAGGCCGCGCGCCGCCATCCCGGCGGAGATCCGGTCGAGCAGGTTGCCCCAGCCGTAATGGCTCGCCACCGTTGCCGTGTCGGTCATGGGTGCCTCCTGCCCGCTGTTCCCGGGGTCAGGCTAGCACCTTGCCGGCGGCGGCGTCAGGCCTTCTGTTCGGCCGTCGTCCCGCCGCCGGGGAACAGCCCGGCCAGGGCGCGCTTCACCAGGCTGGAGACCGAGGGGCGCCGGAGCGCGCGGAACGGCAGCGGGCGGCAGACCTCCATCGCGGCGACGCCGACCCTGGCGGTCAGGGCGCCGTTCACCACGCCCTCGCCGAAGCGGCGCGAGATCCGCGACAGGACCGAGCCGCCGGCCACCGAATGGATCAGGTCGTCGCCCACCGCGACCGCGCCGGTGGCCACCAGATGCGCCATGACCGAGCGCATGAGCCGCCAGGTGCCCAGCGTGCCGGCGCGCCCGCCATAGACCTCGGCGATGCCGCGGATCATCCTGAGGTTCATGGTCAGCGCCGCAACCACATCGGCCAGCGCCAGGGGCACGATGGCGGTGACGGTGGCGACCTGGCGCGCCGCCGCCTCGACCTGCAGCCGCGCGGCGGCGTCGAGGGGGGCGAGCAGGTCGGTCTCGATCAGCGCCAGCACCGCGTCGGCGTCGAAGGTGGTGTCGAGCCGGGCCTGCATCTCGTCGCGCTTCCAGCGCAGTTCGGGACGGTCGGCGTAGAAGGCAACCATAGCGTCGGCCAGGCCGCGCGCGCCGCCAAGGTCGCGGTCGGCCAGGGCCTGAGCCGCCTGATGCTGGAAGCGGTCGATCCGGGACAGGCGTCGGAAGGCCAGCGCCTCGCGCAGGATGATCATCAGGCAGACCAGGCCGAAGGCGGCCAGCAGGATCCCCAGCAGGGTGGCGAGGATCGGGCTGGATTTCAGCAGGCTGTCCACCACCGACCACAGCGCCAGCGTGCCGAAGGCGGCGACGATGGCGCCCAGCAGGCCCCAGAACCACGCCGCGAGCCGGTTCTGCGGCCGTCCGGCATAGGCCGCCAGCCGCTGCATCGCCGCGCTGCGGGCGGCGGGGCTGGCGATGGCGTCCTCGTCCGGGACGGGGGGCGCCTCGTCGGGGCGGGCGGCGGGGGCGTCGTCCTCGATCTCGATCAGCACGGGACCCTTGGGGATGCTCATCGGCTCAACCTTTCGCGGTCGGGGCGGGAAGGGGACCGCGGCTCACAGCCGGTCCCCGATCAGGAACTGGGCGGCGCGGTCGAGCCGGATATGCGGCGGCCCCTCGCCGGGCTTCAGGCTCAGGACCGCGGGGGCGAAGTCCATCACCCGGTAATCGGCGTCGAGCCAGCGTTCGGCCCCGTCCCGCGCCGCGCCCAGCAGCAGGCCGGGCTCGGCCGGCAACTCGCCCGGGTAGAAGGCGGCGCTGCGCCCGGTGCCGGCCAGCCGGCCGCGCACCATGTCGAGGGGCACGCCCTGATGCTCGCGGGTTTCCTCGACCGTGGCGCGCAGCGCGGCGATCGACATGGCCTCGGTCCGGGCGCCGGCGAAATCGGCGCGGCGGCGGGCATCGGCCACCAGCGCCTCCATGATCGCGGTCAGGCGGGGATGCTGGCGGTGGTGCAGGTGGTCGGCCTTGGTGGCCGCAAACAGGATCCGGTCGACCCGGTGCGCGCCCATCAGCCGGCCCAGCCAGCTGGCGACCCCGGGGCGGAAGGCGGTCAGCACCTCGCCAAGCGTCCGGCGCAGGTCGTCCACCGCGCGCGGGCCGTCATGGATGGCGCTGAGCGCATCCACCAGCACGATCTGGCGGTCGAGCCGGGCGAAGTGGTCGCGGAAGAAGGGGCGCACCACCTTGGCCTTGTAGGCGTCATAGCGGCGGGCGAATTCGGCCCGGAGCGAGCCGCGCGGCGCCGGCCCCGCAGGCAGCGGCGCGAAGCTCAGCACCGGCGATCCCGCCATCTCGCCGGGCAGCAGGAAACGGCCCGGGGTGCAGTCCGAGAAGCCCGCGGCGCGCGCGGTCTGCAGCGACAGGGTGAAGGCCTGGGCCAGCACCTGGGCGTGGGGTTCCTCGAACCGGGCCTCGGGCTCGGCCGTGGCCAGCACGGCCTGATAGCCCTCGCGCCCGGGGCGCAGCTCCAGCCGCTTCAGGGTGTCGGCCGACCACTGGGCAAAGTCCTTGTCCATCAGGGCAAGGTCCAGCAGCCATTCCCCGGGATAGTCGACGATATCCAGGTGCAGCGTGCGCGGGCCGGTGAAGCTGCCCATCATGCCGCCGACCAGCCCGGTCGGCTTCAGCCGGAGCGACAGGCGCAGCTGCGAGACCGCGCGGGTGCTGTCGGGCCAGTGCGGTTCCGGCGCGGTCAGCGCGGCGTAGTGCGATTCGAAGTCGAAGCGCGGCAGGGTGTCGTCGGGCTGGGGCTGCAGGAAGGCCGAGAGGATCCGCCCCTCGCTGGCGGCGGCCAGTTGCGGCATCCGGCCCCGGTCCAAGAGGTTCGCCACCAGCGAGGTGATGAACACGGTCTTGCCCGCCCGGCTCAGCCCGGTCACCCCGAGCCTTAGCGTCGGTTCGAACAGCGTCTCGCTGACCGCGCCGGTCACCGTGTCGATCCCGCGCGCCAGTTCGTCCGTCAACCTGCCCAGAACCACACCTGCCCCCGCACCCAGCCTTTTCCCTTCCGAGATATGGGGTCCGGGACCGGATTGCCAGCCGGCGCGACCGCTGGCGCAGCCTGCGCGGCCCAACCCCGGCCAAGCGGCGAAGCCGCCGCACCGAGGCGGAAACCTCCCTGCCCTGCAGGCGCCGGGTCGGGACTTGGGTGTGGGACCTGCGGGCGGGACTTGCGGGCGGGACTTGCGGGCGGGACTTGCGGGCCCGGGGGACAGGCTGGCTTAGGACGCGCCATGCCGCGCCCTGACCGGAAGCGCCGATGCCGCGCTATGCCCTGAAGATCGAATATGACGGCGCCCCCTTCGCCGGGTGGCAGCGCCAGCGCGACCTGCCGTCGGTGCAGGGCGCGCTGGAGGCGGCGCTGGCGCGGCTGGACCGGGCGCGCCCGCGGTCGCCGCCGCCGGGCGCACCGATGCCGGGGTGCATGGGCTGGCCCAGGTGGCCCAGGCCGATCTGGCCCGGGACTGGGATCCGTTCCGCCTGTCCGAGGCGCTGAACTTCCACCTGAAGCCGGCACCGGTGGCGGTGCTGGCCGCGGCGCGGGTCCCCGAAGGCTGGCATGCGCGCTTCTCGGCGACCGAGCGGCGCTATCTCTACCGGATTCTCGTTCGCCGCGCGCCCCCGGTGCTGGAGGCGGGCAAGGTCTGGCTCATCCGCCGCCCGCTTGATGGAGCGGCGATGCAGGCGGCCGCCGACCGGCTGGTGGGCCGGCACGACTTCACCACCTTCCGCTCGTCGGAATGCCAGTCGGAGAGCCCGGTCAAGACCCTCGACGCGCTCGCGGTCGAGACGGTCGCCCGCCCCGACGGGACCGAGTTCCGCTTCCACGTCCGGGCGCGCAGCTTCCTGCACAACCAGGTGCGCAGCTTCGTGGGCACGCTGGAACGGGTCGGCGCCGGGGCCTGGACCCCGGACGACGTGGCCGCCGCGCTGGCGGCGCGCGACCGGGCCGCCTGCGGACCGGTCGCCCCTCCCATGGGCCTCTATCTGGCCGGGGTGAGCTATCCGTCGGACCCGTTCGGGCCGGCGTGATCCTGCCGGGACTGATCCCGGAACCCGCCAGTCCGAGGGTTGCCTGGATCGCGCCTGACGACCCTCTGGTCATGGCCGCGGGTCTGCAGCGCGCCGGAACGGGCCGCCGGATCGGGCCGCCGGAACGGGCCGCCGGAACGGGCCGCCGGAACGGGCCGGATCAGTAGCTGTAATCGGCGTAGATGCGGGTCAGGTCGCCTTTCCAGTCGCCGTGGTAGCGGGCCAGCAGCTCGTCCGCCGGGATGCGGCCAGTCTCGACGCTTTCCTGCAGGGCGTTCAGGAAATGGGTTTCGTCGCGGACCAGACCGCCCATCCCCGGCATGGCGCGGGCCTTGAGCCCGGCATCGGCGATGGCCACCGCCTCGCGGGCGATGTCGCGCATCGACTGGCCGGCGACCTTGGCGTCCAGCCCGTCGACCGAGGCGGCGACGCGCCAGGCGTCGCGGGTCTCGGCGTCCCAGCCCTTGGCCAGATCCCAGGCGGCGTCGAGCGCGGACTCGTCATAGATCAGCCCGACCCAGAAGGCCGGCAGCGCGCAGAGCCGCCGCCACGGGCCGCCATCGGCGCCGCGCATCTCGATGAACTTCTTGATCCGCGCCTCGGGGAAGATCGTGGTCAGGTGGTCGGCCCAGTCCGACAGCGTGGGCACCTCGCCGGGCAGCGCCGGCAGCTCGCCCTTCAGGAAGTCGCGGAAGGACTGGCCGAGGGCGTTGATGTACTTCCCGTCGCGGTAGACGAAGTACATCGGCACGTCGAGGGCGTAGTCGACCCAGGCCTCGAAGCCCATGCCGTCCTCGAACACGAAGGGCAGCATGCCGGTCCGCGCCGGATCGAGGTCGCGCCAGATCCGCGCCCGCCACGACTTGTAGCCGTTCACCTTGCCTTCGAAGAAGGGCGAGTTGGCGAAGAGCGCGGTCGCCACCGGCTGCAGCGCCAGCGCCACGCGCAGCTTCTTCACCATGTCGGCTTCCGAGCCGTAGTCGAGGTTCACCTGCACGGTGCAGGTCCGGTACATCATCTGCAGGCCAAGCGCGCCGACCTTCTGCATGTACTCGGTCATCAGCTTGTAGCGACCCTTGGGCATCATGTGCATCTGGTCCTGGGTCCAGATCGGGGCCGCGCCCAGGCCGATGAAGCCGACGCCGATGCGGTCGGCCACGGCCTGGACCTCGCGCAGGTGGGTGTTCACCTCGTCGCAGGTCTGGTGGATCGAGACCAGCGGCGCGCCGGACAGCTCGACCTGCCCGCCGGGTTCGAGGCTGACATTGGCGCCGTCCTTCTCGAGCCCGATCAGATGGCCGGCCTCGCGCACCTCGGCCCAGCCGTACTGGTCGCGCAGCCCCTCCAGCACGGCGCGGATCGACCGTTCGCCGTCATAGGGCAAGGGGTTCAGGGTATCGCGGCAATAGGCGAACTTCTCGTGTTCGGTGCCGATGCGCCACGCATCCTTCGGCTTGCAGCCGGACTCGAGATAGGCAGCCAGCTGGTCGCGGTGTTCGATCGGACCACCGCCGGACTGGGGAATGGACATGGGTTTCGCCCTTGGTGTCGCCTTGCCGCGCAGAGGTGGAGTGATTTCCGGGACGAGTCAATGGACCCGGGACAGGCGGGCGCGGTCGACGGGCTGGGTCCGGCGCCACAGGGTGCGCGGAGTCCGGCCCGGGCGGGCCAGGCCATCGAGCACGGTTTCGGTGCGGAAGTCCGGCAGCTGCGCGAAGGCGTCCAGCAGCGCCTCGGACCCGGCGGCGTTCACCGGGATGTGCAGACGCACCCCGTCGCGGCCCACCAGCACCCAGTGCAAGGGCTTGCCGGTCGGGTCGAGCGCGATCGCGTCGATCAGGTCGAGCGCCATAACCCCGCCGGTGAGCGGGCCCATATAGGCGATCTGCGCCTCGGTCACCCGGACCAGGCCGGGGCCGTCGCCGCGGGACCGGAAGCGGCCGCGCTGGATGCCGGTCAGCGCCAGCGCCAGCCCCAGAAGGACGACGCCGAAGCCGATCCAGGTCATCAGCGCCTGGGTCTTCGACACCCACCACAGGCCGAAACCGGCGATCGCCACGCCGGACAGGGCCTCGCGCCAGCGCCAGGCGGCGGCGCGGAGTTCGGGACGGATGAAGCTCATTGCCAGTCTCCCAACCGGTTCTGCCAGAGCGCCAGCGCGGCCACGGCGGCGGTGTCGGCGCGCAGGATGCGCGGCCCGAGCCCCACCGGCACCGCCTGCGGCAGTGCCGCCAGCCGCGCCCGTTCCGCCGGGCTGAAGCCGCCTTCGGGGCCGATCAAGATCGCCCAGGGCGCGCCGCTGTCTTCGGGGAGCACCGGTGCCGCACCCACCCGGCCTTCGTCGCAGACCATCAGCCGCCGCTCGGCCGGCCAGCGGTCCAGCACGGCCGAGAGCCGTTCCAGCTCGGCCACCTCGGGCACGTAGGTGCCGCCGCACTGCTCGGCCGCCTCGACCGCATGGGCCTGGAGCCGGTCGCGGCGGATCCGTTCGGCATTGGTGAAATCGGTCTGCACCGGGCAGATCCGCGCCGCGCCCATCTCGGCGGCCTTCTCGACGATGAAGTCGGTGCGGGCCTTCTTGATCGGCGCGAACAGCAGCCACAGGTCCGGCGGCATCTGCAGCGGCCGGGTGCGGGCGCCGACCGCCAGCGTGCCGCCGCGCCGGCCGGCCTCGATCACATGGGAAAGGTATTCGCCGCTCAGCCCGTCGAACACCAGCACGGCCGCACCCGCCGCCAGCCGCATCACCCCGAACAGGTAATGCGCCTGCGCCTCGTCCAGCCGAACCGTTTGCCCTTCCCCGAGCCCCTGGCCTAGATAGAGCCTGATCTTCGCATCACTCATGGGGGCCTTGATATGACCGGCACGCAGCGCGCGCCAGAGGGACAGGTTGCCGACGCGGTGCGCGGCAACTGGGTCGACACCCGTGCCGCAGCCTGGATGCGGCCCTATCTGCGGCTGAGCCGCGCCGACCGGCCGATCGGCACCTGGCTGCTGCTGCTGCCCTGCTGGTGGGCGGTGGCGCTGTCGGCGGCCTCGGGGCCAGGGCTGGGCTGGCGCGGGGTCTGGATCGCGGCCGGCTGCGCCGCGGGCGCCTGGCTGATGCGGGGCGCCGGCTGCACCTGGAACGACATCACCGACCGGGACTTCGACGCGCAGGTGGCGCGGACCCGGTCGCGGCCGATCCCCTCGGGACAGGTCACCGTGCGGCAGGCGGCAGCGTGGATGTGCCTGCAGGCGCTGCTGGCCTTCGCGATCCTGCTGAGCTTCGCCCCGGCGGCGATCTGGCTGGGGGTGCTGTCGCTGCTGCCGGTCTGCGTCTATCCCTTCGCCAAGCGCTTCACCTGGTGGCCGCAGGTCTTCCTGGGCATCGCCTTCAACTGGGGCGCGCTGCTGGCCTGGGCGGCGCACCGGGGCGAGCTGGGCTGGCCCGCGGTGGTGCTCTACCTGTCGGGGATCGCCTGGACGCTGTTCTACGACACGATCTATGCCCATCAGGACACCGAGGACGACGCGCTGATCGGGGTGAAATCGACCGCCCGGCTGTTCGGCGACGCCACACCGGTCTGGCTGGCGCGGTTCCGCTGGGCCGCGGTCGCGCTGATGGCCGTGGCGGTGGCGCTGGCCTTCGGGCCGGAGGGCCGGCTGCTGCCGATGGTGGTGGCGATGACCGGGCCGGTCTTCCTGTGGCTGCATCTGGGCTGGCAGATGCGGGTGCTGGACACCGCCGACAGCGCGGTCTGCCTGCGGCTGTTCCGGGCCAACCGGGATGCCGGGCTGCTGCCTGCGCTGAGTTTCGCCGCCGCGATCCTGGTCTGACGGCGGGTCGATTGCACCGCGCCCGGTGCGGCCCTAAAGAGAGGGTCCCGAGGCTTCCGGACCGGACCCGCCGATGTTCCTTTCGCTCAAGACCGCGCTGCGGCTGGTTGCGCTGATCGGCGCGGCAGCCGCCAGCGTCGGCGGCGCGGTGGTGACGGCGGACTGGATCGCGGCGCGCAACCGCACCGAGCTTCGCACGGCGCTGGACGGTGCCGGCCATGGCTGGGCCACGGTCGGGACCGACGGTCTGATCGCCCGCATTGGCGGCACCGCGCCGGACGAGACGGCCCGCTTCGCCGCGCTGAAGGTGGCCGGGAACGTGGTCAATCCCACCCAGATCCGCGACGGGATGACGGTGGCCGAGGCGGCCCCGCCGCCGCTGCCCGACTACCGGCTGGAAATCCTGCGCGCGCGCAACCGGGTGACGCTTCTGGGCCTGATCCCGG
>JBGAOK010000127.1:0-7816 GCA_044221805.1 Meridianimarinicoccus sp.
AGAAACCGCCTTCCAGGACGGGTTTGCATCCTTTTGCTGCCAAACAGGCAAGCAATTCGCCTAATTATTCATCTCGAATCACGCGTCAGGGCAGAAACGCCAGAAACCGCCCAAAAGGGCGCCGGTCGAAACCGGCGCCCCAAAGACTCACCTGAAATCCAGCTTCGAGCCACGTCCGGACAGAGGGATGCTCAGACCGAGCCGGCAGGTGCACGCAACAGGCGGGCGATCTCGTCCTTCAGGACCATGCGCTCCTTGCGCAGGCGCTGCATCTCGGCGTCGGAGACTGGCTCTACATCGGTCTCGGTCCGATGCACGGCACGGTTCATCTCGTGATACTCGTCCATCAGTCGGGCCGCATGGGCGTTGGTCTGCCGCAGGGTCTGCAGGACTTCGGCCTCGGCCGGAAACTCTTCGGCCAGTTCGTGGGGAACGTGGGACATGGGGATGTGCCTCCTCTCTTTGCTCTTTTCGGCATCCGATGCTAGGCTGGGCGGTCATCGCCCACCTTGACCAAGGTCAATCGGCGGCGCCCGCTTCCGCCATTCCCGACGGATCCGGCCGCCACGGAACCAGAGGCGCGGGCGCGCCCCCGGAACCGCCGGGGCACCATCCCGGGTGGTCCGGCAGGCGCGGCCGCCGGGCGGTCAGAGGGCGGCCATCACGGTGTCGGAGACCTCGAAGTTGGCGGTGACGTGCTGGACGTCGTCATCGTCCTCAAGCGCCTCGATCAGCTTGAACAGCTTCTGGGCGCCGTCCAGGTCCAGTTCGGTGGTGGTCCGGGGCTTCCAGATCAGCCTGGTGCTCTCGCTCTCGCCCAGAACCGCTTCCAGCGCGGCCGAGACCTCGTTCAGATCCTCGTCGCCGCAATAGATGACGTGGCCCTCGGTGCTGCTCTCGACATCCTCGGCGCCGGCCTCGATCGCGGCTTCCATCACGGTGTCGGCATTGCCGGCCTTGGCGGGATAGACGATCTCGCCCTTGCGCTCGAACATGAAGGACACCGACCCGGTCTCGCCCAGGTTGCCGCCATGCTTGCCGAACAGCGACCGCACGTTGCTGGCGGTGCGGTTGCGGTTGTCGGTCATCGCCTCGACGATCACGGCAACCCCGCCGGGGCCATAGCCCTCGTAGCGGATTTCGTCATAGGTGTCCGCGTCGCCGCCGATCGCCTTGCTGATCGCGCGCTCGATCACGTCCTTCGGCATCGAGTTCGCCTTGGCTTCCTTGACCGCGAGGCGCAACCGCGGGTTCTTCTCGGGATCCGGGTCGCCCATCTTGGCGGCCACGGTGATCTCCTTGGAATACTTCGAGAACAGCTTGGACCGCGCGGCGTCCTGGCGGCCCTTGCGGTGCTGGATGTTTGCCCATTTGGAATGGCCCGCCATGCGTCCCCCTTCCTTTGAAATTCAGCGACGCGCCTCTATAGGCAGCAGCGCGCGGAGCCGCAAGTTCCCGTCCCCACCCGGCGGACCGCCGGTGGTCTGCAAGCGGAGGGCAACCGGCCGCAGCCACGATTCGTCCCGCTTGATGTCGTTCGGGTCCCGCCCCAGCAGACCGCCCCGTCGCGGCCGGACTTCGCTTCCTGACTTCCATTCGGGCCTACACGAGCGCCGGAACTGCACAAATTGCGAGCGCCAGACGCATCCGGACGGCCATGGCAACCATGGACAGGACGCCACAGAAACGTGATTAATGATTTGAAATCTTATGGTTAATCAGATGTTCACAGGTTATTCGTGAATCCCGCCGTGCGTTCCGGATCCCAGGGTCGAAGATCCGCCGGAATCGACCCCAGCATTGACCTGCAAGCCAAAATAGACCATAAGAACCGAAGGAGTTAACTGAGGGTGACACCGTTATGAATACCATGATCAAGTCCGGCGTCTTCGCCGCCGCCATGCTCGCAGGCAGCCTTGCCTCGGCCGGGACTGTTATTTTCGACCCCAACAATCCGCCGCCGTCGGGTGGCAACACGATCATCACGACCGACCTCTACGGCCCGGCGCTGAGTGTTGCCCTGACGCAGACGCTGCTGCCGGGTGACAGCTACGAGTACCGGTTCACGTTCTCGAAGTCCCTGCGGATCAGCGACATCGCCCTGTCGGCCACCGGCACGGCAAGCAACGTCGCCAACGTCGAGTTCGGCCCGACCTCGGCCACCACGATGGTCTTCACCACGATCGTGCCGACCGGCACCCAGTCCTTCGGCGGCGCAAGCCTGCCGGGCGGAACCTACGCCAAGGGCAGCACGTTCAGCATCTTCTGGGAAGATGGCATCGACGCGCCGGTGAGCATCACCGCGTCGTTCGTCACTTCGACCATTCCCGTCCCGGCCGCGCTTCCGCTGCTGGCCGGTGCGCTTGGTGCCCTGGGCCTCGCCCGTCGCAAGACCAAGAAAGCAGCCTGAGTCGTCCCATCGCGACGACGGTTTTTTTGGGGGGCCTTCGGGCCCCCTTTCGTTTGCGCGGATGCGGTGGGGACAATCCGGCCTGCCGTCCGCCTGGTTAATGCACCGGATTCGTGCAGGCAGCCAGGCCGGCGGCGTTTTCGAACCCCGATACCGTCTTCCCGCTTGACGAACTTCCCTTCAATGAGAAATAACAGGGTGGGGTTAACCATGGGTGCGCTTAGATGAAACGATTCGTAACTGCATTGGCGACCGTTGCCAGCTTCGCGCTGGCATCCGCCGCTTCCGCCGCCGTCGTGATTGACGATGGCTCGACGCCGAACCCGACCAACCACGTCGTCACCGCCAACATCTATGCCGGTGTGACCGTGACGCTGACGCAGGTTCTGGCCAGGGGCGACACCGCCCAGTACGTCTACACCGCGCTCGAGCGCCTGCGCTTCAGCGACATCGCGGTGTCGGGCACTGACTCGCGCAGCGGCAACGCGCTGAAGACGATCAAGTACGGCCTGAACTTCCCGCCGTCGACCGGCTTCCCGACGATCGTGGTGATCTCCGGAACCACCGCATTCGGTGGCGGCTCGCTGCCCGGTGGCTTCATGAACGCCGGCGATACGCTGACGATCTACTGGGAGAACGGCAACGTCGGCCAGGTTCCCGTGACCGCGAACTTCAGCACCAGCCAGGTGCCGCTTCCGGCCGCTCTGCCGCTGCTTGCGGGTGCTGTTGCCGCGCTTGGCATCGCGCGTCGCCGCAAGGTGTCGACCGAGGCCTGATCGGTCTCGCATTGACGATCAGAGGGGCCTCCGGGCCCCTTTTGCTTTTCCGGCTGCCTTTTGCCTTTCCGGCACCCGGTGTCGCGGCAATGGTCTCGCCAGGGTTGGTGGCGCCCTTCAGCTGGGCAAGGGATTCAGCCGTCCGCCCTGTCTGATCGGCACAAGGCCTGTTGCCTTTCCGGTCCGGTCATCAGTCTCGACCAGAGCGCCGCACAGGGTTGCCGGCCCTTCGGCCGGCACGAAGCGCCCCTTGCTCATCCCGGTAATGAACCGGCGCATCGGCTCGGCCTTGTCCATCCCGATGATCGAGTCGAAGTCGCCGCACATGCCGGCATCGCTGAGGTAGCCGGTTCCGCCGGGCAGGATCTGCGCATCGGCTGTCGGCACATGGGTGTGCGTCCCCACCACGAGCGAGGCGCGCCCGTCGCAGCAATGCCCGATCGCCATCTTCTCGGAGGTCGCCTCGGCATGGATCTCGGTCACGATCGCCTGCGCCATCCCACCCAGCGGATGCGCCTTCAGCACCGGCTCCAGCGCCGAGAACGGATCGTCGAAGGGGCGCTTCATGAAGACCTGCCCCAGCACCACCACCACCAGCACCTTGCGCCCGTCCGGCAGGGCGAACAGGCGGTGCCCGTGGCCCGGCGCGCCCCTGGCATAGTTCAGCGGCCGCAGCAGCCGGGGTTCGCGCTCGATGAAGCTCAGCATGTCGCGCTGGTCGAAGGCGTGGTCGCCCAGGGTCACCACGTCGGCCCCGGCCTTCAGCAGTCCCAGTGCGTGCTCGGGCGACAGGCCTGCCCCTGCGGTGGCGTTCTCGCCGTTGACGATGACGAAATCGGCACGGTGGTCGCTGCGCAGGGCCGCCAGACGTTCGGTGAGCGCCGCCCGTCCGGACCGTCCCACCACGTCGCCAAGGAATAGCACTCTCATGGTTCTTGCCTAGGCGGCGCGTCCGGCGCGGGCAAGTCCCTTTTCGCGCTCAGGCGGCGCGGAACCAGCGCAGCCCGGCCTCGGTCGCCACCGCGTCCAGCCGCTGGTCGTTGGCGTCATGGGGCAGCGCCGGATCGTGCTGCGCGGCATAGGCGAAGCCGATCGCCAGCACCCTCCCCGCCGCCCTGAGCGCCTGCAGCGTCCGGTCATAGAAGCCGCCGCCATAGCCCAGCCGCCGCCCCGCGCCGTCGAAGGCCAGCAGCGGCACGATGACCAGGTCGGGCACCAGATCGGGCCCCACCTCCGGTTTGTCTGTGGGGACCCTGACCCCGAAGGCGCCGACGGTCAGCGCCGCGCCGGGGTGCCAGCGCCGGAAGACCAGCGGCTGGTCCGGCGCCACCACCACCGGCAGGCAGACTGGGCTGTGCGCCGCCCAGGCGGTCATCACCGGCAGCGGGTCGATCTCGGACCGGATCGGCATGTAGCCCCCCAGCACCCGGCCCCTGTAGGGCGCCAGCCCCGCCAGCAGGGCGGCGACGGCGGGCGCCGGGTCGACGCAGGCCCGGGCCGCCTGCCGCCGGTCCCGGGCGGCGGCGCGGGCCGCAGCCTTGCGCGGGGCAAGGTCGTCCGGGCCGGTCATGTCAGCGCCAGACTGGCCAGCCCCAGGAAGGCAAGGAACCCGACCACATCCGTCACCGTGGTCACGAAGGTGCCCGAGGCCAGCGCTGGGTCGAACTTCAGCCGGCTGAGCGTCAGCGGCACCAGGATCCCCGCAAGCCCCGCCACCAGCAGGTTGACCACCATCGCCGCCGCCAGCACCCCGCCGATCAGGGGCGAGCCGAACCAGAAGCCGCCGATGAGTCCCATGAGCGACGCGAAAACGATGCCGTTGGTCAGGCCCACCAGCGCCTCGCGGCGGACGACGCGGAAGACGTTCGCCGCGGTCAGGTCGCGGGTCGCCAGCGCCCGGACCGCCACCGCCAGAGACTGGGTGCCGGCATTGCCAGCCCCACCAGCGCCTCGCGCCGCACCACCCGGAACACGTTGGCGGCGGTCAGGTCGCGGGTCGCCAGCGCCCGCACAGCGACGGCAAGCGACTGGGTGCCGGCATTGCCCCCCATCTAGGCGACGATGGGCATCAGGACCGCCAGCGCCACCACCTGTTCGATCGCGTCCTCGAACTGGGCGATCACCGAGGCGGCAAGGATCGCCGTGCCCAGGTTGACTGCCAGCCAGGGCATGCGCGCCCGCACGGTTTCCAGCACGGTGTCGGTGACGCTGCCCTCGCTGCTGACCCCGGCCAGCAGCAGCATGTCCTCCTCGTTCTCGTCGCTCAAGACCGACATGGCGTCGTCGATGGTGATCACGCCCACCATCCGCCCGGCCCGGTCCACCACCGGCGCCGAGATCAGGTGGTACTGGTTGAAGGCATAGGCGACGTCCTCGCCGCTGTGCTCGGCCGGGATGGTGATGAAGGTCGGCTCGGCGATCTGGCGCATCGGCGCCTCGCGGGGGGCGCTGAGGATCCGCCCCAGCGTCACGTTGGCGACCGGCACCATGCGCGGATCGACCAGGGTGACGTGATAGAACTGCTCGGGCAGCTCGTCGGCCTCGCGCAGGTAGTCGACAGTCTGGCCCACCGTCCAGTCCGCCGGCACCGTGACCATGTCGCGCTGCATCAGCCGCCCGGCCGACCATTCCGGATAGGCCAGCGACTGTTCCACCGCATAGCGGTCGGGCTGTTCCAGCGCGTCGAGGATCACGGCCCGCTGGGCCGCGTCCATGTCCTCGACCAGATCGACCACGTCGTCGGTGTCCAGTTCGCGCACCGCCGCGGACAGGGCCGCGGGGTCGATCTGGGTGATGACCTCCTCGCGCAGGCCCTCGTCCAGCTCCGACAGCACCTCGCCGACCTCGGGACCGGTCCAAAGACCCAGGAAGGACTCGCGATCGGCGTCGCTGATCTGTTCGAGAAGGTCGGCGATGTCGGCAGGGTGCAGGCCGGCCAGTTGCTCGGACAGGCCCTCGCGGTCGCCGGCGGCCGCGGCGGACAGGATGCGGGCGATCCGGCGCGGATCGGGTGCAGCGTCGGTCCTGTCGTCAGCCTCGGCCTGCGGTCTCGTCTCGGTCATCGGCCAGCCTTTCGTTCCGGTCCCCGCACGGGCGCATCCGTCCGGGCGCCATGGGCGACAAACAGGCCATTTCCGGCACGGGTGCAACCCCCGCGCGGCAATTGCCCCTTGGGCCGGCCGGGCGCTTCGGCCAGACTGCTCCGGGTATGCAGGCGCGAACACAGGCAGGACACGGGCGATGGCGGGTATCGAGCTGATTCTGGGGCAGGTTCTCACCTTCACCGAGGCCCCGTTCGGCGACGACCCGGCAGCGGCCGTCCGCCATGACCGGCGCGGCGCCGTGGCGATCGGCGAGGGCCGCATCCTCGCCACCGGCGATGCCGACAGCCTGATCGCGCAGTTTCCCGCCGCGACCCGCCACGACCATGGTGACGCGCTGATCCTGCCCGGCTTCGTCGATGCCCATGCCCATTACCCCCAGACCCGGATGATCGCCAGCTGGGGCAAGCGGCTGATCGACTGGCTGAACACCTATACCTTCCCCGAGGAACGCAAGTTCGCCGACCCGGACTATGCCGCCGCCACCGCAAACCTCTACCTCGACCTGCTGCTGGCCAATGGCACCACCAGCGTGGTCAGCTTCTGCACCATCCACCCGGAAAGCGTCGACGCCTTCTTCGAGGCCGCCGCGGCGCGCGACATGCGGGTGGTGGCCGGCAAGACCTGCATGGACCGGAACGCCCCCGACTACCTGCGCGACACCGCGCAGAGCGCTTATGACGACAGCAAGCGGCTGCTTCAGGCCTGGCACGGCCGGGGCCGCGCGGTCTATGCGGTGACGCCGCGCTTCTCGCCAACCTCGACCCCGGAACAGCTGGCGGCGATGGGCGCACTCTGGGCCGAGTACCCGGAGTGCCCGATGCAGACCCACCTCTCCGAGCAGCTCGACGAGATCGCCTGGGTCAAGGGCCTCTATCCGCAGGCGCGCGACTATCTCGACACCTACGAGGCGCACGGGCTGGTCGGCCCCGGCGCGCTGTTCGGCCATGCCATCCATCTGGAACCGCGCGAGATCGACCGGCTGAAGGACGCCGGCGCCGGGCTGATCCACTGCCCGACCTCGAACGCCTTCATCGGCTCGGGGGTGATGGCGGTGATGGACCTGTGCCGGTCGGGCCAGAAGGTCGGGCTCGCCACCGATACCGGCGGCGGGTCCAGCTTCTCGATGCTGCGAACCATGGCCGCGGCCTATGACCTGGGCCAGCTCCGCGGCACGCCGCTCCATGCAGCACAGCTTCTCTGGCTCGCCACCGAGGGCTCGGCACGGGCGCTCCGGATGGAGGAACGGATCGGCACCCTCACCCCGGGCAGCGAGGCCGACATCACCGTGCTCGACCTCGCCTCGACCCCGGCGATCGCCCAGCGGGCCGCCATGGCCGGCGACATCTGGGAGGCGGTCTTCCCGACGATCATGATGGGCGACGACCGCGCGATCCGACAGGTCTGGGTGGCGGGCCGGAAGCTGCGGGGATAGCGGCCCCCATCGAAACTCCTTCGCCGGCGTGCCCGTCCCCGTTACTTCCCGCCCCGGCCTTCTTCTTGGCCGAAATACTCCGGGGGGTCGGGGG
>JBGAOK010000128.1:0-7789 GCA_044221805.1 Meridianimarinicoccus sp.
CACGGCATCGAACGTGCTGTTCGGCGGTCTGCAGAAGGTCACGGCGACGCAACTGGGCCTCAACCCGGTGCTGATGGCGGCGGCGAACTCCTCGGGCGGGGTGATGGGCAAGATGATCGACGCGCAGTCCATCGTCGTCGCCTCGACCGCGACCAAGTGGTACGGGCATGAAGGGTCGATCCTGCGCTTCGTGTTCTTCCATTCGATCGCACTCGCCTGTCTTGTGGGGGTGCTGGTGATGGCGCAGGCCTATCTGCCGCCCTTCACGGCGATGGTGCCCGACATCCCCACGGTTCCCGTGGTCCAGTGACAGAGCCCGGGTCCGGGGCTGTTTTCCCCGGGCCCGAATTTCCGTCCTCATTCCTTCGCCCGATCGAAAGGGATCCGCCATGCCCGCCACTGCCCTGACCATCGACGACCTCAAGCGGTTGGCCCGCCGGCGCGTGCCGAAGATGTTCTTCGACTACGCCGATTCCGGGTCCTGGACCGAAGGCACTTACCGCGCCAACGAATCCGACTTCGCGAAGATCCTGCTGCGCCAGCGGGTGCTGGTGGACATGACCGAGCGCACCCTCGCGTCCGAGATGGTGGGCGAGCCGGTCGCGATGCCGGTGGCGCTCGCGCCAACCGGCCTTTGCGGGATGCAGCACGCTGACGGCGAGATCCTCGCGGCGCAGGCGGCCGAGGCCTTCGGGGTGCCGTTCTGCCTGTCCACGATGTCGATCGCGTCGATCGAAGATGTGGCCGCCCACACCAGGAAACCGTTCTGGTTCCAGCTCTACGTGATGCGCGACCGCAGCTTCATCGAGCGGCTGATCGACCGCGCGAAGGCGGCGAACTGCTCGGCGCTGGTGCTGACGCTGGACCTGCAGATCCTCGGCCAGCGCCACAAGGATCTGCGGAACGGCCTGTCGGCCCCGCCGAAATGGACCCCGAAACACGCCTGGATGCTGGCCACCCGGCCGCGCTGGTGCCTGGGCATGCTGGGCACGAAGCGCCACGGCTTCGGCAACATCGTCGGTCATGCCTCGGACGTGGGCGACCTGAAGTCGCTTGCCTCGTGGACCAAGGACCAGTTCGATCCGCGCCTGTCGTGGCAGGACGTGGAATGGATCAAGCAGAAATGGGGCGGCAAGCTGATCCTGAAGGGCATCCTCGACCCCGAGGATGCGCGCCTTGCGCTGGACAGCGGGGCCGACGCCATCGTCGTGTCAAACCATGGCGGGCGGCAGCTGGACGGGGCGCGCTCGTCGATCGCGGCGCTGCCCGGCATCGTCGATCTGGTGGGCAACCGGATCGAGGTGCACATGGATGGCGGCGTCCGGTCGGGGCAGGACGTGCTGAAGGCGGTGGCGCTGGGGGCGAAGGGCGTCTGGATCGGCCGCCCCTATCTCTACGGGCTGGGGGCCGGCGGCAAGGCGGGGGTGAGCCGGGCGCTTGAGATCCTGCAGGGCGAACTCGACACCACCATGGCGCTCTGCGGCCACCGCGACATCCGCGGCATCGACGGCACGATCCTTGACCGGCCCGCCCCGACCGGGCAGCCGGCCGCGGTCGGCACGGCAGCGGCCTGACGGGCGCACGGACAGGACAGGGGGGGAGAGAGATGACCGAGACGATCACACGGGATGCGCTGATCGCCAGCTTGCGCGGCATCGTCGGGGCCGGACATGTGCTGACCGCCGACCGCGAGACCCGCCGCTTCACCCGGGGTTTCCGCTTCGGCGGCGGCCCGGTGGCCGCGGTGGTCCGGCCCGGCACGCTGGTGGAGCAATGGCGGGTGCTGAACGCGGTGATCGCGGCGGGGCGCGCGGTGATCTTCCAGGCGGCGAATACCGGGCTGACCGGCGGCTCGACCCCCTGGGGCGACGATTATGACCGCGAGATCGTGCTGGTCAGCACCCTGCGCCTGAAGGCGGTGCATCTGATCGACGGCGGTGCGCAGGTGGTCTGCCTGCCCGGCTCGACCCTGGACGAGCTGGAGAAGCGCCTGCGCCCGCTGGGGCGCGAGCCCCATTCGGTGATCGGATCCTCCTGCATCGGCGCCTCGGTGCTGGGGGGGATCTGCAACAACTCGGGCGGGTCGCTGATCCGCCGCGGCCCGGCCTATACCGAACTCAGCCTGCATGCCGAGGTTCGCGCCGACGGCTCGGTGGCGCTGGTCAACAACCTCGGCCTGCCGCTTGGCAACGACCCCGAGGAGATCCTCGCCCGGGTGGAACGGGGCGAGCTTCCGGAAGCCGCGCCGGTCGAGGCCTGGGGGTCGGACCGGGAATACGCCGCCCATGTCCGCGCGGTGGATGCCGGGACCCCGGCCCGGTTCAACGCCGACCCGCGCCGCCTGCACGAGGCCTCGGGCTGCGCCGGCAAGCTGGCCGTCTTCGCGGTGCGGCTGGACACCTTCCCGGCCGAGACCGAGACTGCGGTGTTCTACATCGGCAGCAACGACCCGGACGAGCTGACGGCAATCCGGCGGCACATCCTTGCCGGCTTCGAGAACCTGCCGATCGCCGGGGAATACATCCACCGCGACGCCTATGACATCGCCGCGCGCTACGGCAAGGATACCTTCCTGCTGATCCGCCATGCCGGCACCGACCGGATCCCGGCAGTCTTCGCCGCGAAGGCCAAAGTCGACGCCCTGACGGAGCGGCTGGGGCTGGGCAACACGCTGTCGGACCGGTTTGCACAGGCCGTCGCCAGGCTGGCGCCGCAGCACCTGCCGGCGCGGATGAACGGCTTCCGCGACCGGTTCGAACACCATCTGCTGCTGAAGATGGGCGGCGCCGGCATCGCCGAGGCGCGTGCCTACCTGGCCGGGCTGTTCCCCTCGGCCAGCGGCGACGTGTTCGAATGCACGCCCGCGGAAGGCAGCGCCGCCTTCCTGCACCGCTTCGCCGTCGCGGGTGCCGCGAACCGCTACCGCGCCATCCACCGCCGCACGGTCGAGGACATCCTCGCGCTCGACATCGCGCTGCGCCGGAACGACCGGGACTGGGTCGAACGCCTGCCGCCCGAGATCGACGCCGCGGTCGAGAAGAAGCTCTATTACGGCCACTTCTTCTGCCACGTCTTCCATCAGGATTATGTGGTGAAGAAGGGCCATGACTGCATGGCGCTGGAGCACGAGATGTGGAAGCTGCTCGATGCCCGGGGCGCCGAGTACCCGGCCGAGCACAATGTCGGGCATCTCTACCATGCCAAGCCCGCGCTGGCGGATTTCTACCGCCGGCTCGACCCGACCAACAGCCTGAACCCGGGCATCGGGCATACCTCGAAATGCGCCCACTGGCATTAGGGCGGGGGCGGTCGGGCTAGCCGCGCCCCTCGAACTCGAAGGTCCATTCCTTCTTCAGCCCGCCGGGGGGTTTCGGGAACGGCGCGGCGCGGCGGATGTGGTCCAGCGCGACCGCGTCGAGTTCGGCCGAGCCGGACGAGCGCATCATCCGCACCCGCGCCAGCGTCCCGTCCGGGGCGATGGTGAAGCCGACAATGGCGACGCCCGGGGCCGGGGCCTTCGCCTTGCGGGTGGCGAGGATCCGGCGCAGCACCTTGCCGCCGTAAGTCTCGACCGCGCCATTGCCAAGCGCCTCGCCCGCGCCGGCGGTGCCGTTGGCCCGGGTGGCGATGCCGGCCAGAGACTAAAACTGAGTGCGGGACAGGGTGTCCCGCGCGGGGGGAACCCCCGCTTGATGAGCAGGGGTCGAAGTGCCCCCATGAGGTGGGCCGAAGACCCCTATCGGGTGTTTTATTCCTGGTGCGAGAGAAGCACGCATTGATTTTTGCCGGGGGCATCGGCGACAATGCCGCCAATAGACAGCCTTAGACCGCTGGAGTTGATTCTCCGGAGCGACGACGCAGCGCAGCCAATCCAGCCAATCCAGCCGCCAGTAACACAGCGGGAGCTGCAATTGGGACAGGAGTAGTGTCTGGCTGTTTCAAAAGAAACTGCAAACTACCTGATCCTGAAAAAGTGTGCCCTCGATTCAAATCGCCGAATCCAGCTGGATACATACTTAATCCACCCAGGTAAGGCGTTACAATATCATGCATAGTTGTATTGTCCAACGCGCCATTCGTAACCGTATCATTGTAAAATTCAAACCCATTACCATTAGAGCCTAACAAGAAAAAGGAATTAGGGGCAATTTCAAGTGCCTTAGCCGTCAAAGAATAAACTTCTGATTTGCTTTCGGAAGAATTAGTTGCAGTAACGGTTACAATGCCGCAATCTGCCTCAAAAGAAGGAAAGCCGAATGCATAAGCACACGTTGCTGTATCATCAAGAGTAAAGCTGAGATTCACAACTTCCCCAACATCAAATACCGTCGTATCTGACAAAAATGCTGTTACATTGTACTTTGTTGCCACGGCCAATCCGTTAATTGCATAATTGTACGTTGCTGCTTGTGCAGACGAAACAACCAGTGCAAAAGCCGTTATTGCTGCTGCCAAAAATAAATCTCTCATAATACTCTCCGCTTGAACCTATCCCAGTAGTCAGTGATCCAGAAGTAAGAAAGGGCTAGAGAGCGGAAAGCCTTCCCCCGCTTCATGGAGCGTAAAATATCCTGGAGGTTGTCGGCAGCAAGGATTCGTTGTGTCGAGAGCGCGTTGGCGGTCTGGTGCCGTGTGGTTTGCCAGCAAATTGATCGGTTCGGGTCGCGCTGCAGGCCAGCCAGCAACGCTGACCTGGGCAGAAGCCGCGGCGCATCCTTTCTGAGCCCCTGCTCTTCCCTGGTGGGATAGATCGGCGTTGAGGGGTTTGTGTCTGATCTTCGGAGCCGTCATCGCCTGATCCCGTCAGCAGGGATTCGAGGTTCTGGTGCAAGGGCGCGGGACGCGGGAGCGGGATAGCGTCCGTCAAGCTGGTGTAGTTTCCGGGATGGCCTTTGGTGAGTCTGAGTTGGCCCTGGGCCGCGCGCGCCCGCAGGGTGCAGATCGCGGCCAAAGCATCCCGCCAAAGGCGGGATTCCGATTCCCCGAGCCGGAGGCGTGCGGGGCTGGAGGCGTGAACCTCCGGATGTAGATTTCGGCCAGAAGTCCAGTGTTTGCCGGGCAGACCGGGCGGGCCGGCTGCGGCGGGCGCGGCGCGGCAGGCGCTGGCCGCGGTCGGTCTGGCCGGGTTCGAGCGCCGGATCCTCGCGGACCTGTCGGGGGGCGAACAGCAACGGGTGCATCTGGCTCGGGCCCTCGCGCAGGTCGAGGGCCTTGCCGATGGCGCCGGCGACCCCCGCTGGCTGCTGCTGGACGAACCCGTGGCCAGCCTCGACATCGCGCATCAGTTGCAGGTCATGCGGCTGGCGCGCGCCTTTGCCGACCGGGGCGGCGGTGTGATCGCGGTGATGCACGACCTGAACCTGACCGCCATGTTCGCCGACCGGGTGCTGCTGATGGCAGCGGGCGCCGTTCTGGCCGAGGGCAGCCCGGCGGCGGTGATGACCGACCGGCGCCTCTCGGAAGCCTATGGCTGCCCGCTCAGGGTCAATGCGACACCGGTGGCCGTGCCTTACGTCCTGCCGCAGACAGCCGGAATGCGCGCTCCGGCCTGAATTGCGGCTAGCTCGCCCGCCGCCGGTTTTCCATAATCCGGCTTACCGATGCAGTCCGCGCCGTGCCTCGGCCCGCGGTCCTTGCCGCCGGATGCGCGCCAGCGGCAGAAACCCGGGCACCCGTCCGCCCGGTGGCCCGTCGGCGGCACGCATGGGAACCCGCGAAGCGCCGCGCGCGAGGCCAAACCGGCACGCTGGCGCGGTTTGCCGCATCGACATGATGGACACGGAGGCCGGCTTCGTCTATCGGACGGGCCTTCGCGCCCTCGCGCCGCAGACTGGACCAGCCCGACATGATCCCTACCCTTTCCGAGGCCCTTGCCGAGCGCGGCTTCGACACGCTCACCGACGTGCAGCTTGCCGTGACCGCGCCGGACCTGGCCGGCGCCGACCTGCTGGTCTCGGCCCAGACCGGGTCGGGCAAGACCGTGGGCTTTGGGCTGGCGATCGCGCCGACGCTGCTGGGCGAGGCGAACGAGTTCGGCCCCGCGGCAGCGCCGCTGGCGCTGATCGTGGCGCCAACCCGGGAACTCGCGATGCAGGTCAGCCGCGAACTGGGCTGGCTTTACGAAAAGGCCGGTGTCCGGATTGCCACCTGCATCGGGGGCATGGATGCCCGGACCGAACGGCGCGCGCTGGAGCGCGGCGCCCATATCGTCGTCGGCACGCCGGGGCGACTGCGCGACCACATCACCCGGGGCGCGCTGAACCTGTCAGAAATCCGCGCCGTGGTGCTGGACGAGGCCGACGAGATGCTGGACCTCGGCTTCCGCGAGGATCTGGAATTCATGCTGGGCGAGGCGCCCCAGGACCGCCGGACGCTGCTGTTCTCCGCCACGGTGCCGCCGTCGATCGCGGAACTGGCGCAAAGCTACCAGCGCGACGCGGTCAGGGTCGCCACGGTGGTCAAGGGCAGCCAGCACGCCGACATTGCCTATCAGGCGATCCAGGTTGCCGCGCAGGATGCCGAGCACGCGATCATCAACCTGCTGCGTTTCCACGATGCGCCCACCGCCATCGTCTTCGCCAATACCCGCGCCGCGGTGGCGCGGCTGACCGCGCGCTTCGCCAACCGCGGGCTGGTGGTGGTCAGCCTGTCGGGCGAGCTGAGCCAGGACGAACGCAGCCACGCGCTGCAGGCGCTGCGCGACGGGCGGGCGCGGGTCTGCGTGGCGACCGACGTGGCCGCCCGCGGCATCGACCTGCCGAACCTCGATCTGGTGATCCACGCCGACCTGCCGACCAATACCGAAGGGCTGCTGCACCGTTCGGGCCGCACCGGGCGTGCCGGGCGCAAGGGGATCTCGGCGCTGATCGTGCCCGATCCGATCGCCCGGAAGGCGCAGCGCCTGCTGAAATGGGCGCGGATCGAGGCCGAGTGGACCACCGCCCCCAGCCCGGACGACATCTATGCCAAGGACCGCGAGCGGCTGCTGGCCGATCCCGCCTGGGACGCCGAGACCGATCCGGACGAAGCCGCCTTCGCCGCCGAACTGCTGGCGCTCTACGGACCCGAGAAGGTCGCGGCCGCCTGCCTCCGGCTCTATCGCGGGCGGCTCTCCGCGGCCGAGGAACTGAACCTGCCGGTCAGCCCGGTCGAGGCCCGCGCCGCGCGGCCGGCCTTCGGGCCGTCGATCTGGATCTCGCTCTCGGCCGGGCGCGAGTCCGGGGCCGACCCGCGCTGGCTGCTGCCGATGCTGTGCCGGACGTTCAATTTCGAGAAGACCGAGATCGGCAAGATCCGCGTCCGCGATACTGAGACCCTGGTCGAGATCGCGGAATCCGCGGCGCCCGCGGTGCGGGAGCGTCTCGGCCGCGACGGCACGCTGGAAAACGGCCTGAGCGCCACACTGCTGGACGGTGTGCCCGCTTCCGTCACCACCGCCGCGCCCCGCGGGCCGCGGCCGGAACGGTCCTACGAGCGGTCGAGCGAACGGCGGGCGGACCCCCGCCCCGACACCAGCCCCGACACCAGCCCCGATCGGCCGCAGCGCGAGCCGGCCCGGATCATTGCCGAGACGGCGGCCCCCGAACCGGTCGCGCCCGAATCTGTTGCCCTGGCACCTGTCAGCGCGCCGGTTGTGGCAGCGGCCCTGCCCGACCCGGCACCGGTCGGGCCGGTGCAGCCGGTCAACCAGCCCGCCGTCCCCCGGCCCGCGGCGGACGCCCTGCCCGCCCGCCACACTGCGCCGGCCGCCCGGACCCGGGACGAGGCGCCGGCGGCGCGCGACCGCAAG
>JBGAOK010000012.1:0-32283 GCA_044221805.1 Meridianimarinicoccus sp.
CAGGGACCGCCAGCCCGATGCTCCCGGGTGCCGGTCGCGGGGGTCCGGCAGGCCTTGCCCGGAAGCGGGGCGCCCGTGCCCGCCCCTTTGCGAGTCAGCCCCGCAGATCGTCGGGCAGCAGGGACTCGGGCAGGTTCTGGTAGCAGACCGGCCGCAGGAAGCGCCGGATCGACAGCGTGCCGACCGAGGTGGCGCCGAAATTGGTCGAGGCCGGGAAGGGCCCGCCGTGGACCATCGCGTCGGCCACTTCAACGCCGGTCGGGAAGCCATTGGCAAGAATGCGTCCCGCCTTCCGTTCCAGGACCGGCAACAGGGCCGCGGCGGCCGCGGTGTCGGCCGCGTCCATGAGCAGGGTCGCGGTCAGCTGTCCATGGAATTCTCTTGTGATATCTAACATTTCCGCGGCGTCCTTCACCCGGATCAGGATGCCCGCCGGGCCGAACATCTCCTCCGCCAGTTCGGGGCGGGCGCGCCAGTCGGCGCCGCTGACCTCGAACACCGCCGGGCTGCCACAGCGGGGCGGCGCATCAGTGGGCGGGACCAGCACGGTGACGCCGGGCACCGCGGCGGTGTGGGCAACGCCCCCGGCATAGGCCTGCGCGATGCCGTCGTTCAGCATCACCTGAGCCCCCACGCTTGCCAGCGCGGTCCGGGCCGCCGCCGCGAAGGCATCGCCCGCCTCGCCCTCGGGCAGCAGGACCACGCCCGGGTTGGTGCAGAACTGGCCGACGCCCATGGTCAGCGACCCGGCCCAGCCGGTGCCCAGTTCGGCGCCGCGGGCGGCAAGCGCGGCCGGCAGCACGAAGACCGGGTTGATCGAGCCCAGTTCGCCGAAGAAGGGGATCGGCTCGGGCCGGGCGCAGGCCAGGTCGAACAGGGCCTTGCCGCCCCGGAACGAGCCGGTGAAGCCGACCGCTCGGATCAGCGGATGGGTGACAAGGGCCGTCCCGGCCGCGTTGCCGTTCGACTGCACGAGGCCGAAGGTGCCGGCGGGCATGCCGCAGCGGGCGATGGCGGCGGCGATCGCCTGCGCCACGATCTCGCCGGTGCCGGGATGGCCAGGATGGCCCTTGACCACCACCGGGCAGCCGGCGGCGAGCGCCGCGGCGGTGTCGCCGCCGGCGGTCGAGAAGGCGAGCGGGAAGTTCGAGGCGCCGAACACGCCGACCGGGCCCACCGGCCGCTCGATCATCCGAAGGTCGGGCCGCGGCAGGGGCTTGCGGTCGGGCAGGGCCGGGTCGTGGCGGCGGTCCAGATAGTCGCCGGCCCGGATATGGCTGGCGAACAGCCGCAGCTGGCCGGTGGTGCGGCCGCGCTCGCCCTCCAGCCGCGCCTCGGGCAGGCCGGTCTCGGCGCTGCCGATGGCGGTGATCGCGGGTCCGCGCGCCTCGATCTCGTCGGCGATGGCGTCGAGGAAATCGGCGCGCGCCGCGCGGCTGGTCCAGCCATAGACCGGGAACGCCGCTTCGGCCGCCCGAGCAGCGGCATCCACTTCGGGCGCGCCGCCGGAGGCGAAGCTCATCGCCGCGCCCCGGGCCGGGGTCGAGCGGAAGTTTTCGCCCCCGCCGACCCAGTTGCCGCCGATCAGGTGCAGGCCGGTCAGGATTGCGGTCTCGGACATGGTCATTCCCTCTCTACTGGTTACGCGACGGTCAGTCGTGGAACGGCTCGACCGCGATGTGCCGACCCAGCATGCAGGCATCGGCCACATGCACCAGTGGCGCGTCGTCAACATCGCCGGAGCCGGCCGCGATCAGGTCGGCGAAGCGGGCATAAAGTGCGGGATACTCGCCCGGCCCCGCGACCGCCTGCGCCACGCCGTCGATGGACAGCTTCGCGCCGCCGTCGTCAAGGTGCAGAAGCCCGTCGTCGGTTTCCACCGCGATCCGCCAGATCTCGCCGCCCTGCTGGCGCCAGTCGAAATCCGCTGCGACGCGCATGCCGCCTTCGCCCTCGAAGGCCAGTCGCGCGGCGATCGGGGTGGCGCAGTTTTCCGGCACCAACAGGTCGGCGCCGGTCAGATGCACCGGGGCGGGCAGGATCTCGGTCAGGATCGACAGGGCATTGATGCCGGGATCGAAGACGCCAAGCCCGCCGGGTTCCCAGATCCAGGCCTGGCCGGGGTGCCACTTGCGCACGTCCTCCTTCCAGTCGATGCGCGCTTCGCGGATCGTCCTGCCGGCAAGCCAGGCCTTGGCCGGGGCCACGCCGTTGGCATGGCGGGAATGCCAGGTGGCGAACAGGGTCACCCCGGCCGCCGCGGCCATGTCCTTCAGGGCGCGGACTTCCGAGACCGTGGCGCCGGGGGGCTTTTCCAGCATGACGTGGCGCCCGGCGCGGATCGCCGCCGCGGCCGCCTCGAACCGGACCTGCGGCGGCATGCAGAGCGAGATCGCCGGGATGTCCGGCCGTGCCGCCAGCAGGGCGGCGATGTCGGGGAAGGTCTCGACCCCCTCGACCCCGCCCGACCGGCTGGCGGTGGCGGCCAGATGGAAGGCGGGACTGGCCGCGATGGCAGGGATGTGCTGGTCGCGGGCGATCTTGCCGACGCCGACGATGGCAACGGCGATGCTGTCAGTGGCTGTCACGGGGCACCTCGTGGCCGCGCCGGCCCTTCAGGAAGTCGAAATCGGCGCCGGTGTCGGCCCCTTCCACATGGTCGTGGAACAGCCGTGCATAGCCCGAGGCCGGCACATCGCCGGCCGGGGTCCAGGCGGCCAGCCGGGCCTGAAGCTCGGCTTCGGGAATGTCCAGGTGAATGCGCCGCGCCGGCACGTCCAGCTCGATCATGTCGCCGGTGCGCACGATGGCCAGCGGCCCGCCCACCGCCGCCTCGGGGGCGGTGTGCAGCACCACGGTGCCATAGGCGGTCCCCGACATGCGCGCGTCCGAAATCCGTACCATGTCGGTGATGCCCTTCTTCAGCACCTTGGGCGGCAGGCCCATGTTGCCGACCTCGGACATGCCGGGATAGCCCTTCGGGCCGCAGTTCTTCAGCACCATCACGCAGGTCTCGTCGATGTCGAGCGCGTCGTCGTTGATCTTCGCCTTGTAGTCGTCGATGTCCTCGAACACCACGGCGCGGCCGCGGTGCGTCATCAGGTGCGGGCTGGCGGCCGAGGGTTTCAGCACGGCGCCGTTCGGAGCGAGGTTGCCGCGCAGCACGGCGATGCCGCCCGACTGCGTCAGCGCCTTCTCGGCCGGCAGGATCACGTCCTCGTTCCAGTTCACCGCGTCCTTGACCTCGTCCCAGACCGGGCCGCCCGAGACGGTCAGCGCGTCCCTGTTCAGCAGCCCGGCCTCGCCCAGTCGCTTGAGCACGACGGGCAGGCCGCCGGCATAGAAGAATTCCTCCATCAGGTATTTGCCCGACGGCATCAGGTTGACGATGGTCGGCACGTCGCGGCCCAGCCGGTCCCAGTCCTCGAGGCTGAGGCCCACTTCGCAGCGTCCGGCCAGGGCCAGCAGGTGAATCACCGCATTGGTCGAACCGCCGATGGCGCCATTGGTGCGGATCGCGTTCTCGAAGGCGGCCCGGGTCAGGATGTCGGACGGTTTCAGGTCGTCCTTGACCATCTGCACGATGCGCCGCCCGGTCAGCTGCGCCATCACCTTCCGGCGGGCATCCACCCCCGGGATCGCCGCGTTGCCCGACAGCGCCATCCCCAGCGCTTCGGCCATCGACGCCATGGTCGAGGCGGTGCCCATGGTGTTGCAGGTGCCCGAGGACCGGCTCATCGCCTGTTCGGCCTCAAGGAAATCGGCCTGGGTCATCCGCCCGGCCTTGATGTCCTCGCTCATCTGCCAGAGCGCGGTGCCGGACCCGACCCGTTCGCCGCGGAACCAGCCGTTCAGCATCGGCCCGCCGGTGACCACGATCGCCGGCAGGTCGACCGAGGCCGCCGCCATCAGCAGCGAAGGCGTGGTCTTGTCGCAGCCGACCATCAGCACCGCGCCGTCGATCGGCTGGGCGCGGATCACCTCCTCGACCGCGAGGGCGGCAAGGTTGCGGTACATCATCGCCGTGGGCCGGAAGGTGTTCTCGGAGGCCGAGAACACCGGCACCTCGACCGGGAAGCCGCCGGCCTCCCAGACGCCGGCCTTCACCTTCTCGGCCAGTTCGCGCAGGTGCCCGTTGCAGGGCGTCAGCTCGGACCAGGTGTTGAGGATGCCGATCACCGGGCGGCCATCGAACAGGTCGTGGGGGTAGCCCTGGTTCTTCAGCCAGCCCCGGTGATAGATGTTGTCGCGCGACGTGCCGCCGTACCATTCCTGGCTCCGCAGCTTCCGCGGCCAGTCGGCTTTCGTGAATGTCATGTCGGTGATCCTAGAGGACGCGGACCCGGGTCAGGGGTTCGGGGCGGGCCGCCGGCGCGGCGCTGAGTGGGTTTCTGAGCGGCAGGCCGAAGGGCGCGGCCGCGATCTCGAACACGTCGCCGTCCTCGGTCCGGATGCCCTCGCCGAAGGACAGGGTGGCGGTGCCGAACATGTGGATGTGCACATCGCCGGGCTGGCGGAAGATGCCGTATTTGAAGTGATGGTGTTCCAGGTTGGCCAGGCTGTGGGACATGTTCGCCTCGCCCGACAGGAACGGCTTCTCGAAGATGATTTCGGTCCCCCGGCGGATTCGCGAGGTGCCCTCGACGCTTGCGGGCAGCTCGCCCACCAGCAGTTCGGGGCCGATCGCCGCCGGGCGCAGCTTCGAATGGGCGAGGTAGAGGTAGTTCCGCCGCTCCATCACATGGTCCGAGAATTCGTTGGCCAGCGCGAAGCCGACCCGGAACGGGGTGCCGTCCGGCGCGATCACGTAGATGCCGGCGATCTCGGGTTCCTCGCCGCCATCCTCGGCGAAACCGGGCGAGGGCAGGGGCGATCCCGGCGCCACCAGCGCGGCGCCGGTGCCCTTGTAGAACCATTCCGGCTGCACCCCCGCGGTGCCGTTGGGCGGCCGGCCGCCCTCCAGCCCCATGCGGAACATCTTCATCGAGTCGGTCGCCTCGGCATCGGCGGTGGCGTGCATCGCCGCCCGGGTGGCGGCCGAACCCAGATGGGTCAGGCCGGTCCCGGTCAGGTGCAGATGCGCCGGATCGGGATGCAGGATCGGCGGCAGCAGCCGGCCTTCGGCATAGAGCGCGTCGAGATCGACCGCCCGGGTCAGACCCAGGGCCGCGATCCGGTCCCGAAGTGCGGTCCCGTCGCGGGCGCAGTCCATGGCGATGTCGTAAAGGCTCGCCGCGCTGTCGACCTCGAAGGCCTCGGTGCCGTCGCGGGCGACCACCTGGACACGCCCGTCCGGCCTGCGGAATTGCGAAAGCAGCATCGCCCGGTCCTCACTTGCTCTTGTTGTAGACATCGAAGATCACCGCGGCGAGCAGCACCAACCCCTTGATGACCTGCTGGTAGTCAATGCCGATGCCCAGGATCGACATGCCGTTGTTCATCACGCCCATGATCAGCGCGCCGACCACCACCCCGATGATCTTGCCCGATCCCCCGGTCATCGAGGCGCCGCCGATGAAGACCGCCGCGATCACGTCCAGCTCGAACCCGACGCCCGCCTTGGGCGTGGCCGAGTTCAGCCGGGCGGTGACGATCATGCCGGCCAGCGCCGCCAGCGCCCCCATGTTGACGAAGCAGAAGAAGGTCAGCCGGTTGGTGTTGATCCCCGACAGCTTCGCCGCCTTTTCGTTGCCGCCAAGGGCATAGATTCGCCGGCCCATCACCGTGTTCTCGGTGAAGAAGGCATAGAGAACCGTCAGCACCGCCAGCACCAGCACCACGTTGGGCAGGCCCCGGTAGGACGCGAGCTTCCAGCCCACGAACAGCAGCGCCAGCGTCACCACCACGTTGCGGGCGATGAACAGGCCCATGGGTTCGGGTTCGAGGCCGAATTCCGCATCGTGCCGGCGCGACCTCAGCCCAATCCAGACCAGCACAAGAGCCGCCAGCGCGATGATCAGCAGCGCGGTCAGGTTGGGTTTCTCGGGCCCGAACAGGTCGGGGATGAAGCCGGTCGACAGCGACTGGAACGCCTTCGGGAACGGGCCGATGTTCTGCCCGCCCAGGGTCCAAAGCGTCAGGCCGCGGAACACTAGCATCCCCGCCAGCGTCACGATGAACGAGGGGATCCGCCAGTAGGCGACCCAGTAGCCCTGCGCCGCGCCGATCAGCGCACCTGCCATGAGGCAGGCCACGAAGACGGCGGCGAAGGGCCAGCCCATCTGCACGGTCAGCACCCCGGCGATCGCGCCGACGAAGCCGGCGACCGAGCCGACGCTCAGGTCGATATGCCCCGACACGATCACCAGCAGCATCCCCAGCGCCATGATGATGACGTAGGAGTTCTGCAGGAACAGGTTGGTGATGTTCTGCGCCGACAGGAAGTCGACGTCGAGCATGGCGCGCACCACCACGGTGAAGAAGAACACGATGGCGACCAGCGCCACCAGCATTCCGTTCTCGCGCAGGTGCCCGCCCAGATGGGCGCCGATCCCCTTGCCTGCCGCCGGGGCCTCGGCCGTCGCTCCCTTGATGTCCGCCATCACGCAGCCTCCTCTGCGGTCTTCCGTCCGTTGTCCCGGATGATCAGCGCCATGATGCGTTCCTGGCTCGCCTCGGCGCGGGCCAGTTCGCCGACGATGCGGCCTTCGTTCATGACGTAGATCCGGTCGCACATGCCCAGAAGCTCGGGCATTTCCGAGCTGATCATCACCACGCCGCGGCCCTGCGCGGCGAGCTGGTTCATGATGGTGTAGATCTCGAACTTCGCGCCCACGTCGATGCCGCGGGTGGGTTCGTCAAGGATCAGCACCTTCGGTTCGGTGTAGAGCCACTTGGACAGAACCACCTTCTGCTGGTTGCCGCCCGAGAGGTTCACCACCTTCTGCTGCACGCCCGAGCAGCGGATCGCCATCGCCTTGCGGAAGCGTTCGGCGACCCGGCTTTCCTCGCGCTGGTCCAGCACGCCGCCTTTCGACACGCCGGCCAGGTTGGCCAGCGTCACGTTCCGCACGATCGGTTCTTCCAGCACGAGGCCCAGCACCTTGCGGTCCTCGGTCACATAGGCAAGGCCGGCCGCGACCGCCTTCGGCACGCTCGAGGTGTCGGCCGGCTTGCCGTCTATCTCGACCCGCCCGGCGATGTTCCGGCCATAGCTGCGACCGAAGATGCTCATGGCCAGCTCGGTCCGGCCCGACCCCATCAACCCGGCGATGCCGACGATCTCGCCCTCGCGCACGGTGAAGGCTGCGTCGCGGATCACCTGCCGGTCGGCCTGTTCCGGGTGCCAGACGTTCCAATTCGCCACCTGCATCAGCAGGTTGCCCGGCCGGCTGTCCCGGTCGGGATAGCGGTGTGCCATGTCGCGCCCCACCATGTCGCGGATGATCCGGTCCTCGGTGATCTCGTCGCGGGTCAGCGTGGACACGGTCGAGCCGTCGCGGATCACCGTGATCCGGTCGGCGACGCGGCTGATCTCGTTCAGCTTGTGGCTGATCATGATCGAGGTCACGCCCTGCGCCTTCAGGTCCAAGAGCAGGTCCAGCAGCTTCTGGCTGTCGTTTTCCTGCAGCGCCGCGGTCGGTTCGTCGAGGATCAGCAGGCGGACCTTCTTGGCCAGCGCCTTGGCGATCTCGACCAGCTGCTGCTTGCCGACGCCCAGCTTGCCGACGGTGGTGGTCGGCGACTCGTTCAGGCCGACCTTCCTGAGCCAGGTCTCGGTCTTGCGGAAGGCCTCGCGCCAGCTGATCACGCCGCCAGTGGCGACCTCGTTGCCCAGAAACAGGTTCTCGGCAATCGACAGGAGCGGCACCAGCGCCAGTTCCTGATGGATGATGATGATCCCCTTGGCCTCGCTGTCCCGGATCGACCGGTTCTCCAGCACGGCGCCGTCGTAGTGGATTTCGCCCTCGTAGCTGCCATGGGGATAGACCCCGGACAGCACCTTCATCAGGGTCGATTTTCCCGCCCCGTTCTCGCCGCAGATGGCGTGGATCTCGCCTTCCTCGACGGTCAGGTTCACGTTGCTCAGCGCACGCACGCCGGGAAAGGACTTGCCGATCCCGCGCATTTCCAGAAGCCTCGCCATTCTTCTTCCCCCCCGATCAGGCGGATCCGGCCGTTTTCCGGCCGGATCCCTTGCCAGACGTCAGCTCACTTGAGCTGGTCGGCGGAGTAGTAGCCGGATTCCACCAGCACGGTCTCGATGTCGCCCACGTTCAAGGCCATGGGTTCGAGCAGGTAGGACGGCACCACCTTCACGCCGTTGTTGTAGGTGGTGGTGTCGTTGACCTCGGGCTCCTCGCCGGCAAGGACAGCCTCGACCATGTTCACGGTCACGCCGGCCAGGGCGCGGGTGTCCTTGAAGACGGTGGAATACTGCTCGCCCGCCATCATCGACTTCACGCTGGGAACCTCGGCGTCCTGCCCGGTGACGCAGGGCATCTTCAGGTCGCCCGAGCCGTAGCCGACGCCCTTGACCGACGAGAGGATGCCGATCGACAGCCCGTCATAGGGCGACAGCGCGCCGTTCAGTTCCTTGTCGCCGTAGTTGGTGGACAGGAGGTTGTCCATCCGCGACTGGGCCACCGCGCCGTCCCAGCGCAGGGTGCCGACCACTTCCATGCCCTGCTGGCCCGAGGGGACCGCCACCTCGCCGGCATCGATCATCGGCTGCAGCACGGACATGGCGCCGTCGTAGAAGAAGAAGGCGTTGTTGTCGTCGGGCGAGCCGCCGAACAGTTCGACATTCCACGGCTTGGCGTCGGGGAAGCGCTCCTTCAGGCACTGCACCAGGCTCGAGGCCTGCAGCACGCCGACCTTGAAGTTGTCGAAGGTGGTGTAATAGTCGACGTTCGGGCTTTCGCGGATCAGCCGGTCATAGGCGATCACCTTGATGTCCGCGGCATGGGCGTTCTCCAGCGCGTTCGACAGCGTGGTGCCGTCGATCGCCGCGATCACCAGAACGTTCACCCCCTTGGTGATCATGTTCTCGACCTGGGCGAGCTGGTTCGGGATGTCGTCCTCGGCATATTGCAGGTCGGTCTTGAAGCCGGCGGCCTGGAACTGCTCGACCATGCTGTTGCCGTCTGAGATCCAGCGCGCCGACGACTTGGTCGGCATCGAGATCCCTACATAGCCCTTTTCCTGGGCAAGGGCGGGCATGGCGATGATCAGGGCAAGCGCGGTCGACGCGAGGGCACGCGTGGTAAGGGTCATGGATATCCTCCCGATGTCCGCCGGCGGCACTGTTGTGCCTGTCCACGGCGGCGTCCTTTTGCGAATGCTCCGGCGGTTCCGTCCGCTGGGCACGCCCTAGTCCTGCCTTGCCCTGACATAGCAATCAAATGAGAATATGGTTCAAGGATATACCAATCGGGTAATGCCATGACCTATGGACTGCCGCCCCTGCCGGATCTCCGCCGCCTGACCGAGCCCGGACAGGCGCGCGACCAGCTGATCCGCAGGGGGCTGCGCTTCCCGCAGCTGCGCCTGCTGGTGGCCCTGCAGGAGACCGGCCAGATCTCCGGCGCGGCGGCGCAGATCGCGATGACCCAGCCCGCCGCCTCGCGGCTGCTGGCGGAACTGGAACGGACGCTGGGCGCCCGGCTTTACGAACGCCACCCGCGCGGCGTGGTGTTGACCGATGCGGGGCGGGTCTTCGCCGAGCGCGCCCGGCAGGTGCTGCACCTTCTGGACGTCACCGGGACCGAGGTCGCCGAACTGGGCCGGGGCGACCGTGGCCTGGTGCGCATCGGCAGCGTCACCGGCCCGGCGCTGGAAATCGTGCTGCCGGTGATCCGCGAATTGCGCGTGACCTATCCGGACATCGAACTGTCGGTGCAGGTCGATACCAGCGACAAGCTGGCCGAGGGGCTGCTGTCACGGGATCTGGACTTCTATATCGGGCGCCTGCCCGACATGGTCGACGCCCGGTCGGTGACGCTGGAGCCGATCGCGCCCGAACCGGTCTCGCTGCTGGTCCGGCTGCACCATCCGGTCGGCCGCAAGGGCTCGGTCACGCTGAAGGAATGCCTCGCCTATGACTGGGTGATGCAGCCCACCGGCGGGGTGCTGCGGCACACGGTGGAGCATTACCTGCTGGCCAACGGCTATCCGCCGCCGGCCCGGGTGCTGAGCACCTCGTCGCTGCTGCTGACGCTGGCGATCATCAGCGAAACCAACGCGATTGCGCCGGTGGCCCGGTCTGCGGCCACCTTCTATGCGGAACGGGAAGGGCTGGGCGGCCGGGTGCGCCAGCTGGACGTGGCCGGCGACATGGCGGTGCTGCCCTATTCCATCGTCCGCCTGCGCGCGGCGACCGACAGCCCCGCGGCGGCCCGGGTTCTGGGCCTGATCCGCAACAAGCTCGACCAGCGCTGAACGGCGACAAATCTGGCATACTTGCATACTAGTCATGGCGCGCAGGACGTGCTATCACCGCTGGCGGACAGCAGCGGCGGAGGAAGCGCGATGCGGCAGACATGGCGGTGGTTCGGACCGAACGACCTGGTGTCCATCGACGACATCCGGCAGGCCGGGGCCGAGGGCGTCGTCTCGGCGCTGCACCATGTGCCGACCGGCGCCGTCTGGTCCCCGGACGAGATCGCCCGGCGGCAGCGCGAGATCGCCACCATGACCGATGGCAGCCCCTCGGGCCTGGGCTGGGACGTGGTGGAAAGCCTGCCGGTGTCTGAGGCGATCAAGACCCAGCGGGGCGACTGGCGCGCCCATCTCGCGGCCTATCGCGAAAGCCTCGGCAACCTCGCCGCGGCGGGGATCGAGGTGGTCTGCTACAACTTCATGCCGGTGCTGGACTGGACCCGCACCGACCTGGCCTGGCGCCTGCCCAACGGGGCGACCTGCATGCGCTTCGATCTGGTGGATTTCGCCGCCTTCGACCTGTTCATCCTGGCCCGGCCGAGGGCGCGCGCGGATTACGATGACGCGCTGAAGGCCGCTGCGACCGAACGCCATGCCGCCATGACCGACACCGAGCGCGCGCTACTGGCGCGCAACGTGGTCTACGGCCTGCCCGGTGCGGCCGAGCATTTCACCCTGGACCAGGTGCGGGGGCATCTGGCGGATTATGCCGGGATCAGCGCCCAGACGCTGCGGCGGCACTTGTTCGACTTCCTCGAACAGGTGGTGCCGGTGGCCGAGACGCTGGGGCTGCGGCTTTGCTGCCACCCGGACGACCCGCCCTTCCCGCTGCTGGGCCTGCCGCGGATCCTGTCCACCGAAGCCGATTACATGGCGCTGGTCGAGGCGGTGCCGAGCCCGGCCAACGGCATCACGCTGTGTTCCGGATCATTGGGCGCCCGGCCCGACAACGACCTGCCGGGGATGATGCGGCGGCTGGGGCGGCATGTGCATTTCCTGCACCTGCGCAATGTCACCCGGGAAGGCGAGGGGATCCGGACCTCGTTCCACGAGGCCGAGCATCTGGGCGGCGGCACCGACATGGTGGCGCTGATCGCCGCCGCTTTGGCCGAGGAGGCGCGGCGCCGGGCCGAGGGGCGCGCCGATGCCGCGATCCCGTTCCGGCCCGACCATGGCCAGGACATCCTTGACGATCTGAAGCGGAAGGCGCAGCCCGGCTATCCGGCGATCGGCCGGCTGAAGGGTCTGGCCGAACTGCGCGGGATCATGACCGCGCTCGGCCACCCCTCGGTCACCGCTGCGGTCTGAGGCGGTCCGGGGCGATCTGGGGCGGTCTGCGGCGGCGCCGGGCCGATCCAGGCTCCGCCTGTTTTTCGGGCAGCCCCGCGGGCAGGGGCTGCCGGATTTCAGTGCGTTTCCGGCGGTCGCGGGGCGCCGCTCAGAACTCGACTTCCAGCTCGATGATCTCGTCGGGTTCCAGCGCGGCGGCAGCGGTCCATTCCTGCATCGGACCCCAGGCGAAGATGGTCTCGCAATAGGCCTTGTACTGGGGCTCCAGATCCACCGCATAGGTGCGGAACCGGGTGCAGACCGGCGCATACATCGCGTCGGCCACGCTGGGCGCGCCGAACAGGAACGGCCCGCCATACGTATTCAGGCAGTCGCTCCAGATCTCCTTGATCCGCAGGATGTCCGGACGGGCACCCGAGAACACCTTGAAGTGCTTGTGCGTCGTCCGCAGGTTCATGGGCAGTGCCGAGCGCAGGTTGTGGAAGCCCGAATGCATCTCGCCGGACACGGCCCGGCAATGGGCGCGGACGCCGCGATCGGACGGCAGCAGTCCTGCCGTCGGGGCGACCTCGTTGAGGTATTCGGCGATGGCGAGGGTGTCCCAGACCTCGACCCCGTTGTGGCTCAGCCGTGGCACCCGCACCGAGGGCGACAGCAGCAGCAGTTCCTGACGGCTTTCGTGGTCGTCGATGTCGACCGGCTTCTCCTCGAAGTCGAGACCGGCCATCCGGCAGAGCAGCCAGCCACGCAGTGACCACGACGAGTAATTTTTCGATGAAATTGTCAGCGTTGCGTTGGCCATTCTTGCGTTCACCCGATCAAACCATTGCCATCGAACCGATTGTGTCGCAGTGCAGCATTGGATGCACGCTGTTTCAATGCCGCAGCGGACGATCGGACCAGGGGTGATCATGCTCTACGCGCTTTATCAATATCAGGTGGATCTGATCGCGCCGTTGCGCTGGGTCGCGAGCAGGACGCGCCCGTCGGCGCTGCCCTTCCCGAAGATGCAGGCCAAGGCGGTGCAGACATGGGACGCGCTGCTCGAGATGACCTCGCGCTTCCACCTGACCCACGAGCGGCCCGATTTCGGGATCCCCCCGGTGCCGGTGGGCAACCGCAACGTGCCGGTGACCGAGGAAATCACCCTTGAGCTTCCGTTCGGCCGGATGATCCATTTTGCCAAGGACATCGACACCGAACAGCCCAAGGTGCTGGTGGTGGCGCCGCTGTCGGGCCATTTCGCGACGCTGCTGCGCGGCACCGTCGAGGTGCTGCTGCGTGACCACGACGTCTATATCACCGACTGGATCAACGCCCGCGATGTGCCCGCCGAGGCCGGCGTCTTCGGGGTCGAGGACTATGTCGAATATGTGATTCGCTTCATCGAGGCGATGGGCCCGGGAGGCAACGTCCTGGCGGTGTGCCAGCCCTGCGTGCAGACCCTGATCGCGGTTGCGGTGATGTCCCAGGACGGCAACCCGGCGACGCCGCGGACCATGACCCTGATGGCCGGGCCGGTCGACACCCGCGAGAGCCCGACCGAGGTCAACAACCTGGCCAACGAAAAGCCGTTGAGCTGGTTCAAGCAGAACGTCATCGCCACCGTTCCGCCGCGCTATCCCGGTGGCGGGCGCCGGGTCTATCCGGGCTTCGTCCAGCTGCTGGCCTTCATGGCGATGAACATGGAACGCCACCAGGGCCAGCACAAGAAGCTGTTCAAGCTGCTGGCCGAGGGCGACGAAGCAGAAGCCAAGAAGATCAAGGACTTCTACGACGAATACTTCGCCGTGCTGGACCTGACCGAGGAATTCTATCTGGAAACGATCGAGCGGATCTTCCAGAAGGCCGAACTGGCCGAAGGCACCTTCATGTATCGCGGCCGGCTGGTCGATCCCGGCGCGATCCACAAGACCGCGCTGCTGACGGTCGAGGGCGGGCGGGACGACATCTGCTCGCTCGGCCAGACCGCGGCGGCCCATGACCTGTGCCGCTCGCTCCGCCCGCACCTGAAGCGCCACCACCTGCAGGCCAATGTCGGCCATTACGGCGTCTTCAACGGCAAGCGCTGGGAACGCGAGATCTATCCCATCGTCCGGAACATGATCCTCGCCATGGAATGACCCGGCGGCGCGCGGTGCACGCGCGCCCCGACAACTGCCCGATGGCCTGACGCCACGCCATCCCGCGGGGCCGGCAGCCCCAAATTCAATAGCGCTTGCCGAAGGCCCGCCGTCGCGACAGTGTGACAGGCAAACGAGGGCGCGCGTGCGATCCCAAGAGACGGCGCCGCCCATTCCAACAGGAGGACTGCCATGAGACCCGCGTTCGCCCTTTCCTGCCTTGCCGCTGCGACCATTCTCGCCGGCCCGGCCCTGTCGAACACGCTGATCTATTGCTCGGAAGGCTCGCCCGAGGGCTTCGACCCGGCGCCCTACACCGCCGGCACCACCTTCGACGCCTCGTCCAAGAACCTCTACAACCGCCTCGCCGAGTTCGAGCGCGGCACCACGGAAGTGGTGCCCGGCCTGGCCGAAAGCTGGGAGGTCTCGGCGGACGGCAAGACCGTCACCTTCCACCTGCGTCCCGGCGTGAAATTCCAGACCACCGAATTCTTCACGCCCACCCGCGACTTCAACGCCGACGACGTGATCTTCACCTTCGAGCGGCAGCGCGACAGCGCGAACCCCTATTTCAACGTCTCGGGCGGCACCTGGGAATACTTCAACGGCATGTCGATGCCCGAGCTGATCGCCTCGATCGAGAAGGTCGACGACCTGACCGTGGTGTTCCACCTGACCCGGCCCGAAGCGCCGTTCATCGCCAACATCGCGATGGATTTCGCCTCGATCATGTCGAAGGAATATGCCGACCAGCTGCTCGCCGCCGGCACGCCCGAAATGCTGAACCAGCAGCCCATCGGCACCGGCCCGTTCGAGTTCGTCGGCTACCAGAAGGACGCGGTGATCCGCTACAAGGCGCATGAGGAGTACTTCAAGGGCAAGGCAGCGATCGACAACCTGGTCTTCGCGATCACGCCCGACGCTTCGGTCCGCTACCAGAAGCTGAAGGCGGGCGAATGCCATGTGGTGCCCTATCCGAACCCCGCCGACCTGGAAGCGATGAAGGCCGATCCGGCCATCAACCTGATGAGCCAGGAAGGCCTGAACGTCGGCTATTTCGCCTATAACGCCCAGATGCCGCCCTTCGACAATCCGAAGGTCCGCAAGGCCCTGAACATGGCGATCAACAAGCAGGCGATCATCGACGTGGTGTTCCAGGGCGCGGGCGCGGCAGCGAAGAACCCGATCCCGCCGACCATGTGGTCGTACAACAATGCGGTGGTGGACGATCCCTATGATCCCGACGCCGCCAAGGCGATGCTCGAGGCCGAGGGCGTCAAGGATCTGTCGATGAAGATCTGGGCGATGCCGGTGCAGCGTCCCTACAACCCGAACGCCCGGCGCATGGCCGAACTGCTCCAGGCCGATTTCGCCAAGGTCGGCGTCAAGGCCGAGATCGTGTCCTATGAATGGGGCGAATACCTCGAGCGCTCGAAAGACGTGAAGCGCGACGGGGCTGTCCTGCTGGGCTGGACCGGCGACAACGGTGACCCCGACAACTTCCTCGCCACGCTGCTGGGCTGCGACGCGGTCGGCGGCGCGAACCGGGCGCAGTGGTGTTACGAGCCGTTCGACGCTCTGATCCAGAAGGCCAAGGTGACCCCGGACATCGCCGAGCGCACCAAGCTTTATGAAGAGGCGCAGGTCGTCTTCAAGGAACAGGCGCCGTGGGCGACCATCGCCCATTCCGTGGTGTTCGAGCCGATCAGCACCAAGGTCGGCGACTACAAGATCGACCCGCTGGGCGGGCACATCTTCTATGGCGTGACCCTGGCCGAGTAGGCCCGTTGCGGGGCGGGGCGGCCTTCGGGCCGCGGACCCGCCCCGCACCGGCCCACCCAGGTCGCACGCCATGCTGTCATTCCTTTTCCGCCGGATACTGACCTTCGTGCCCACGTTCATCGGGGTCACGGTGATTTCCTTCGCCTTCATCCGGCTGCTGCCCGGCGACCCGATCGCGCTGCTGGCCGGCGAACGCGGCGTCGACCCGGCCCGCCACGCCGAGCTGGCGAAAAAGCTGGGCTTCGACCAGCCGCTGTGGAAGCAGTACCTGGACTACATCTGGGGGATCCTGCACGGCGATCTCGGCACCTCGTTCGTGACCAAGAAGCCGGTGCTGGACGAATTCCTCGCGCTGTTCCCGGCGACGCTGGAGCTGTCGATCTGCGCCATCCTGATCGCGGTGATCCTGGGCATCCCGGCCGGGGTGATCGCCGCGGTCAACCGGGGCAAGTTCTTCGACCAGGCGCTGATGACCACGGCGCTGGTGGGTTATTCGATGCCGATCTTCTGGTGGGCGCTGCTGCTGATCATCGTGTTCTCGTCCGGGCTGGGCTGGACGCCGGTGTCGGGGCGGATCTCGCTGATGTACTTCTTCCCGACCCCGACCGGCTTCATGCTGATCGACAGCCTGCTGTCGGGCGAGAAGGGCGCGTTCGCCTCGGCGGTCAGCCACCTGATCCTGCCCAGCGTGGTGCTGGCGACGATCCCGCTGGCGGTGATCGCCCGGCAGACCCGCTCGGCGATGCTGGAGGTGCTGAGCGAGGATTACGTGCGGACCGCCCGCGCCAAGGGCCTGTCGCCGTTCCGGGTCAACGGCATCCATGCGCTCAGGAATGCGCTGATCCCGGTGGTCACGGTGATCGGCCTGTCGGTCGGCACGCTGCTGGCCGGCGCGATCCTGACCGAGACGATCTTCTCCTGGCCCGGGGTCGGCAAGTGGATGGTCGATTCCATCTTCCGCCGCGACTATCAGGCGGTGCAGGGCGGGCTCCTGCTGATCGCGGTGATCGTCATGTTCGTCAACCTGTCGGTCGATCTGCTCTACGGGCTGATCAACCCGCGGATCCGGAAGGGCTGAGGCGATGACCGACCAGATGGCCGAAGCGCCGCTCATCACCACCGCGCCCCCCGGCCAGTTCCGCGAATTCTGGTCGTCCTTCCGCGAGAACCGCGGCGCCGTGCTGGGGCTGGCGATCTTCCTGCTGTTCCTGGGCGTCGCGATCTTCGCGCCGCTGATCGCCCCCTATCCGGCCGACCAGCAGTTCCGCGACCACCTGCTGCAACCCCCGGTCTGGAGCGGCGGCACCTGGACCTTCCCGCTGGGCACCGATCCGCTGGGCCGCGACATGCTCTCGCGGCTGCTGAACGGGGCGCGTTATTCGTTCTTCATCGGCGTGGTCGTGGTCGGCATCGGCGCCTTCTTCGGCATCCTGATCGGCGTGGTGGCCGGCTTCGCGCCGAAATGGGCCGACACGCTGATCATGCGGATCATGGACATCGTTCTGGCCTTTCCCAGCCTGCTGCTGGCGCTGGTGCTGGTGACGATCCTCGGCCCCTCGCTGATCAACGCGATGATCGCCATCGCCATCGTGCTGCAGCCGCATTTCGTGCGCCTGACCCGCGCCGCGGTGCTGGGCGAGCGCAACAAGGACTATGTGACCGCGGCCCGGGTGGCGGGGGGCGGCACGCTCAGGATCATGTTCCGCACCGTGCTGCCGAACTGCCTGTCGCCGATCATCGTGCAGGCGGCGCTGTCGTTCTCGACCGCGGTGCTGGATGCGGCCGCGCTGGGGTTCCTGGGCATGGGGGCGCAGCCGCCAACGCCGGAATGGGGCACCATGCTGGCCGAGGCGCGCGAGTTCATCCTGCGCGCGCCCTGGGTGGTGACGCTGCCCGGCCTGTGCATCCTGGTCACGGTGCTGGCGATCAACCTGATGGGCGACGGCCTGCGCGACGCGCTCGATCCCAAGCTGAAGCGGGGCTGAGATGGCACTGCTGGAAATCCGCAACCTGTCCGTCGATTTCGCCACCGCGGGGGGCGTACTGCACGCGGTCGAAGGCGTCGACGTCACCCTCGACGCCGGCGACCTGATGGCGATCGTGGGCGAATCCGGGTCGGGCAAGTCTGTCTCGATGCTGGCGCTGATGGGGCTTTTGCCCTGGACGGCGACGGTCCGGGCCGACGCGCTGCGCTTCGACGGGCAGGACCTGCTGACCCTGTCACCGCGGGCGCGGCGCCGGATCATCGGCAAGGACATCTCGATGATCTTCCAGGAGCCGATGTCGAGCCTGAACCCCTGCTTCACCATCGGCTTCCAGATCCGGGAAAGCCTGAAGCTGCACACCGGGCTGGACCAGCGGGCGCGGCAGGCCCGGGCGATCGAACTGCTCGAGCAGGTCGGCATTCCGGCGCCCGAGCAGCGCCTGAAGGCCTTCCCGCACCAGTTGTCGGGGGGGATGAGCCAGCGGGCGATGATCGCCATGGCGCTGGCCTGCCAGCCGAAGCTGCTGATCGCGGACGAGCCCACAACCGCGCTCGACGTGACGATCCAGGCGCAGATCCTCGAACTGCTGACCGAGCTGCAGCGCACCACGGGCATGGCGCTGATCCTGATCACCCACGACATGGGCGTGGTCGCCGAGACGGTGAAGCGGGTCAGCGTCCAGTATGCGGGACAGAAGGTCGAGGAACAGGCGGTGGAGGGGCTGTTTCTCGACCCGCACCACCCCTATACCGCCGCGCTGCTGGCGGCGCTGCCGGAACGGGCCACGGAACGCCACCTGCCGACCATCCCCGGCGTCGTGCCGGGTCAGTACGACCGGCCAGCCGGTTGTCTGTTCTCGCCGCGCTGTGCCCTGGCCGATGCCCGCTGCCGCAGCGTCCGGCCGGTGCCGGCGGGGCCAGACCTGGGCGGCGCGCTGTGCCATTATCCGCTGGTCCGCGGCGTGCCACAGAACCGGGGAGCCGCCGCATGAACGCTCCCGGAACCGAGGCGGTGCTGACCGCCCGCGACCTGACCCGCCATTACATCCTGCCCGGGGGACCGTTCCGCAAGGATACGGTGGTGCGCGCCGTGGACGGCGCCAGCTTCGACCTGCGCCCGGGCCGGACGCTCGCGGTGGTCGGGGAATCGGGCTGCGGCAAGTCCACCCTGGCGCGCATGGTCACGATGATCGAGCCGCCGACCTCGGGCATCCTCAGCATCGGCGGCAAGCCGATCGGTCCCGAAGGCGCCAGCCGCGACCGCGGGCTCAGGGCCATGGTGCAGATCGTGTTCCAGGACCCCTACGGCTCGCTCAACCCGCGCCAGACCATCGGCCAGACCCTGATGGAGCCGCTGAAGCTGAACCGCCCCGAAATCACGGCGGCCGAGCGCGAGACCCGGGCGCGCGAGATGCTGGGGCTGGTCGGCCTGCGCCCCGAGCATTTCGACCGCTATCCGCACATGTTCTCGGGCGGCCAGCGCCAGCGCGTGGCGGTGGCGCGCGCGCTGATGCTCGACCCGAAGATCCTGGTGCTGGACGAGCCGGTCTCGGCGCTCGACCTGTCGATCCAGAGCCAGATCCTGAACCTGCTGGTCGATTTGCAGGACCGGCTGGGGCTGGCCTATCTGTTCATCAGCCATGACCTGTCGGTGGTGCGCCACGTCGCCGACGAGGTGATGGTGATGTATCTGGGCCGCTCGGTCGAGCATGGCAGCCGGGACGCGATCTTCGGCCAGCCGATGCACCCCTATACCCGCGCGCTGCTGTCGGCGACGCCCTCGGCCGACCCGACCCGGCACCGCCAGCGCATCAAGCTGGCCGGCGAGGTGCCATCGCCCCTGAACGTGCCGCCCGGCTGCCCGTTCAACCCGCGCTGCTGGCGCGCCACGCCCGAATGCGCCGCGGCCTTCCCCCCGGTGACCGGGACGCCGGCGCACCGGGTCGCCTGCCTGCATCCCCTGATGGCGGGCGAGACGGTCTGAGCCGGATCAGCCGGTCCGCCCGGTCACCAGCGCGACGCCCTTGATCTGGGCAAAGACGGTCTGGCCCGGGGCCAGGCCGAGACTTTCCCATGACCGGCGGGTGACCCGGGCAAGGATGCGCGGGCCGCGGCCCTCGGCACCCAGGGTCAGGACAACCATGGTCTGGAAGGGATCGCGGGCCGCGTGGCCGATGATCCGGGCGGGCAGGATGTTCAGGATCGTGCTGCCCTCGGCCGCGCTGCGGGCCAGGCTCACGTCGGACGCGGTGATCCGGATCCGCACCCGGGTGCCGGCATCGCCCAGAAGCCCCGGGACCAGCAGCCCGGCGCCGCCGATGTCGAGCATGCTCAGCCCATAGGTGGCGTCCTGCCCGGTCACCCGGGCGCGCAGCGTCACCCCGGCCTCGGGCAGTCTCGCGATCGGCAGGGTCGGATCCGCCTGAAGCTGGTCCAGCGGGCCGCTCGCCTCGACGCGGCCGGCGCGCATCAGCACGAGCGTGTCGGCCAGCCGCTCCACCTCGGCCAGGTCGTGGCTGACATAGAGCACCGGGATCGCCAGCCGGTCGCGCAGCCGTTCCAGATAGGGCAGGATGTCGTCCCGGCTGACCCGGTCCAGCGCCGACAGGGGTTCGTCCATCAGCAGCAGTTCCGGCTGGGACAGCAGCGCCCGGCCGATGGCGACGCGCTGGCGCTCGCCCCCGGACAGGTGGGTCGGCGCCCGGTCGAGCAGGTGTTCGATTCCCAGAAGCGCGGCGACCTCGGCGAAGTCCAGCCGCTCGGCCCGGCCGGCTTTCAGCGCCCGGGAGCGGCCGTAGTCGAGGTTCCCGCGCACCGACAGGTGGGGAAAAAGGCTGGCTTCCTGAAACACATAGCCGATCGGGCGGCGGTGGGTGGGCAGGAAGGTCCGGGCATCCTGCCAGATCCGGCCGGCGACGCAGAGGGTGCCGTCCGCGATGCGGTGCAACCCCGCGACGCAGCGCAGCACGGTGGTCTTGCCGCAGCCCGAAGGGCCGAACAGCGCGGTGACGCCGCGCGCCGGCACCCGGAATTCCGCGTCCAGCGCGAAGCCGCCCAGCGGCCCGGCGAAGCGCGCCGCGATCTCGTCGTCACCGGTCATCCGCGCTGCGCCCGGGATCGCCGTTCCAGCAGGGACACGGTCAGGATCACCGTGAAGGCGAAGACCACCATGCTGCCCGCCATCACATGGGCCTTGCCCCACTGCAGCGTCTCGACCAGTTCGAGGATGGCGATGGACATGACCTGGGTCTTGCCGGGGATGTTGCCGCCGATCATCAGCACGACGCCGAATTCGCCCACCGTATGGGCGAAGGCCAGCACGGCCGCGGTCAGCATGCCGGGCCGCGCCAGCGGCAGGGCCACGGTCAGGAAGCTGTCCATGGGCGAGGCGCCCAGCGTCGCCGCCACGTCGAGCGGCCGGTCGCCGATCGCCTCGAAAGCGTTGCGGATCGGCTGCACCACGAAGGGCAGCGAGAAGATCACCGACCCGATCACCAGCCCGGTGAAGGTGAAGGCCAGCGACCGCGCCCCCCATAGCGCGGCAATCGATCCGCCCGGGCCGTTCGGCCCGAGCGCGATCAGCAGGTAGAACCCCAGCACCGTCGGCGGCAGGACGAGGGGCAGGGCGACCAGGGTCGCCACGCCCTCCTTCCACCAGGCCCGCGACCGGGCCAGCCACCAGGCCAGCGGCGTACCCAGGACGAGAAGGATCAGCGTCGAGATCGAGGCCAGCTTCAGCGTCAGAAGAACGGGCGCCCAGAGCATCGCGGCGGATCAGCCTGCCGGGGGGAAGGTATAGCCGAAGCTCTCGATGATCTCCTTGGCCTTCGGCCCTTTCAGGAACGCGAGATAGGCCTTTGCCGCCGCGCTTTCGGCGCCATGGGTCAGCAGCACCGCGTCCTGACGAAGCGGATCATACAGCGAGGGTTCGACCAGCCAGAGCGATCCGTCGGTGTTGCCGATCACCTGGGCATAGGCGACGAAGCCGATCTCGGCATTTCCGGTGGCAATGAACTGGAAGGTCTGGGTGATCGAGTCGCCCTGCACGATCTTCGGCAGAAGCGTGTCGTAGACTCCCAGCTTCTGCATCGCCTGTACCGCTGCCGCGCCATAGGGCGCAGTCTTCGGATTGGCGATGGCGATGCGGGTCAGGTCCGCATCCTGAAAGGTCTCGGCCCCGTTCACCCGGCCGGGCTGGGCGCTCCACAGGGCGAGCTGGCCGATGGCATAGGTGAAGACCGTGCCGGGCACGCCCAGCTTGTCCTCGACCGCCCTGGTCGGGCGGATGTCATCGGCCGACAGCAGGATGTCGAACGGCGCCGCCTGGGTGATCTGGGTATAGAGCTGCCCGGTCGAGCCGAAGCTCATCACCGCCTCGTGGCCGGTCTCGGCCTTGAAGGCTTCGGCAATCGCCTTGGCGGCATCGGTGAAGTTGGCGGCCACCGCCACCTGGGTGGTGTCGGCTCGGGCCGCCCCAACGGCGAGAGCGGCGACGCCGGCAAGGAGGAAGGCTTTCATGGCGCGGCCCCGGCTCAGTCGACGGCAAGGATGATGAAGGGCGCCTTGATCAGGGCGACCGCCGGCTTGCCCACTTCGAAGCCGAGGTCGGACAGGGCCTCCATGGTGATGATGCTGGTCAGGGTCTTGCCGCCGCCGATGTCGAGGGCGACCTCGGCATTGACCGCGCCGGTCTCGATCTTCGAGACGGTGCCTTCGATCCGGTTCCTGACCGAGGTCTTCCGGGCGCCGTCGGCGGGGGCGAGGATGACGAAGGGCGCCTTGATCAGCGCAGTCGCGGGTTTGCCGACCGCCAGTTCAAGCTCCTTCACGCTTTCGCGGGTGATGATCGCGGCAAGCGTCACCGCATCGCTGATCTTCAGTTTCACCTCGGCATTGACGGCGCCGTCGGTGATCTCGGTGATGGTGCCGGCAAGGGCGTTTCGGGCGCTGGTGCGCATGTTCAGGCTCCATAGGATGTGGGTTGTGGTCAGTCCGGTCCCCCCAAGATCGGCGTCGATGCGCGCGAAGCTGCGCGCCATTTCCTCCTGCAACCGGCGGAAGGCGGCGATCAGGCGCGTGCCGTCCGGGGTCAGCATCGCCCCGCCGCCGCTGCGCCCGCCGGGCCGGCCGATGTCAAGCGGCCGGCCGACGAGGTTGTTCATCGCCGCCACCGCGTCCCAGGCGGTCTTGTAGGACACCCCCACCGCCCGCGCGGCGGCGGTGATGCTGCCTTCGCGCCCGATCGCTTCCAGCAGGCGGATACGCTCGGCGCCGATCGGCGCGGAGTCCGGAGAGGCCAGGGTGAGTTCGGGCGAGATCGGCATGGCAGCGTTATGGTGTCCATCGTTATATCGCTTGACCATACAGCGCATGGCGCCAAGCGCAACAGGAATTTTTTAATCATGACAATGGCTTGATTGACTTCGGCGCGAGACATGCGACACGGCCCGCTCCGGAAACCGGGCAGGGACACCAGATCAGGCTGCCCGGCAGCGCGGGATCCGGATTTGATCTGGGTCAAGATCGGACCGGCGACCGGCGTTGCGCGCCGCAAGCGACCGGGATTTGGGCGCCCGTGCCGGCAAGTTGGGCGATCTGTCCACGGCAGGCCCCCACTGGGCGAGGCCTCGGGCCGCTTGCGCTTAATCAAACGATTGATTAATTTCCGGCGCAGGAGGCCGCAATGCCCGACTCGCCCGCCAGCACTACTCCCGATGACACCCGCACCCGGCTGGTCGCTGTCGCCCTGCGCCAGTTCGGCAGCCAGGGATTCGCCGCGGCCTCGATCCGCTCGATCGCCGCCGAGGCGGAGACCAACGTCGCCTCGATCGCCTATCACTTCGGCTCGAAGGCCGGGCTGTACCGGGCCTGTGCCGAGCGGGTGGCGGATCTGGTCGACGGCACGTTGGGCGTGCCCGGCGCAACCGGCGGTCTGGCGCCCGGCGCGGCGGCGGCACGGCTGGAGGCGATGGTGAGGGCCATGGTCGGCTTCCTGGTCACCGCGCCGATGGCCGAGGCGATGGTCGGCTTCATCCTGCGCCAACTGGCCGAGCAGGGCGCAGCGCTGGATCTGATCTATGACCGCGTCTTCGAACCCCGGCACCGCGAGCTTTGCGCGCTCTGGGCCGCGGCGACCGGCCAGCCGGCCGAGAGCGAGGCGGTGCGCCTCGCCGTCTTCGCGATGATCGGGCAGGTGGTCTATTTCCGCATCGCCCGCCCGCTGGTCCTGCGCCGGATGGGCTGGCGCTCGGTCGGGCCGGCCGAGGCCGGGCGCATCGCCGACACCCTTGCCGCCAACCTGCACGCCGCACTGGAAGGGCACCGCCGATGATGGGTTTTCTCTGCTCCTTGCCGGGGGCCGCGTTTCTGGCCGCCACCTGCGCCGCGCCGGCCCCCTTCGCCACCGGCTATGTGGAGGGCGACTTCGCCCTCGTCGCCCCGGTCGAGGTGGCGCGGATCGACCGGGTGGCGGTCGACCGCGGTTCCCGCGTCGCCGCGGGCGACCTGCTGGCGCAACTGGAAACCCGCGACGCCGAGATCGCGCTGGCCCAGGCCGACGCCGCGCTGGCCGAGGCCGAGGGCAAGCTCGCCGATCTTCAGGAAGGCAAGCGGCCCGAGGAGATCCGGGTGATCGAGGCGACGCTCGCCTCGGCCCAGGCCGCGGCCGAGGAAGCCGACCGGGCGATGAAGCGGCTGCTGAACCTCGCCGACCGCGGCGCCGCCACCCGGGCCGACAGCGACGACGCCGTGACGGCGGCGCAGGTCGCCCATGCCCGCATCGCCGAGGCGGAAGCCCAGCTTGCGGTGGCCCGGCTGCCGGCGCGCGCCGACGCGATCGCCGCCGCCGAAGCTGCCGTCGCCGGTGCAAGGGCGGCGCGGGACAGCGCCGGCTGGAAGCTGGACCAGCGCCGGATCCTTGCCCCGGCGACCGGGATCGTCCACGACGTGATCCGCCACGACGGCGAAATCGCCGGCCCCGCTGCGCCGGTGCTGTCGCTGCTGCCCGATGGCGCGGTCAAGCTGCGCCTGTTCGTGCCCGAGACCTCGGTCAGCGCGATCGCGCGCGGCAGCCGGCTGCAGGTCCGCTGCGACGGCTGCCAAGCCGATCTGGGGGCCGAGGTGACCTATGTGGCGGACGGGCCCGAATTCACCCCGCCGGTGATCTACTCGCTCGAGAACCGCCAGAAGCTGGTCTACCTGATCGAGGCGCGCCCCGACGATACCCTGTGGTTGAAGCCGGGCCAGATCGTCGACGTGGCCCTGCCGGAGCCCGTCCGGTGACCGCCGCCGCGCCCGCCATCGCGGTGACCGGCCTGACCAAGCGCTTCGGCAGCCGCACCGTGGTCGATGCCGTCGACCTGACCGTCGCGCGGGGCGAGATCGCGGGTTTCCTTGGGCCCAATGGCTCGGGCAAGACTACCACGATCCGGCTGATGTGCGGGCTTCTGACCCCCGATGCGGGGCAGGGGCAGGTGCTGGGCCACGACATCCTGACCGAAGGCGCCGCGATCAAGCGCCGGGTCGGCTACATGACGCAAAGGTTCTCGTTCTATGAGGATCTGACGATCGAGGAGAACCTGAACTTCGTCGCCGGCCTCTATGGCCTTCCCGACCGGCGCCGGGTGGTGGCCGGCACGCTGGCCGATCTGGGCCTTGCCTCCCGGCGCCAGCAGCTGGCCGGGGCGCTGTCCGGGGGCTGGAAGCAGCGGCTGGCGCTGGCCGCCTGCCTGATGCACCAGCCCGACCTCCTGATGCTGGACGAGCCGACCGCGGGCGTCGATCCCAAGGCGCGGCGCGAGTTCTGGGACGAGATCCACGCCCGCGCCGCGGCCGGGCTGACCGTGCTGGTCTCGACCCATTACATGGACGAGGCGGAACGCTGCCACCGGATCAACTACATCGCCTATGGCCGGCTGGTCGCCAGCGGCACCGTGGCCGAGGTGGTGCGCGATGCCGGACTGACCACCTTCCTTGTCACCGGCGCGGACACGGCCGGGGCCGCCGCCCGGCTGCGCGGCGCCGAGGGGGTCGAGCAGATCGCCCCCTTCGGCACCACGCTGCATGTGGTCGGCCGCGACGGCGCCCTGCTGGCCCGCACCGTGGCGCGCGTCGCCGCCGAGACCGGAACCCGCGCCGAACCGGCGGAAACCTCGCTCGAGGATGTGTTCATCCGCCTGATGAGCGTGGCCGAGGACAACATGGCATGACCGGGATCCTGTCCTTCGGCCGGCTGGCAACGCTTCTGGTGAAGGAAACCATCCAGATGCGCCGCGACAGGCTGACCTTCGCGATGATGCTGGGGATCCCGCTGATGCAGCTTCTGCTGTTCGGCTTCGCCATCAACCTCGACCCCAAGGACCTGCCGGCGGCGCTGGTGGCCCCGACCCAGGACCGGTTCACCCGCGCCATGGTCACCGCGCTGGAACTGACCGGCTATTACCGCTTCGTCACCACCGACGCGACCGCGGCCGAGGCCAAGGCGATGATCCAGCGCGGCGACGTGTCCTTCGTGGTCACCGTGCCGTCGGATTTCGGCCGCCGGGTCGAACGCGGCGATGCGCCGACGATCCTGATCGAGGCCGACGCCACCGACCCCGCCGTCGCCTCGGGCGCGATCTCGACCCTGGGCACGGTCGCGTCCCAGGCGCTGAGCCGCGAGACCGGGGACGAGGCCAGCGCGGCCGAGCGCAGCGCGGCCGCCCTGTCGGTGGTGGTCCACCGCCGCTACAACCCGGAAGGCATCACCCAGTACAACATCGTCCCCGGCCTCCTGGGCGTCATCCTGCAGCTGACCATGGTGATGATGACTGCCATGGCCCTGACGCGCGAGACCGAGCGCGGCACGATGGAGAACCTGCTGTCGATGCCGGCGACGCCGCTCGAGATCATGCTGGGCAAGGTGATGCCCTATCTGGCGGTGGGCGCGGTGCAGGTGGTCGTCGTGCTGGTCGCGGCGAAGGCGATCTTCGGCGTGCCCTTCGTCGGCTCGCTGCCGCTGCTGCTGGGCGGCATCTTGCTGTTCGTGCTGGCGCTGGTGATCCTGGGCTACCTGATCTCGACCGCGGCACGGACCCAGATGCAGGCGATGCAGCTGACCTTCTTCTTCTTCCTGCCCTCGCTGCTGCTGTCGGGCTTCATGTTCCCCTTCCGCGGCATGCCGGGCTGGGCGCAGGTGCTGGGGGAGATCTTCCCGCTGACCCATTTCCTGCGGCTGATCCGCGGCGTGATGCTGAAGGGCGCCGACGCGGCGACCGTGGCCGCCCCGCTGGCGGCGCTGGGGCTGTTCGTGGTACTGCTGTCCGGCGCGGCGCTGATGCGGTTCCGCCGGACGCTGGACTGACGCTGGACTGACGTCGGGCGGAGCCTGCGCCGGCTGGCCCGGCTCACCCGGTCAGTGGGACCACCTTCGGCACGGTACACGCTTCCGTCCCCGGCGGCAAAGCAACCGCGCCACAATCCCGCCGGCCTTCCGGGTCGGACCCTTGAAACCGCCGGAAACGTGCATTTCTTCTGGTGCTTTCGTGCGCCAGTCTCTAGAAGGCCCCGATCGGTCTTCCGGGGGGATCCGTCATGCTGGACACTGCCATCCTGCGCTCGACGCTGGCCGAGCACTATGACCTCGCCCCCTCGGTCGAGAAGGCCGAGGCGGCGCGCGAGATCTATGCCCGGATGGACCGGGTGGTGCCGCCGGTGGACTGGGCGATCTTCGCGCCCTACGTGACCGCGATCAACGCGCTGAAGCGCGAGAAGAACGCGGTGATCCTGGCCCATAACTACATGACGCCCGAGATCTTCCATGGCATCGCCGACGTGGTGGGCGACAGCCTGCAATTGGCCATTGCCGCAACGAAGGTCGAGGCCGATGTCATCGTCCAGTGCGGCGTCCACTTCATGGCCGAGACCTCGAAGATCCTGAACCCGTCCAAGACGGTGCTGATCCCCGATCCCGCCGCCGGCTGCTCGCTGGCCGAGTCGATCACGCCCGAGGGCGTCGCCCAGATGCGCGCCAAGTATCCCGGCGCGCCGGTCGTCTCCTACGTCAACACCACCGCCGCGGTAAAGGCGGCGTCAGACATCTGCTGTACCTCGGCCAATGCGCTGGCCATCGTCGACGCGATGGAAAGCGACACCGTCATCATGACGCCGGACCGCTATCTGGCCCAGAACGTGGCCAAGCTGTCGAAGAAGAAGGTGGTGTGGTGGGACGGGTCCTGCATCGTCCACGAGCTCTACACCGCCGCGGATCTGCGCGCCTACCGCGAGCATCATCCCGGCGTGAAGATCATCGCCCACCCGGAATGCACCCCCGAGGTGGTGGCCGAGGCCGACTTCACCGGCTCGACCAGCGGCATCATCGACTGGGTCCACCGGCACAGACCGAAGGAGGCGATGCTGGTCACCGAATGCTCGATGGCGGCGAACATCGCCGACGAGCTGCCCGAGGTCGAGTTCGCCAAGCCCTGCAACATGTGCCCCTACATGAAGAAGATCACGCTCGAGAAGATCCTCTTCAGCCTGCACACCATGACCACGCCGGTCGAGGTCGACCCGGAGGTCGGCGCCAAGGCCCGGATCGCGGTCGAGCGGATGATCGATCTCAGCCGTTCGCTGGCCCGGTGAGGGTCGGCTGAGGTGACCGAAGCCATCGTCACGGACCGCGTCGTCATCGTCGGCGCGGGGCTGGCCGCGCTTTATGCCGCGCTGAAGCTTGTGCCGCGCCCGGTCCTGATGATCTCGCCCGAGAAGCTGGGCGAGGGCGCCAGTTCCGCCTGGGCGCAGGGCGGTGTCGCCGCGGCGATGTCGGCCGGCGACAGCCCGGCCGCCCATGCCGCAGACACCCTGACCGCCGGCGCCGGCACCGTGGACCCGGCGATCGCCGATTTCGTCACCGGCGAAGCGCAGGGCCGGATCCGCGATCTGGCCGCGCTTGGCGCCCCCTTCGACCGGGACGCGGCCGGCAACTACCAGCTCAGCCGCGAGGCCGCGCACCGCTTCGCCCGGGTCGTCCGGGTGCAGGGCGACCAGGCCGGACGGCGGATCATGGAAACCCTGATCGCCACTGTCCGCGCCACGCCCTCGATCCAGGTGCTGGAAGGGGTGACCGCCTCGGGGCTGGACACCCGCGACGGCACCGTGACCGGCGTCCGGGTGGAAGCCGCCGGGGTCGAGACCTCGGCCCCGGTGACGATCCGCGGCGCGGCCTATCTGCTGGCCGGGGGCGGCTCCTGCGGGCTTTACGCGCTCACCACCAACCCGCCCCGGATCCGCGGCGAGGTGATCGGCATGGCGGCGCGCGCCGGCGCGGTGATCGCCGACGCCGAGTTCGTCCAGTTCCACCCGACCGCGATCGACGTGGGGCTCGACCCGGCGCCCTTAGCGACCGAGGCGTTGCGCGGCGAAGGCGCGATCCTGATCAACCGGCTTGGCGAACGCTTCATGCCGGCCATCCACCCCGATGCCGAACTGGCGCCCCGCGACGTGGTCGCGCGCGCGATCTTCGACCAGACCCGGCGCGGCCTGCGCCCGATGCTGGACACCCGCGCGGCGCTGGGGGCCGAGGTGCTGACCCGGTTCCCGGCGGTGGCCGAGGCCTGTGCCAAGGCCGGGATCGACCCGGTGGCCGAGCCGATCCCGGTCGCCGCGGCGGCGCACTACCACATGGGTGGCATCGCCACCGACGCCACCGGCCGGGCCAGCCTCGGCAACCTGTGGGTCTGCGGCGAGTCCAGCTCGACCGGGCTGCACGGGGCGAACCGGCTGGCCTCGAACGGCCTTCTGGAAGCGCTGGTCTATGCCCTGACCTGCGCCGAGGAGATCGACGCCGCCCTCGGCCCGCAGCCCGGCCCACAGCCCGGCACGGCGCCGCCGGTGGCGCTGGCCTTCCGTCCCGGCGGCCAACGCCCGGACGCCGAGGCGGTGGCACGGCTGCGCCGGACCATGTCCGAGGACGTGGGCGTGGTCCGCGATGGCCGCGGCCTGCGCCACGCGCTCAGGGTGATCGCGGCGCTGGAGGCGGACCAGGCCGCAGCCCCGGCCTTCCGCAACATGGCGGCGACCGCGACGCTGATCGCGGCGGCGGCGCTCCTGCGCGAGGAATCGCGCGGCGGCCATTACCGGTCGGATTTCCCCGAGACCCGCCAAGACCTGGCCCACCGCAGCCGCCTGACCCTTGACGAGGCGCTGGCCCTGCGCGAGGCGCTTGTGGAGCAGGACGCATGACCGACGCCACGTCCCACACCCGGCCGATCGCGATCCCCGACCTGATGCTGGAACCCATGGTCCGCGCCGCGCTGGCCGAGGATCTGGGCCATTGGGGCGACATCACCACGCGCACCGTGGTCCCCGCCGACACACGGGCCGAAGCGCGCATCGTCGCCCGGGACGACGGCGTGGTCTCGGGCATGCAGGTGGCGCGCATCGCCTTCCGGCTGGTCGATGCCGGGCTGGCGGTGGAGACCCTGATCCCCGACGGCGCCCGCTGCCGGAAGGGCGAGACGCTGATGGTCGTCGCCGGTTCGGCGGCCTCGATCCTGTCAGGGGAACGGGTGGCGCTGAACTTCGCCGGCCGGCTCTGCGGCATCGCCACGCTGACCGCGTCCTATGTGGCCGAGACCCGCGGTACCCGCACCCGGATCACCTGCACCCGCAAGACCACGCCCGGCCTCAGGCTGGTCGAGAAGCTGGCGGTCAGCCATGGCGGCGGCTTCAACCACCGCTTCGGCCTTTCGGACGCAATCCTGATCAAGGACAACCACATCGCCGCCGCCGGCGGTGTCCGGCCCGTGCTGCAGGCCTGCAAGGCCCATGCCTCGCACATGGTCCGGGTCGAGATCGAGGTCGACCTGCTGGAGCAGCTGGCCGAGGTGCTGGACGAGGGCGGCGCCGATGTGGTGCTGCTGGACAACATGGACACCGCGACGCTCCGCGCGGCGGTGGCGATGGTCGACGGCCGGCTGGTGACCGAGGCCTCGGGCAACATGACCATCGCCCGGATCGCCGAGGTGGCCGCGACCGGGGTCGACTACATCTCGTCCGGCGCGCTGACCCATTCGGCGCGCACCCTCGACCTCGGCCTCGACTTCTAGGCGCCAGAGTCAGGCACAGGGGTCAGGCAGAGGGGTCAGGCGACCTCGTCCAGCCGGACCCGACGGCCGGTGCGTGCCGACTGTGCGATCGCGTGGATGGTGCGTTCGAACGCCAGCGCCGCGGCGAAGTCGGGATGGGCGTCGTGGCCGTCGCGGATCGCCCGCAGGAAGCCGGCAAGTTCGATCACCTTCAGGTCGTTGAACCCCAGCTGATGCCCCGGCGCCGGCACGAAGGCGCCATAGGGCGGATGCTCGGGCGCGGTCAGGATGGTGCGGAAACCCTGGGTCGCCTTGGCGCCCTCATTGCGGAACAGTTGCAGCTCGTTCATCCGCTCCTGCTCGAAGCAGAGCATCCCCTCGGTGCCATGGACCTGCCAGCCCAGCGAGCTTTTCCGTCCCCAGGCCGAGCGCGAGGCCGCGAAGCTGCCCTGGACCCCCGAGGCGAAGCGCAGCAGCGCCAGCGCGGCATCCTCGTTCTCGACCGCGGCGCGGCCCGACCCATCGGGCAGGGGCCGGGTGTCATGGATCGTCGCCATGTCGGCCACCACGCTGTCGATCGGCCCGGCAAGGCCCCAGAGCATCGAGACCAGATGGCAGCCGATGTCGCCGAGCGCGCCCAGCCCGGCATCGGCCAGCTTCGCCCGCCAGGTCCAGGGCAGGTCCGGGTCGGCCTGGTAATCCTCGTCGACCCAGCCGCGGACGTGGACGATCCGGCCGATCGCGCCCTCGGCGATCAGCCGCTGCGCGTGGGTGAAGGCGGGATTGGCGACGTAGTTGTAGCCGACCTGCGTCCGCACCCCGGCGGCGCATGCCGCCGCTTCCATCGCGACCGCGTCCGCCAGGGTCAGGGCCATCGGCTTCTCGCACCAGACATGCTTGCCGGCGGCGATCGCCGCCAGCGCCATCTCTCGGTGCAGGTGGTTCGGCGCGGTGATCGAGACCACATCGACCGCCGGGTCCGCGACCAGCGCTCGCCAGTCGGATTCGGCCCGGGCAAAGCCGAACTGGTCGGCAAAGGCGGCGGCCTTCGCCTCGGGCGTGTCGCACAGCACCTCGAGCCGCAGCCGCGGCACGTCGCCCATCACCGCCCGCACGTTCCGGTAGGCCAGCGCATGGCACTTGCCCATGAAACCGGTTCCGATCAGACCGACGCCCAGGGTCTCCATCCAATTCACACTCCAGCGCAAGAACGAATGGAACATTCGTTCCAATTGTCGTATCATGCCTGACCAGCCATTCTGTCAACGCCCTGCCGAGCCGCCCATGACCAGCCTGACCCGAAGCCTGACCGCCCCTCGCACCGTCGAGGAGTTCCACGTCCGGCTCCAGGCCGTGTCGGCCGACCTGCCGAAGCGGCTGCGCCAATGCGCGGAATACCTTGCGGCGAACACCGACCGGATCGCGGTTTCGACCGTGGCCGAGATCGCGTCGTCCGCCGAGGTGCAGCCCTCGGCGATGATGCGGTTCTGCCAGCTGATGGGCTTTCCGGGCTATTCGGCGATGCAGCGGCTGTTCCGCGAGACCTATGCTCAGGGCTGGCCGGACTATGCCTCGCGGATCTCGAACTTGCGCCATTCCGGGTCGGGAAGTCCCGCCGCGCTGCTGGCGGAATTCGTCGATGTGGGCGTGAAGTCCCTTG
>JBGAOK010000012.1:32291-49662 GCA_044221805.1 Meridianimarinicoccus sp.
AAGCCTGGCCGCCACGGTCGATCCCGAAGGTCTGGAACGCGCGGTGGCGGTGATCGCCGCGGGGCAGGTGATCCACGCCATCGGCCTGCGCCGGGCGTTTCCGGTCGCCGCCTACCTGGCCTATGCCTTCGAGAAGATGGAGATCCCGGTGGTGCTGCACGAACGCGCCGGGGGCCTCGACCGGCGCACCGCGATCCGTCCCGGCGACGTGCTGATCGCGATCAGCTTCGCCCCCTACAGCGAGGAAACCGTCAACCTCGCCCAGCATTGCCGCCGGCAGGGGATTCCGGTCGTGGCGATCACCGACACCGTGCTGAGCCCGCTCTGGCAGATCGACGCGGTGCCGATCGCGGTGCGCGAGGTCGATTTCGGCGCCTTCCGGTCGCTCTCGGCCACCCTGTCGCTGGCGATCACCCTGGCGGTGGCGGTGGGCGCGCGGCGCGGCTAGGGCGCAGCCGCGACCCGACTGTGCTCGCCGGGCCGGAACCGGGGCTCCGAAGGCGCGCATCGCCGAGGGGAGAGTTCAACCCAGGCCGGAGGACCGTCCATGACACGCCGCGTCACTATGAGCTACACCGCCGTCACCGGCACCGAAGCCGGGCTGGGACGCAGCGGCAGCCGCAGCCTGATCGCCGACCGGCCGGAGGGTGTCGCCGGCGGGTCCGGCCTTGGCTTCACCGGGGCCGAACTGCTGGCCGCGGCCCTGGGCGGCTGTCTGTGGAACGACCTCTACCATATGGCCCACGCCGCCGGCGTCCCGGTCAGCGTGGCCGCGGTCGAGGCGGCGGTGGAACTGGCCGGAAACCCGCCAAGGGTGGTGCGGGCGCAGATCACCGCCCGGCTGTCGGGAGCGCCCGACGCGACGCTGCGCGAGATCCTAGCCGCGGCGGCCGAGACCTCGACCATCGCCAGCTCGCTCCGCGCGGCCTTCCCGATCCATCTGGAGCTGAGGACGTGACCGGAAGGGGCGGCACAGGCCGCCCCGCGGATCAGCGTGGCGCCGTCAGACGAACCACCAGCGTTCCATCCAGCGTTCGCCGTCCACATCGAAGTTCGACGCGAACTTGCCGTGGCCGATCTTCGCGTTGTTGGCGAAGACGAAGTTCGAGAACATCGGCAGCACCACGCCGGCATCGTCGCGGACCAGCGCCTGCATTTCGCCATACATCTCGCGCCGCCGGGCGTCGTCCAGCTCGCCCCGCGCCTTGACCAGAAGCTCGTCGAAGCGGGCGTTCGACCAGCGCGAGTCGTTCCAGGCCTGGCCGGTCTCGAAGTCGGTGGTGAGGATCTGGTCCTCGGTCGGGCGTCCGCCCCAGTAGACCGCCGCGAACGGCGCCTTCAGCCAGACATCGGCCCAGTAGCCGTCGTTCGGCACCCGGTTGACCGTCATGTCGATCCCCCCCGGCTTGGCCGAGGCCTGATAGAGCGTCGCCGCATCCACCGCGCCGGGGAAGGCGGCATCGGCCGCCGACAGGGTCACCGCCACCCGGTCGAGCCCGGCTTCCTTCAGGTGGAACTTCGCCTTGTCCGGGTCATAGACCCGCTGGGCAAGGTTGGGATCGTGATAGCGGTAGCTCGGCCCGATCGGCTGGTCGTTGCCGACGGTGCCGTGGCCGAACAGGATCTTGTCCACCAGTTCCTGCCGGTCGACGCCGTATTTCAGCGCCAGCCGCACGTTGGCACTGGTGAAGGGGTCGGTGTCGCAGAGCATGGCGAAGCTGTAGAACTGCGGCCCGGCGATCGAGGCGACCTCGATCCCCTTCTTGCGGCCCAGCAGCCCCACGGTCTTCAGGTCGAGCTTGTCGATGGTGTCGACCTCGCCCGAGACCAGCGCGGTGGTGCGCGCGTTCAGGTCCAGCACCGACAGCATCTCGACCGCGTCGAAGAAGCCGCGCTCCTGGGTCCAGTCGTTCTGGAACCGCTCCAGTCGCGAGATCACCCCGGGCTTGAACTCCAGCAGCTTGTAGGGGCCGCAGCCATTGCCAGACCGCCAGTTCACGCCCTCGCCATCGGCCGGCATGATGCCCAGGTGATAATCGGCGAAGACGAAGGGGAAGTCGGCGTTGCCGGTGGCCAGTTCGAAGGCGACGGTGTCCTTGCCTTCGGTCGTGATATTGACGACGCCCGCGAACAGCGGCGCCGCGGCCGAGGTGGTCTTCTCGCCCCGGTGATGGTTGACCGAGGCGACCACGTCCTCCAGCGTCAGCGGCTTGCCGTCGTGGAAGCTCACGCCCTGGCGGATCCTGAAGCGCCAGACCTTCGCATCGGCCGAGGCCTCCCAGCTTTCCGCCAGCTGCGGCTCGATCTGACCGTCGACGCCGACGCCGGTCAGGTAGCCATGCACGCCATAGGCCAGCGCCGTCATGTAGCCGTTGATGAAGCTGCCCGGATCCAGCGTGTCGGTGGTCTGGCCGTGGCCCTTGGCGGCGCGGATCGTGCCGCCGCGCTTCGGCTCGGCCTTCGCCGGCCGCGGCCAGAGCCCCGGCATCGCGCCCGCCGCCGTCAGCGCCGCGGCGCCGCCAAGGAAGCTGCGGCGGCTGCTGGCAACGCGGGCCGGCACGAGAAGGGGTGAGGGTTTCGTCATGGGCGTCCTCCTGTTTTGGCGCGCACTAGGCCATGCCGGGCCGGCAGTGGCAACGTGCGGCGTGGCCCCGCGCGATCAACTCCCGAGAGGTGTCCGGCGGCCGCGCCGCTGCCGCGCTCCGGCTGCCGCCGCGTTCATCCGTTGCCCATGATTTGCGCAGCGGTGGCCGCCAGGCCCCTTTTTCTTGGCGAGGGACCGCCTTCCGGGAGACCTGGGGCCGCGCCGGGTTTGCCAGCGCGGCCCGGCGATGCTTCCCTGAGCGGGCAGGGCACTTAGGGTTCCGTTCGCCGCACGCGAAGCTTGGTCCGAGAAGTGCCGCCGGGGCGGCAAATTCCGTCCCGGTACACGGCGGGCCAAAATCCCGGGAGAGTACTGCGACGGTCCGTCCGCGCCACTTTCCTGTTCCGCCCGCGGATCGTCTCATGACCCTTGGGCGGGACTTTCAGGGGAACCGAGAGATGCTGAAGACTGCCCTTCCGATCGCCGCCGCCCTCCTGCTGGCCACCGCGCCCGTCGCCCATGCCGAAGAGAAGTCCGAGTTCCGCATCGCCTGGACGATCTATGCCGGCTGGATGCCCTGGGGCTATCTGGAAGACAGCGGCATCATGGACAAGTGGGCCGAGAAATACGGCATCGATGTCGAGATCATGCAGATCAACGACTATGTGGAATCGATCAACCAGTACGCCGCCGGCGCCTTCGACGGGGTCTCGGCCACCAACATGGACACGCTGTCGATCCCGGCGGGCAGCGGCGTGGACACCACCGCGCTGATCGTCGGCGACTATTCGAACGGCAACGACGCCATCATCATCAAGGGTCCGGGCGACGTGAGCAGCCTGAAGGGCAAGCCGGTCAACCTGGTCGAACTGTCGGTGTCGCACTACCTGCTGGCCCGGGCGCTGGACAGCGCCGGGCTGGCCGAATCCGATCTGGGCGGCGTCATCAACACCTCGGACGCCGACATGATCGCCGCCTTCGCCACCCCGGATGTCCAGGCGGTGGTGACCTGGAACCCGCTGGTCTCGGCGATCCTCGCGGATCCGACGGCGACCTCGGTCTTCGATTCCTCGGACATCCCCGGCGAGATCATCGACCTGATGGTGGTCAACACCGAGACGCTGAAGGACAATCCCGCCTTCGGCAAGGCGGTGGTCGGCGCCTGGTTCGAGGTGATGGCGCTGATGTCCGCCGACACGCCCGAAGGGGCCGAGGCGCGCACCGCCATGGCCACCGCCTCGGGCACCGACCTTCCCGGCTTCGACGCGCAGCTGTCGACCACGCAGATGTTCTATGCGCCCGCCGACGCGGTCGCCTTCACCCAGAGCCCCGACCTGCCGCAGACCATGACCAATGTCGCCACCTTCCTGTTCGACAAGGGGATCCTCGGCACCGGGGCGCCCGGCCCGGATTTCGTCGGCGTCGAGTATCCCGGCGGTCTGGTCACCGGCGATCCGAACAACATCCAGTTCCGCTTCGACACGACCTACATGCAGATGGCGGCGGATGGCGCCCTCTGAGCGTCCGGCCTGATCCCGTCCCCGGCCAAGGGCCGGGGCGCAACCCCAACCCGTACGAGTGGCGTTCATGCGTCTGATCAACCGATCACCCGGCCCGGCGCTGGGAGTGCTTCTGGTGCTGGTGCCCTTCGCGCTGGCGGCCCTTGGCTATGTCCTCGCCTCGGAAGCGCGCCTTGCGGCCAATCCCGCCGACCGGCTGCTGCCGTCGCCCGCGACGATCCTGCAGACCGCAATCGCGGTGGTCACCGAACCCGACAAGCGGTCGGGGGTGATCCTGTTCTGGGCCGACACCCTGGCCAGTCTCAGGCGGCTGGCGCTGGGGGTCGGGGTCTCGGCGGCGCTGGGGCTGGGCTTCGGCATCCTGATCGGGCTGCTGCCCTATGTGCGCGCCACCCTGTCGAGCTTCGTCGGCGTGGTCTCGCTGGTGCCGCCGCTGGCGATCCTGCCGATCCTGTTCATCACCTTCGGGCTGGGCGAACTGTCCAAGGTGGTGCTGATCGTGATCGGCATCACCCCCTTCCTGATCCGCGACCTGTCGGCCCGCACCATGGAGATCCCGCGCGAGATGATCGTGAAGGCCGAGACGCTGGGCGCTTCCAGCCTCGTCATCGCGCTGCGCGTGGCGCTGCCGCAGGTGATGCCGCGGCTGATCCAGGCGATCCGGCTGTCGCTCGGCCCGGCCTGGCTGTTCCTGATCGCCGCCGAGGCGATCGCGGCCGAGCAGGGGCTGGGCTATCGCATCTTCCTCGTGCGGCGCTACATGGCGATGGACGTGATCCTGACCTACGTCCTGTGGATCACCTTCCTGGCCTGGGCGATCGACTGGCTGCTGAAGCAACTCGCCCGCCGCGCCTATCCCTGGACGGAGGCCGGATTGTGAGTTTCGTCGAGGTCGAGAACATCTTCCAGAGCTACGGCACCCGCCCGATCCTGGAACGGGTCAATGTCAGCGTGAAGCGGGGCGAGTTCGTGTCGATCGTCGGCGCCTCGGGCTGCGGCAAGTCCACCTTCCTGCGCCTGCTGCTGGCGCAGGAACAGCCCACCCGCGGCACCATCACCATCGATGGCCGTCCGCCCGCCACCGAACCCGACCAGGCCCGCGGCGTGGTGTTCCAGCGCTATTCGGTCTTCCCGCACATGAGCGTGCGCGACAACATCGTGGCGGGCGAAAGCTTCTCGCGCCGCTTCGGCCGGCTGGCCGGAGCCGAGAAGCGCGCCGCGCGCGAGCGGGCCGATGCGATGCTGAAGCGGATCGGGCTTGCCCATGTGGCCGACCAGTACCCCGCGACCCTGTCGGGGGGGATGCAGCAGCGGCTGGCGATCGGTCAGGCGCTGGCGGCAAAGCCGCTGATCCTGCTGCTGGACGAACCCTTCGGCGCGCTCGACCCCGGAACCCGGCTGTCGATGCACGATTTCCTGATGCACCTGCGCGCCGAAATCGGCATGACGGTGTTCATGGTGACGCACGACCTGTCCGAGGGGTTCAAGCTGGGCGACCGGGTGCTGGTCTTCGACAAGCCGCGCTGGGACCCGACCGACCCCAATGCCTATGGCGCGACGATCACCTATGACTTCGATGCCCGCAACCGCGGCATCCCCTACCAGACCATCTTGGAGGAAACCCATGTTCTTCGCCCCGCCTGAGCGCACCCGGTCCCGCCACCCGGCCGACGCGGCCCGGTCCGACCGGCGGTCCGACCGGCGGGCCCACCACCCGGACCTGACCCGGCTGGCCGGCTGGCGGGCGATGAAGGCCGAGGCCGAGCTGCCCGGCGACCGCTGGGAGCAGGAACGCCGCTGGGCGCTGCGGATGGGGCTGACCGGCGCCGACTCGATCGAGGACAAGTCGATCCCCACTTTCGCCCGGGGCGAGCTGCCCCATTACGCCGGCATCAACACCTTCCTGAAGGCGCCCTATGCCGAGGACGTGCTGGAAGTGGCGCATTACGACGCCACGGTTCTGGGCATTCCCTTCGACGGCGGTACCACCTATCGGCCCGGCACCCGCTTCGGTCCGCAGGGGGTGAGGAAGATCTCGGCGCTCTACACCCCCTACAACTATGAACTCGGCGTGGACCTGCGCGAGCAGATGACGCTCTGCGATGCCGGCGATGTCTTCACCATCCCGGCCAACCTGGAAAAGAGCTTCGACCAGATCAGCCGGGCGGTCAGCCACGTGTTCTCGTCCGGCTCGCTGCCGGTGATGATCGGCGGCGACCATTCGATCGGCTTCCCCTGCCTGCGCGGCATTGCCGAATGCACCTCGAAGAAGATCGGCATCGTGCATTTCGACCGCCATGCCGACATCCAGGAAAAGGACCTGGACGAACGCATGCACACCACGCCGTGGTTCCACGCCACCAACATGCCGAACGTCTCGGCCAGGAACCTCGTGCAGGTGGGCATCGGCGGCTGGCAGGTCCCGCGCGAGGCGGTGAAGGTGGCGCGCGAGCGCGAGACCAACATCATCACCATGGGCGACATGGAACGCATGGGCGTCGACAAGACCGCCGAGATGGCGCTCGAGATGGCCTGGGACGGGACCGACATGGTCTATATCTCGTTCGACATCGACAGTATCGACTGCGGCTTCGTGCCCGGCACCGGCTGGCCGGAACCGGGCGGGTTCCTGCCGCGCGAGGCGCTGGCGCTGGTCTCGAAGGTCGCGGCCGAGGGCATCTGCGGGATGGAACTGGTCGAGGTCTCGCCGCCCTACGACACCTCGGACATCACCGCGCTGCTGGGCACGCGGGTGATCGTCGACGTGCTGGGCTCGCTGGTCGCCAGCGGCAAGCTGGGCGCCCACAAGAAACACATCGACAAGCCCAAGACCTTCCCGCACGGGGCCTTCGAAGGCAAGCGGTGGTCCAATGCCACATGACCATCCCCACGGGCACGGCCATGGCCATGGTCACGTCCATGGGCACGTCCATGGGCACGCGCACGGCCACGCCCATGGGCACGCCCACCCGAGCGACCGCACCATGGCGCCGGACCACAGCCACGGGCCGGGCCACAACCAGGCCCATCCCGGTCCCCTGCACAGCCACCTCGCGCCCGAGGACGAGGCGGCCGATCTGCAGGTCCTGACCGCCCAGTTCATCGACGGCTTCATCCAGGCCGCCGACAAGACCGCCTATCTGCGGCTGGCGGGCGTGCCCTTCGAACGGCCGGGTCGCGGCGGGGCCACGGCGCTGAAGCTGGTCGATGTCAGCCTGTCGACCGAATGGCAGGTGGGCACCGCCTCGCCCTCGTTCGGTTCGCGCGAGCTGAGCTATCTGCCCTTTCCGGGCCAGATGGTGCGCGAGCGCACGAACATGGCGCTGGTCTATGTCTCGATGGACGAAAAATCGCTGCTCGACATCCGCAGCTTCCTGAAGGCGAAGCTGGGCGGCATCCCGGTCTGATCCGGCCTGAACCGGCCTCCGGCCATCGGGGGCGGCACCGGCTGCTGCCCCGACGCCGAGGCCGCAGGACGGGCCAGACCACCACCGGCCTTCTTCTTGGCCGAAATACTCCGGGGTGAATTCGCCTCCGTCCGGAGGCGAAGAGGGGCAGCGCCCCTCTGTTCTACGGCGGGACCGGCCGGTCGAATTGATCTGGCCCCCGATATCGGTCACCCTCGGGGAAAGCCCTGACGGACGTCACCGATGAACCGCGAGAAGACCCCAGACACCGATGCCACGCCCCTCGACGATGCGGCGCGTGCCGGGTGGCTCTACTACGTCGGGCAGAAGACCCAGGATCAGATCGCGCGCGAGATGGGGATCTCGCGCCAGCGCGCCCAGCGGCTGGTGTCGAAGGCAATGGCGGAGGGGCTGATCCGGGTCCGCCTCGACCACCGGATCTCGTCCTGCCTCGCGCTCGAGGCCGGGCTGGCCCGGCGCTTCGACCTGCGCATGGCCCGGGTGGCGCCCTCGCTGGGACCGGGGGTGGATCCGGTGCGCGGGGTCGCGCCCATGGCCGCGGCCGAACTGGAACGGATGCTGGCCGCGCCCGAGCCGATGGTGCTGGCGCTGGGAACCGGCCGGATGCTGCGCGCCTCGATCGAGGAACTGCCGCAGATGGAATGCCCGCAGCACAGGATCGTCTCGCTGATCGGCAACATCGCCCCGGACGGCTCGGCCTCGTTCTTCGACGTGATCATGCGGATCGCCGACAAGACCCATGCGCCGCATTTCCCGATGCCCCTGCCGGTGATCGCCGCCAGCCCCGAGGAACGCGCCCTGTTCCATTCGCTGGCGCCGATCCGCCGTGCCCGCGATCTGGCCAGCCGGGCCGACGTGACCTTCGTCGGCATCGGCCAGATGAGCGATACGGCGCCGCTCTACATCGACGGCTTCCTCACCTATGACGGGCTGCGCGACCTGCAGCAGGCCGGCGCGGTGGGCGAGATGATCGGCTGGCCCTTCGATGCCCAGGGCCGCTATCTGGAACTGGGCGACAGTTTCTGCATCGCCGGATTGATGATTCCCCCCGCGCAGGACCGCTTGACCGTCGCCGTGGCAGCGGGATCCTCGAAGATCCTGCCGATTCTGGGGGCGCTGCGGGGCCATTTGGTTAATGGCCTCATCACCGATGAAGCCACGGCAATCGCTCTGCTTTCCGAGTCCTGATCGGTCTCCTGCGACATGTTTGCAAATTTTCGTTTGACAGCATGGCGCGATTAAATGAGCATATGCCCACGACATGAGTAACTGCTCAGTCCGTGGGAGGACATCCATGACGATCCGAGTACACACCCTTCTGGGGGCCTGTGCCGTTGCGGCACTGGCAACTGCTGCTGCAGCACAAAGCACCATCACCATCGCGACGGTGAACAACGGCGACATGATCCGGATGCAGGGTCTGACCGAGGAGTTCACCAAGGCGCACCCGGACATCAAGGTGCAGTGGGTCACGCTCGAGGAGAACATCCTGCGCGAGCGCGTGACCACCGACGTCGCCACCGGCGGCGGCCAGTACGACATCATGACCATCGGCAACTACGAGGTGCCGATCTGGGGCAAGCAGGGCTGGCTGGCACCGCTGGAATTCGACGCGGCCTATGACGTCGACGACCTGCTGCCGTCGATCCGCGGCGGCCTGACCCAGGACGGCAAGCTGTTCGCGGCGCCGTTCTATGGCGAAAGCGCCATGATCATGTACCGCACCGACCTGTTCGAGAAGGCCGGCCTGACCATGCCCGAGAACCCGGACTGGGCCTTCATCGCCGACGCTGCCCGCAAGGTCACCGACCGCGAGGCCGGCATCAACGGCATCTGCCTGCGCGGCAAGGCCGGCTGGGGCGAGAACATGGCGCTGGTCGGCTCGCTCGCCAACAGCTTCGGCGCGCGCTGGTTCGACGAGAACTGGCAGCCCCAGTTCGACAGCCCCGAATGGAAGGCCGCGCTCCAGTTCTACGCCGACATCATGAAGGACGCGGGCCCCGCCGGCGCCTCGTCCAACGGGTTCAACGAGAACCTGACCCTGTTCCAGCAGGGCAAATGCGCCATGTGGGTCGACGCCACCTCGGCCGGGTCCTTCGTCTCCGATCCCGACCAGTCGACCGTCGCGGACAAGGTCGCCTACACGATCTTCCCCGACGCCGCCGGCACCGGCAACCACGGCAACTGGCTCTGGTCCTGGAACCTCGCGATCCCGGCCAGCTCCAAGAACGCCGAGGCCGCCGAGACCTTCATCGCCTGGGCGACCGACAAGGCCTATACCGAGCTGGTCGCGGCGAAGGAGTGGGCTGGGCCAACGTGCCTCCGGCACCCGGACCTCGCTCTACGAGAACCCGAAGTACCTGGGCGCTGCCGGCTTCGCCGACGAGGCCAAGGCGGCGATGGACGCGGCCGACATCACCAAGCCGACGGTCAAGCCCGTGCCCTACACCGGCGGCCAGTTCGTCGCGATCCCCGAGTTCCAGGCGATCGGCACCGAGGTCGGCCAGGTCGTGGCGGTGCTCGCCGGCCAGTCCACGGTGGACGACGCGCTCGCCCAGTCCCAGGCCGCGACCAGCGCGAGCCATGCGCCGCTACATCAAGTAGCCAGGCGCATCCGGCCGCCCCTTGGGTTTCTCCCCCGGGGCGGCCGCCTTCCTCTCAAACGCGGCCTGACCCTGGAGGGTTCAGGTCATGGCGACCCGGCAGACGCAGACGCTCGCGCGCCTTATGATGCAGGCCTGCTCGTCGGTCGTCCTGCTGCTCCTCTGGATGATCGTGCCGCTGGCGATGACCGTCTGGTTCTCATTCCTCGACTACAACCTGCTCGACCTGGCTCAGTGGGCTGGACCGGGCTGTTCAACTACCGCTTCTTCCTCAGCGACCCCGCCTTCACGACGGCGATCCTCAACACTCGCCATCGTGCTCGGCGTGCTCTTCATCACCATCGTCGGCGGCATCCTGCTCGCGCTCCTGATCGACCAGCCGATGTTCGGCCAGGGATCGTGCGGATCCCGGTGATCTCGCCGTTCTTCGTCATGCCCTGGTGGCGGCGCTGGTCTGGAAGAACATGATCATGCATCCCGGATACGGCGTGCTGGCCGATCTGGCCCGGGCGCTTGGGATGCAGCCGATCGACTGGTTCGCCCAGTACCCGCTCGGCTCGATCATCGTCATCGTCGCCTGGCAATGGCTGCCCTTCGCGACGCTGATCCTGCTCACCGCCCTGCAATCCATGGACGGCGAGCAGATCGAGGCGGCCGAGATGGACGGGGCGGGGGCGCTCAGCCGCTTCTGGCACCTGACCCTGCCGCATATGTCGCGGGCGATCACCGTGGTGATCCTGATCCAGACGATCTTCCTGCTCGGCGTCTATGCGGAAATCCTCGTCACCACCAACGGCGGCCCGGGCTACGCCTCGACCAACCTGCCGTTCCTGATCTACCGCACCGCGCTGCTCGGCTATGACGTGGGCGGGGCGGCGCGGGCGGCGTGATCGCCATCATCCTCGCCAACATCGTCGCCATCTTCCTGATGCGCGCCGTCGGCAAGAACCTGGACAGGTGACATGGCCCGTTCCGTCCCGACCCGCGCCGCTGGATCAACACCGCCGCCGCTTGGTTCGTCGCGCTGCTGATCTTCTTCCCGATCCTCTACACACCATGCTGATGAGCTTAAGACCGAGGCCGGGGCCATCGGCTTCAGCCTCTGGCCCGACTGGACCCTGGGAGAACTACGCGACCGTGCAGGAGCGCAACGAACTACGTGAAGCCCTTCGCCAACTCGGTGATCATCTCGGTGGGCTCGCCATCCTCGCGCTGCTCGTCGCCATCCCCGCCGCCTGGGCCATGGCCTTTTCCCGACGAAAAGGACCAAGGACGTGCTGATGTGGATGCTCTCGACCAAGATGATGCCGGCGGCGGCGGTGCTGGTGCCGATCTACCTGCTGTTCCGCAACCTCGGATCCTCGACAGCCGCATCGGCCTCACGGTGATGCTGACGCTCATCAACCTGCCGATCGTGGTCTGGATGCTCTACACCTATTTCCGCGAGATCCCCGGGGAGATCCTCGAGGCCGCGCGGATGGACGGGGCGGGCTCTGGGACGAGGTGGTGCACATCCTCACCCCCATGGCCGTGCCGGGCATCGCCTCGACCCTGCTTCTCAACATCATCCTCGCCTGGAACGAAAGCTTCTGGACGATCCGGCTCACCACCACCAACGCCGCGCCGCTCACCGCCTTCATCGCCAGCTTCTCCAGTCCCCAGGGGCTGTTCTGGGCCAGCCTCGGCGGCCTCCACCATGGCGATCGCGCCGATCCTGATCATGGGCTGGTTCAGCCAGCGCCAGCTCGTCCGCGGCCTGACCTTCGGCGCCGTGAAGTAGGAGAACCATCATGGGAACCATCCAGCTCCGCGACGTCCACAAGTCCTTCGGCGCGACGAACATCATCCTGAAGCTCGACCTCGACATCGAAAACGGCGAGTTCGTGGTCTTCGTCGGCCCCTCCGGCTGCGGCAAGTCCACGCTGCTGCGGCTGATCGCGGGACTGGAGGACACCACCTGGGCGGCAAGATCATGATCGACGGCAAGGACGTGACAGACGCCGCGCCCGCGCAGCGCAAGCTCGCCATGGTGTTCCAGTCCTATGCGCTCTACCCGCATGGCGACCGTGGCGAAGAACATCGCCTTTCCGCTCAAGATGGCGGGGGAAAAGCCAGGCGACCATCGACAAGAAGGTCGCCGACGCCGCGCGCATCCTCAACCTCGGGCCCTATCTGGAGCGCCGCCCCGGCCAGCTCTCGGGCGGCCAGCGCCAGCGGGTCGCGATCGGCCGGGCCATCGTGCGGCAGCCCTCGGCCTTCCTCTTCGACGAGCCGCTCTCCAACCTCGACGCGGCGCTGCGCGGCACGATGCGGCTCGAGATCTCCGAGCTGCACCAGCAGCTCGGCACCACGATGATCTACGTGACCCACGACCAGGTCGAGGCCATGACCATGGCCGACAAGATCGTCGTGCTCCAGGCCGGCAACATCGAGCAGGTGGGATCGCCGCTCGACCTCTACCGCAAGCCGAAGAACAAGTTCGTCGCCGGCTTCATCGGCAGCCCCAAGATGAACTTCGTCGAGGGCGAGGAGGCCCAGCGCCACGCCTGCAAGACCATCGGCGTGCGCCCCGAGCATATCCGCATCTCCACCGAGCCGATCCCCGGCGTCTGGGAGGGCGAGGTGGGCGTCGCCGAGCATCTGGGCGCCGACACCTTCCTGCATGTCCACGCCGGCTCGCTCGGCACCATCAACGTGCGCGGCAGCGGCGAGGTCCCGGTCAGCCATGGCGACACGGTCTGGCTCACCCTCGATCCCAGCAAGATCCATCGGTTCGACGCCGACGGAAAGGCTCTCTGAGAATGCGACTGCAAGGCAAATCCGCCCTCATCACCGGCGGGGCCCGGGGCATCGGCGCCGCCTTCGCCAAGGCCTATGCGGCCGAGGGGGCGACCGTGGCCATCGGCGACATCGACCTCGGCCGGGCCGAGGAGACCGCGGCCGAGATCGACCCCAGCGCCTATGCCCTGCGCCTGGACGTGACCGACCAGGCCTCGATCGACGATTGCGTGGCCGGCGTGGTGGAAAAGGCCGGCCATCTCGACATCCTGGTCAACAACGCCGCCCTCTTCGACATGGCGCCGATCGTCGAGATCACGCGGGAAAGCTACGACAGGCTCTACGCCATCAACGTCGCCGGCACGCTCTTCACCCTGCAGGCGGCGGCGAAGCAGATGATCAAGCAGGGCAAGGGCGGCAAGATCATCAACATGGCCTCCCAGGCCGGGCGGCGCGGCGAGGCTCTGGTGGCGATCTACTGCTCCACCAAGGCCTGCGTCATCAGCCTGACCCAGTCCGCCGGCCTCGACCTCATCAAGCACGGCATCAACGTCAACGCCATCGCGCCCGGCGTGGTCGACGGCGAGCACTGGGAGCATGTCGACGCGCTCTTCGCCAAGTACGAGAACCGCGCCCTCGGCGAGAAGAAGCGCCTGGTGGGCGAGAGCGTCCCCTACGGCCGGATGGGCGTCGCCGAGGATCTGACCGGCATGGCCGTCTTCCTCGCCAGCCGCGAGGCCGACTACATCGTCGCCCAGACCTACAATGTCGACGGCGGCCAGTGGATGAGCTGACGCCGGCCCCCATCCTGCGCCGCCTGAGGATTTCATATAGGCTTGAAACCCTATCGGGCAGGACGTGGCCCCGCCAACAGGCGGGGGGGAAACGCAACTGGCGGGGCCCAGGGCCGCCGCTGGCGAAGCACAGGCCGCAAAGGCGGCCGTACTGACCAGCGCCGGGCGAGCGGCCCCCCTTGGCCCCCCGAGCCCGGCGCTCCCCTCCCGCAGCAGCCAGGGAAGGCAGGCTCATGGATCTCGGCCTGAAGGACAAGGTCGCCGTCGTCACCGGCGGCAGCGTCGGCATCGGCCTCGGCGTCGCCCGGGCCTTCGCGGCCGAGGGCGCCCATGTGCTGATCGCCGCCCGCGACCGGGCCCGGGTCGAGGACGAGGCCGCGCTCATCGTCCGCGACTACGGCGTCGCCGCCCAGGGCCACGCCTGCGACGTCGCCACGCCGGAGGGCTGCGCCAGCCTGGTCGCGGCCGCCCGCGCGGCCTCGGCGGCGCCGACATCCTGGTGAACAACGCCGGCACCGGCTCGAACGAGACCATCCTCGACGCGCCGGACGACAAGTGGATGGCCTACTGGAACCTCCACGTCATGGCCGCCGTCCGCCTCGCCCGCGGCTTCGCGCCGATGATGGCGGAGCGGGGCGGCGGCGCGATCCTCAACAACGCCTCGATCTGCGCCGTCCAGCCGCTCTGGTACGAGCCGATCTACAACGTCACCAAGGCCGCGCTGGTCATGCTCTCCAAGAACATGGCGGCCGAGTTCATCCCGATGAACATCCGCGTCAACGCCATCAACCCCGGCCTGATCCTGACCCCCGACTGGGTCAAGACCGCCAAGGCCCTCTCGGCCGACACCGGCGACTGGCAGGGCTACCTGCAGTCCGTCGCCGACGAGCACGCGCCGATCAAGCGGTTCGGCTCGGTCGAGGAGCTCGCGAACTTCTTCGTCTTCTTCTGCTCCGACCGCGCCTCCTATGCGGTCGGCTCCACCTATTTCGTCGACGGCGGAATGCTCCGCACGATCTGAGAGGAGGCTCCCATGCCCGTCCCGCTCTCCCTCGCGACCCTCGGGCGACCTGCCGGACAAGGTCGCGCGCGGCCTTCCTATGCCCGCGGCGATCTCTCCGCCGGCATCGTCCATTTCGGCGTCGGGGCAACTTTCACCGCGCCCATCTCCAGGTCTATCTCGACCGGCTGATGAACCAGGGCCGCGACCGCGACTGGGCCATCCTCGGCGCGGGCGTCACCCCCTACGACGCCGCCATGCGCGACGCCCTCGCCCCCCAGGACTGGCTGACCACGGTCGTCGAGCAGGAGGCCGCCTGCTCCTCCGCCCGGGTCATCGGGCCGATGACCGGCTTCGTCCCCCCGATGGACGGCCCCGCGATCCTTGCGGCGCTGGCCGATCCCGCGATCCGCATCGTCTCGCTGACCGTCACCGAGGGCGGCTATTTCATCGACCCCGCCACCGGCGGCTTCGCCCCCGACCATCCCGCGATCAAGGCCGACGCCGCGAACCCAGGCGATCCGAAGACCGTCTTCGGCCTGATCCTCGCGGGGCTGAAGGCGCGGCGGGCCGCGGGCGTCGAGCCCTTCACCGTCATGTCCTGCGACAACGTCCCCCACAACGGCGTCGTCACGCTCAACGCCGTCGCGGGCCTCGCCGAGGCCCAGGACCCGAAGCTCGCCGAAGGGTGCGCGAGAACGTCGCCTTCCCCAACGCCATGGTCGACCGCATCGCGCCCGCCACCTCGGACCGCGAGCGCCGCATCTGCGCCGAGGAGTTCGGGGTCGCGGACGCCTGGCCGGTGTTCTGCGAGGACTACATCCAGTGGGTGATCGAGGACAACTTCCCCGCCGGCCGCCCGGCCTGGGAGGAGGTCGGCGCCCAGTTCACGCCCGACGTCACCCCCTTCGAGCACATGAAGATCCGCATCCTCAACGGCGGGCACGCGATCATCGCCTATCCCTCGGGCCTGATGGACATCCATTTCGTCCATGAGGGGATGGAGCATCCGCTGGTCCGCGCCTTCCTCCGGAAGATCGAGCGCGAGGAGATCATCCCGATCCTGCCCCCGGTGCCGGGCGTGGACCTCGCCGACTACTTCGCCCTGATCGAGCGGCGCTTCGCCAATCCCAAGATCGGCGACACCATCCGCCGGCTTGCGCTCGACGGGTCGAACCGCCAGCCGAAGTTCATCGTGCCCTCCATCGCCGACAACCTCGCCCAGGGCCGCGCGGTCGAGGGCCTCAAGCTGGAATCCGCGCTCTGGTGCCGCTATTGCGCCGGCGTGACCGACAGCGGCGCGACCATCGCCCCGAACGACCCGAGCTGGGACCGGCTCAACACCGTGGCGCTCGCGAAATCCGACCCCATGGCCTGGCTCTCCATGCGCGACATCTATGGGGAGACGGCGGACCATCCGTCCTTCCGCGAGCCCTTCGCGCGCTGGCTGCACGCGCTCGACCGCGAGGGGACGGAGGCGACGCTGAAGCGCTATCTCGGCCTGGAATGACGCCGCGAGTCCGTCAAGACACGACGCCGCGCCTGCGTCCCGCGCGTCCCGCACGAGGCGGGTGTGATCGCCGCCCTCCTGCGCCGGTCGATCACCGAGCTCTGCGCTGCCGACCACCGGGGCGATCCGGCGGCGCTCGATCCCTGGCTTGCGAACAAGACGCCCGAGACCGTGGCGGCCTGATCGCCGATCCCCGCCAGCGGCTGGTGGCGGCCGAGCTGGACGGTCGGCTCGCCGGGGTCGGGGCGGCGCATGAGGACGGCGGATCCTGCTCACTACGTCGCGCCTGATTGCGTCGGCCGCGGGTGGGGTCGGCGGTGATGGGCGACCTGAGGGCTGGCTGCGGGGGTCATGCCGAGGCGCGGCTGGAGGCGACCCGGACCGCCCGCGGCTTCTACCAGGCCCGCGGCTATGTCGATGACGCGGCGACGGCGCCCGGCGCCTGCCGGGCCAATGACCAAGCCCCTCGCGTCCGAGACCGCCCTCGTGATCTTCGACTGCGACGGCGTACTCGTCGACAGCGAGCCGATCTCGCTTCGCCTGCTGCTCGAGACGCTGGCCGAGGCCGGCCTCCATCTCGCCCCGGCGGAGGCCGACGCGCTGTTTCTCGGCCGCTCGCTCGCGACCACGCGGGAAACCGTCGCGCGCGAGTACGGCGTGACCGTCACCGATTCCGCGCTCGACGCGATGCGCCGCGCGCTCTACGCCGCCTTCCGGGCCGAACTGCAGCCCATTCCCGGCATTGCCGCCACCCTCGATGCGCTCCCCGTGCCGTTCTGCGTCGCCTCCTCGTCCCAGCCGGAGCGGGTCCAGCTGTCGCTGGAAGTCACCGGGCTCTGGCCACGCTTCGCCGGACGCGCCTTCTCCTCGACCATGGTCCGCAACGGCAAGCCGGCGCCGGATCTCTTCCTCTTCGCCGCCGAAACCCTCGGCCATTCGCCAGCCGCCTGCCTCGTCGTCGAGGACAGCCCGGCCGGCATCAGGGCCGCGCAGGCGGCGGGCATGAAAGTGGTGGCGTTCACCGGCGGAAGCCATGCCTCGTCCGAGGATCATCGCGCCCAGATCGCACGCCTGCACCCGGACGCCATCATCGACGACATGGGCGCCCTGCCGGCGCTCGTGCGCGGCTGAGCGGCAGCGCCGGCATGACAGGC
>JBGAOK010000013.1:0-48505 GCA_044221805.1 Meridianimarinicoccus sp.
CCGGCAGCGATGCGACCCAGCAGCGGTACCGAATTGCCGCTGGTCTCCTCGATCTCCATGGCAAGGGGCGGCAGCGGCCCGGGATCGCTCAAGTCGCCGTCGATCACCCGCGGGTGGAAGCCCCGCGGCTCCAGCGCGTCGGGCAGGCGGGTGATCTCGATGGCGCGGGCCTTGTGGGCGAGGCGGCGGATGAAGCCGCGTTCTTCCAGCGCGGTGATCAGCCGGTGGATGCCGGATTTCGACCGCAGGTCCAGCGCCTCCTTCATCTCGTCGAAGGACGGGGGCACGCCGTCCCGCTGCATCCGCGTGTGGATGAACTCGAGAAGATCGAGCTGTTTCCTGGTCAGCATTGTCCCGCTCCGCTTGCCCCCCGCCACGTACCGCACTGGCCGCCGGGGAGATTTCCCTTTTGCCGCACATTGTGCGCCGGCATCGAAGGGCCTGTTTTGCAAACGTTCTACCGCTGTTCCCGGTTTGTGTCAACGCCACGGCTCAAAGCGGCAGAATCTCGACGATTTCGCCCGCAGCCCGCGCCGGGTCGTGGGGCGGGCGCAGCAGCAGGCAGTTGGCGTCGGCCAGCACCGAGATCAGGCTGCTGGCCTGCCGGTCGAAGGCGCGGACCTCGTCCCCGGTGGCGCGGGCGCGCATGTAGTGTTCGCGCGGCCCGTTCGGCTCCAGCGCCGTGGCCAGGCGGGCCGGGCGGCGGGGCGCGGGGGCGGCGGGCAGGCCGCTCAGCACCGCGATCGCCGGGCCCATGAAGACCGTGCCGCAGACCAGGCAGGACACCGGATGTCCCGGCAGCCCGATCATCGGCGTCGCTCCCAGCCGCCCGGCCATCAGCGGCTTGCCGGGCCGGATCGCCACCTTGTGGAAGTCGAGCACCACGCCGAGATCGCCCGCGGCACGGCCGAGCAGGTCGTGATCGCCCACCGAGGCGCCGCCGGTGGTCACGATCAGGTCGGCGCCCCGGGCCAGCGCCAGCGCGGCGGCCAGCGAGTCGAGCCGATCGCGGGCAATCGGCAGCAGCCGCGCCGTCGCGCCGGCGGCCTCCGCAAGGGCGGCCAGACCGAAGCCGTTCGAGGCGACGATCTGGTCCGGTCCCGGCGTCTCGCCCGGCATCACCAGCTCGTCCCCGGTGGCCAGGATCGCCACCACCGGCCGGCGGGTGACCGGCACCGCGGCGATGTTCATCGCCGCCAGCAGCGCCAGATCCGCCGGGCCAAGCCGGCGCGGCGCGGCCACAAGGTCGCCCACGGCGAAATCGCTGCCCAAGGGCATGACATGGCGCGTGCTGCCCAGGTCCGGGCCGAGACGCACGATGTCGCCGTCCCGGGTCGTGTCCTCCTGGATCACCACCCGGTCGGCGCCGGCGGGCAGCGGCGCGCCGGTGAAGATGCGGACTGCCTCGCCGGGGCTGATCGCGCCGGAAAATCCATGCCCGGCAGCGGATTGCCCGACGATCTTCAACTCTGCGCCGGGGCTGGCGTCAGCGCTGCGCAGGGCATAGCCGTCCATCGCGGAGCCATCGAAGGGCGGCTGCGCCCGTCGCGCCACCACGTCCGCGGCCAGCACCCGGCCATGGGCGCGGGCCAGTGGTACGGTCTCGGCCGGCAGGGGCGACACCAGCGCGAAGATCCGCGCCAGCGCTTCGGCGACCGGGATCATGCCCGGACCGTCCGCCGCGTCACGTCCCGGCCTCGTAGCGGCCGGACCGGCCGCCATCCTTCATCTCGAGCCGGATCGCGCCGATTTCCATGCCTTTCTCGGCCGCCTTGACCATGTCGTAAAGGGTCAGCGCCGCCACCGAGACGGCGGTCAGCGCCTCCATCTCGACCCCGGTCTGGCCGGTGGTCCGCACGGTGGCGCGGATGCGGATGCCGGGCAGCGCCGGATCGGCGGTCAGGTCGATCGCGACCTTGCTCAGCGGCAGCGGGTGGCAGAGCGGGATCAGGTCCGCGGTGCGCTTTGCCGCCATGATCCCGGCCAGCCGCGCCACACCCAGGACGTCGCCCTTGCCGGCCCGGCCTTCGACAATGATCGCAAGGGTTTCGGCCGTCATCTTCACCTGTCCCGAAGCGACGGCTTCGCGCGAGGTGACCGGCTTTCCGGTCACGTCGACCATGTGGGCGCGGCCTTCAGCGTCGAAATGGGTCAGGTCGGCCATGCGCGCTCAGGCCTGGCCGTGCAGCACCGGCTGGGCGAGGATCGCCCGGGTGGCCGCGGTCACGTCGGCCTGACGCATCAGGCTTTCGCCGATCAGGAAGGACCGCACCCCGTGGCGGGCCAGGTCGGCCAGATCGGCTGCCGAGCCCAGCCCGGATTCGGCGATGACGATGCGGCCCGCCGGCACCAGCGGCGCCAGCCGCCGCGTGGTGTCGAGCGAGGTTTCGAAGGTGTGCAGGTTGCGGTTGTTGATGCCGATCAGCGGCGATTTCAGGTCGAGCGCGCGTTCCAGCTCGGCCTCGTCATGGATCTCGATCAGCACGTCCATGCCCCAGCCGCGCGCCGCGCCTTCCAGCTCGGCCGCCTGCGCGTCGGTGACGCTGGCCATGATGATCAGGATGCAGTCGGCGCCCAGGGCGCGCGCCTCGGCCACCTGATAGGGGTCATAGATGAAGTCCTTGCGCAGCACCGGCAGGTCGCAGGCCTCGCGCGCGGCAACGAGATACTCGTCGGCGCCCTGGAAGGACGGCGCGTCGGTCAGCACCGACAGGCAGGTGGCGCCGCCCGCCGCATAGGCGCGGGCCAGGGCCGGCGGGTCGAAATCGGCCCGGATCAGACCCTTCGAGGGGCTGGCCTTCTTGATCTCGGCGATCAGGCCATAGCCGGTGACCTGGGCATGGCGGAGTGCATGGGCGAAGCGGCGCAGCCGGCCGGCGGTGCGGGCCTTCGCCTCGACCTCGGACATCGGGACGGCACGGCGCCGGGCCGCGACCTCCTCGAGCTTGTAGGCCTTGATCCGGTCCAGGATGGTTTCGGTCATTGCGCCGCCTCCGTGGTGATGCGCGCCAGCGCCGCGGCCTTGGCGCGGGCCTGACCGCTGTCGAGGCTGGCGCGGGCCCGTTCGACTCCCTCGGGGAGCGTAGCCGCAATGCCGGCGATCACCAAGGCCGCCGCGGCGTTGAACAGGACCGCGTCGCGATAGGCCCCCGGCGCGCCGGCCAGCAGCGCCTTCAGCGCCTGGCCGTTCTCGGCCGGGGTGCCGCCAAGGATCGCCTCGACCGGATGCACCGGCAGGCCGGCATCGTCGGGGTGGATCTCGTGTTCGCTGACCCGGCCCGCCTCGAGCTTCGCCACCAGGGTCGGGCCCGAAATGGCGATCTCGTCCGACCCGTCCGAGCCATGCACCAGCCACGCCGCTTCCGAGCCGAGCCGGCCCAGCACCTCGGCCATCGGGCGCAGCAGGGCCGGGCTGAACGCGCCGGTGAGCTGGCGCTTGACGCCCGCGGGGTTGGTCAGCGGGCCGAGGATGTTGAACACGGTCCGGGTGCCCAGTTCGGCGCGCGAGGGGCCGACATGCTTCATCGCCGGATGGTGCATCGGCGCCATCATGAAGCAGATGCCGGCCTCATCCAGCGCCCGCTGCGCCACCTCGGGGCCGACCATCACGGCGATGCCCAGTTCCCCCAGCGCGTCGGCCGAGCCGGACTTCGACGACAGGTTGCGGTTGCCGTGCTTGGCCACCGGCACCCCGGCGCCCGCGACCACGAAGGCGGTGGCGGTCGAGATGTTCAGCGTGCCCTTGCCGTCGCCCCCCGTTCCGACGATGTCCATGGCGCCGGCGGGGGCGCGGACCTTGCTGCATTTCTCGCGCATCACCGCGGCGGCGGCGGCGATCTCGTCCACCGTCTCGCCCCGTGTGCGCAGCGCCATCAGGAAGCCGCCGATCTGCGCCGGCGTGGCCTGGCCTTCGAACAGGATGCCGAAGGCGGTACGGGCCTCGTCCGGGCTCAGCGGACGGTCGGCGGCGGCGCCGATCAGCGGGCGCAGGTCGCCGCTCATGCCGGCACCCGGGCGCTGTCGAGGAAGTTCTTCAGCATGGCGTGGCCGTGTTCCGAGGCGATGCTTTCCGGGTGGAACTGCACCCCCTCGATCGGCAGGTCGCGGTGCCTGAGGCCCATGATGGTGCCGTCCTCGAGCCAGGCGGTGACCTCGAGGCAGTCGGGCAGGCTGGCCCGTTCCACCACCAGCGAATGGTAGCGGGTGCCCTTCAGGGGCGAAGGCAGGCCGCGGAACAGGCCGGCGCCCTGATGGTGCATCAGGCCGAGCTTGCCGTGGACGATCTCGTGGCAGCGCACCACCTTGCCGCCGAAGGCCTGACCGATGGTCTGGTGGCCCAGGCAGACGCCCAGCAGCGGCACCTTCGCTTCGGCCGCGGCGCGGGTCAGCGGCAGGCAGATCCCGGCACGGTCGGGGTCGCAGGGGCCCGGCGACAGCACGATCGCCTCGGGCTTCAGCGCCAGTGCCGCCTCGGCGGTCAGGGCATCGTTGCGCTCGACCCTGACCTGCCAGCCCAGCTCGCCCAGATAGTGGACGAGGTTGTAGGTGAAGCTGTCGTAGTTGTCGATCAGGAGCAGCATCGGCCCGGTTCCATTCCTTGCGGCATGCCAGTGCCGCATCTGCCTCCTTCTGCCGCGGGTGGTCAAGGCCTCGCGATGCCGGTAGGTAGGGCCCGAAGCGCGCCGCCGCGGGCCCGACAGGGGCCGGCCGCGGCCAGGGATCGCGCAGGGCAGGCCGGCCGTCGGGCGGCGTCGGGGCAAGTGTGGGGCGGCGGTGTTACGGGGGCTTCTGGCAGGTTCGTTCTGGGGTCTGGTGACCGGGGCGCTGGTGCTGGTCGTGGCCGCGGCGGTGATCGAGAACCGGCGCGTGTCCCAGCGTGTGCCCCCTGCCGTGGCGGTCGAGACCGCGCCGGCCGGACTGGGCACGCCGCCGCTGGGTGCCGCCGATGCCGGGGCCGGGCTGGCCATCGCCCGGAGCGTGCCCGCGGTTGCCACGATAGCCGCCCCCGACCGGCCCGAGCCCATCGGCCCGGAGACGGTCCGCGTGATGATCGAGCCGCTGCCGAGCCTTGCGGCGAGCGAGGCCGTGGCCCTGCCCGGCGCGAGCCTGCCTGCGCCGGGGACCTTGCCGGTGATCCCCGCACCGACCGAGGTGCTGAGCTGGCTGCGCGCCGGGCTGCCGCCGCTCGATCCCCGGATCGGGGCCACCGCCGGGGCCGGGGTGGTGCTGCTGCCGCCCGACCCGGTCGCGGCACCAAGCGCGGTCAGCGCGCCGCACCTGGCCGCGACCCGGGGCGACCGGAGCCAGCCGGTGCCGCCCCGCTCGGAGGGCGACCGGCTGCTGCGCGCCGCGGTCCCCGCCGCGCCGGCGGCGCCCGGCTTTCCGGCGTCGCCGGTTCTGCTTGGCGATGACAGCGCGCCGGCCCCGGCGCCGCGTCCCGGCCCCCGCGTCGCCATCGTGGTGCTGGCGGAGGGCGGTCGGCCGGACGTGGCGCTGCCGGACTGGGCGCAGAGTGTCGCCGGGACCGACGCCGGTGAGGATGCTGGCGCCGGGACGCTGGCCTTCGCGGACGGGGCGTGGCGGGCGGGCGATCTGGCGCTGTTCGCCGACCGGGCCGATCCGGCCGGCTTCCTGGCCGCTCGGGCGGCGGGGGACCGGGCGTGGCTGGTCTATGACCGGCTGGACGCGGCCGGCCCGGATCTCGACGCGCGGCTGGCCGCCGCACGGGAACGCGCCCGGCGCGACGGCGCGGTGGTGCTGCTGGTGGCGCCCGATCCGGACCTTCTGGCGCGGATCGGCGCGTGGCTGGCCGAACCCGGCGCGCCGGGTTCGGTGCCGGTCACGGCGCTGGACTGACCCGGCGCCCTACTGGTTGCCGTCCGAGAAGCGGGCGGCATCGGCGGCGGCGGCACGGATCGCCCGGGCCTTGTTCACCGATTCCTGCCATTCCGCCTCGGGGTCGCTGTCATAGACGACGCCGCCCCCGGCCTGGATATAGAGCGTCTGGTCCTTCACCAGCGCGGTCCTGAGCGCGATGCACATGTCCATGTCGCCATTGGCGGCGAAATAGCCGACGCCGCCGCCATAGACGCCGCGCTTCTCGGGCTCCAGCTCGTCGATGATCTCCATGGCTCGGACCTTGGGCGCGCCCGAGACGGTTCCCGCCGGCAGCCCGGCCAGCAGCGCCGACAGCGCGTCATGGTCCTCCGACAGCTCGCCCACCACGTTCGAGACGATGTGCATCACATGGCTGTAGCGTTCGATCACGAACTGCTCGGTCGGGCGCACCGTGCCGGTCTTCGACACCCGGCCGGTGTCGTTGCGGCCGAGATCCAGCAGCATCAGGTGTTCGGCGCGTTCCTTCGGGTCGGCCAGCAGCTCGGCTTCCAGCGCGCGGTCGGCCTCTGGCGTGGCGCCGCGGGGGCGGGTGCCGGCGATGGGCCGGATCGTCACCTGGCGCCCGAACACCCGCACGAGGATCTCGGGGCTGGCGCCGACGATCTGGAAGCCGCCGAAGTTGAAGAAGAACATGAACGGCGACGGGTTGGTGCGCCGGAGCGAGCGGTAGAGCGCGAAGGGCGGCAACGCGAAGGGCTGGGTCCAGCGCTGGGACGGCACCACCTGGAAGATGTCGCCGGCGCGGATGTAGTCCTTCGCCGTCTCGACCGCCGCCATGTAGGCGTCCTTGGTGAAGTTCGACACCGGCTCGGCGGAGTCCTTCGCCTCGCCCAGGGCGCGGGTCTCGCCCGAGGGCAGGCGTTCCAGGTCGCGGACCGCGTCCATCACCCGTTCTGCCGCCTGGGCATAGGCGGCCCGGGCCGACAGCCCGTCGCGGACCCAGGCCGGGGCGACCACGGTCACCTCGCCCTTGACCCCGTCCAGCACCGCCACGACCGAGGGCCGCATCAGCACCGCATCGGGCAGGCCGATCGGGTCGGGGTTCACGTTCGGCAGGCGTTCCACCAGCCGGATCATGTCATACCCCAGATAGCCGAACAGCCCGGCCGCGGCGGCGGGCAGGTCGGCCGGCATCTCGATCCGGCTTTCAGCGATCAACGCGCGGAGGCTGTCCAGCGGCGGTGCCGCCTCGTCGACGAAGGCGTCACGGTCGAAGCGCGCCGTGCGGTTCAGCCGGGCCGTGGTGCCGCGGCAGTCCCAGATCAGGTCGGGCTTCAGGCCGATGATGGAATAGCGCCCGCGCACCTCGCCGCCGGTGACGGATTCCAGCATGAAGGTGTCGGGCCGGGCCTCGCCCAGCTTCAGCATCAGCGACACCGGCGTGTCGAGGTCGGCGGCAAGCCGGGTATAGACCACCTGGTTGCCGCCCGCGTCATAGGCGCGGGCGAAGGTCTCGAAATCGGGGATCAGGTTCATGTCTCAGGGCAGCCGGCTTTGCACCGCATTGATCGCGGCATCGTTGACGGTTACGCCGACCTGGTTCTCGACCGACTGGGCGACGGCGGTGAGAAGGTCCGCAGCGATGGCCTGGGCGGCCTGGGTGTCCAGCGCCTGGCGGAGCTGCTCGACCCCCGGCGTGGCGGGATCGGGCGGGGTGATGCCGTCCATGCGGACGACGAAGCTGGCCCCCGGGGCCGCGACCACCGTCGCCTTGCCGGGTTCCAGGGCAAAGACCTGTTCCATGGCGCCGGGCGGCAGCTCGGTCACCACGCTGCGCCGGCTGATCCCGGCCAGGGTCTGCGGCGCGAGGCCGAGCGCGGCGAAGTCGCCGCCTTCGGAGATCTGCCCGGCCAGCGCCGCGGCCTTCTCGGCCACCGCCTTGTCGGTCGCCTCGGCCAGTGCCAGCGCGGCGGCCTTGTCCTGCACCTCGGCCAGCGGCGGCACTTCGGACGGGGTCACCGTGTCGACCCGGAGCGCGAACAGTGTGCCGTCCTCAAGCTCGGCGATCGCGGGGTAGTCGTCCGGGGTGGCGGCCGTCGCGGCGGTGCGGAACGCCTCGTAGGCGGCGATGCCCTGATCCTCGACCCCGGTCCAGGTGATCGTGCCGGTCTCCATCGCGGTGTCGGTGGCCAGATCCTCCAGCGTGGCACCCCCCGCCAGACGATCCTCCAGCGGTTCGCGCTGCGCATGGAGCGCCTCGGCGGCCCGTTCCAGCCCCAGTTCCTCGGCCAGCTGGGCGCGGGCCTGCTCGAACGGGGTTTCCTGCGCCAGCAGGATCGCATTGACCCGGAACAGCGCCGGGCCGACCGCCGAGGGCAGGGGCCCGACCACGCCGGTATCTTCCAGCGCGAAGACCGCCGCGCCGGCTTCGCCCAGGTCGGCTTCCTCGACCGTGCCGAGATCGGCGTCGTCGATGGTCAGGCCGCGTTCGGCCAGCAGCGCGTCGAAGGTGGTCTCGCCGGCGTCGATCCGGGCCTTCGCCGCCGCCGCAGCGGCCTCGTCGGGGAAGCCCAGCCGTTCGACCATGCGCAGGGCCGGGCGCGAGAAATCGTCCTTCCGGGCGTCATAGGCGGCGCGCAGCGCGGCCTCGTCGATCGGGACGCTGCCGGCGACCATGGCGGGGGTGAGCCAGGCGAAGGTGATCTCCTTCCGCTCGGGCACCCGGAAAAGATCCGGGTTCGCCGTGTAGAAGGCGGCGACCGCGTCCGCGGTCGGGGCGGGGACCGGCGCGCCAAGTGCCGCCGGATCGATCGGGGCGAAGGTGATCGCGGCGGTCTCGGTCAGGTACTTCACCACCGCGTCGGCAAAGCCCGGCTGCGGCGTGACGCCCACCACCAGTGCCGCCTGCAGCAGGTTGCGCGCCAGTTCGCTGCGGATCTCGCCCTCGAAGCCCTCGGCGGTCATGCCGTTGTTCTTCAGCATCATCTCGTAGGTCGACCGGTCGAACTGCCCGGTCGCGCCCTGGAAGGCGGGGATGGCGAGGATCTGCTCGCGCACCGCTTCGTCGCCCACCGACAGGCCGGCCTGACGCGCCGCCTCGCTCAGTGCGGCCTGACCCAGAAGCTGTTGCAGCACCTGCCGGTCAAGGCCGGTCGCCTGCGCCTCGGCCATGGTCATCGGTTTGCCCGCGGCATCGGTCTGGCTGCGCATCTGCGCCTGCAGTGCGCGCGCATACTGGCCGAAGCCGATTTCGGTCTCGCCGACGCCGGCCACCGATTCCACCGCGCCGCCGAAGTTCTGCACCCCGAAGCCGCCGAGGCCCGCAACGAGCACCACAAGCAGGATCCAGTAGATGATGCTCGCGCCCTTGGTCTTCTTCGCCATGCGCCGGGACCTTCCCTGAAGATTTTCCGTCGATCTACGGGCTTTGCGCGGGACCCGCAACCGGACTCGCCGAAGCGTGACGGCCGACGGCCCCCCGGGCCGTGCCGACGGAGCCGGCCGGGGGATGCCCGGGGATCAGGTGCCGCGGAACGGCTGGACGTATTGCAGCGCCATGTCCCAGGGAAAGAAGATCCAGGTGTCCTGGCTGACCTCGGTGATGTAGGTATCGACCATGCCGCGGCCTTTGGGTTTGGCATAGACGGTGGCGAAATGCGCCTTCGGGTACATCTCGCGCACCAGCGCCAGGGTCTTGCCGGTGTCGACCAGGTCGTCGACGATCAGGATCCCGGTGCCGTCGCCCATCAGCGTCGCATCCGGCGCCTTCAGCACCATCGCCGCGGCCTGGGACTGGTTGTCGTAGGACTTGACCGAGATCGTGTCGACGGTGCGGATGTCGAGTTCGCGCGAGACGATCATCGCCGGCGCCATGCCGCCCCGGGTGATCGCCACCACCGCTTTCCAGGCCCCGCCGTCCGGCCCCTGTCCGTCCAGGCGCCAGGCCAGCGCCCGTGCATCCCGGTGGATCTGGTCCCAGCTGACGTGGAAGCCCTTCTCGTGCGGCAGTCTGTCGGTCATCGCGGCTTTCTCCGGTTGTTTCGCCTCTATACCGCAGCCGGGGGCGAAGGGAACTGGCGCTTTCGCATCGCGCGGAGCGGGCGCTAGACTTGGCCGGCGAGGCAGGGAGTCGGGACGGGGAACGGAGCCATGGCAAGCAGCGCGCGGCTGTTCCGCACCCATTGGCGCGTCGAGGCCGGGATCGACGAGGTGGTGGCGGTCCTGCATGACCCCGAGGCCTTCCCGCGCTGGTGGGGCGACGTCTATCTTGCCGCCCGGATCGTGGCCCCCGGCGACGCGCGCGGCATCGGACGGCGGGTCCGGTTCCACAGCCGCGGTTTCCTGCCCTACACCCTGCGCTGGGAAGGAACCGTGCTCGAGGCCGACCCGCCCCATGGCTGGACCCTGGCCGCGGCGGGCGATCTGGTCGGATCGGGGGTCTGGCGGTTGCGCCAGGACGGCGCGATCACCGACATCCGCTACGACTGGCGGGTCGAGGTCGGGAAACCGGGCCTCCGGCAGCTCGCGCCATTGCTCTGGCCGGTCTACGGCGCCAACCACCGCTGGGCGATGGCGAAGGGCCGTGCCGGTCTGGAACGGGAGATCGTCCGGCGCCGTGCCCTTCCGGGCTGAGGCCCGGCCGCCGGGACCAAAAGCCTTGGCAAGGCTTTTGGCAAGAGCCTTGGCAAGGCTCTTGGCCTTCCCGCTGCCGCCCGGCCCGGACGGTCCGGCGGTTCAGCCGGCCGCCATCTTCACCGCCAGCGCCGCCATCAGCGCGCCGAAGACCCGGTCGGTCCGGCGCTTCAGCCGGCCATAGACCGCCTGGGCCTTGCGGGATGCGAACACCCGCGCCACCAGGATGTACCACATCGTCTCGTTCAGGAAGACCACGGCCAGCAGCAGCAGCCGGATCGACAGCGGCGTCTCGGGCGGCACCAGACCGACGAAAACGGCGCCAAAGAACACCGCCGGCTTGGGATTGGCGAGCTGGGTCGCGACGCCCAGGCGAAAGGCGCGTGCCAGCCCCTGGGGCGCCACATCGGCGGCCTGCGGCAGCGGCGCGCCGGCATGGCGCCACATCCCGATCGCCAGCCAGACCAGGAAGGCCGCGCCGGCAAGCTTGAGCCCGACCAGCAGGGGCGGCGCGATCTGGAACAGCAGCGCCAGCCCCGCCAGCGCCGCCACCGCCCAGACCACCGCGCCCAGCCCCAGTCCGGCGGCCAGCCCGACGGACGGGCGGAAGCCCTGGGTCACGGCAGTTCTGAGCGTCATCACGAAGGCCGGCCCCGGCGAGATCGCCGCGACCAGATGCAGCGCGGCGACGGTCAGGAACGCGGCAAGAGTCATGACTTGGCGATATCCGGGGCGTCCACCGCCTTCATGCCCACCACGTGATAGCCGGCATCCACATGCAGGATCTCGCCGGTGGTGCCCGAGCCCAGATCCGACAGGAGGTAGAGCGCGGCCTTGCCGACCTCCTCCTGGCTGACGTTGCGGCGCAGGGGCGAGTTCAGTTCGTTCCACTTCATGATGTAGCGGAAGTCGCCGATCCCCGAGGCGGCCAGGGTCTTGATCGGGCCGGCGCTGATCGCGTTCACCCGGACCCCGTCCTTGCCCAGATCCTCGGCCAGATAGCGCACCGAGGCCTCGAGCGCCGCCTTGGCCACGCCCATCATGTTGTAGTGCGGCATGACCTTCTCGGCGCCGTAATAGGTCAGCGTCAGGCAGGATCCGCCCTCGGTCATCAGCGCGGCGGCGCGCTGGCAGATCGCGGTGAACGAGAACACCGAGACCTCCATCGAGGTGCGGAAATTCTCGAGCGTGGTATCCACGTAGCGGCCGCGCAGTTCGGCCTTGTCGGAATAGGCAATGGCATGGACCACGAAGTCGAGCCGGCCCCAGCTCCGCTCGATCTCGGCGAACACCGCGTCCAGCGAGGCCGGGTCCGAGACGTCGCATTCCAGCAGCAGGGTCGCGCCCAGTTCCGCGGCCAGCGGTTCGACGCGCTTCAACAGCGGCCCGCCCTGATGGGACAGCGCAAGGGTGGCGCCCTGATCGGCGCAGGCCCGGGCAATGCCCCACGCGATGGACTTGTCATTCGCAAGCCCCATGATGAGGCCACATTTGCCCTGCATGAGACTTGTTGACATTCCGTATTCCCCGCGCACGATACGATTGCCGCCGTTTAGGCGATTGAAGGCGGCACTTCAAGGCTGTAGGGGGTGCGGTCTCTACTCCGGGTTGAGTGAAGCCCCTGTTTCGGGCGCAAGGTGCGAGTGAGGAGAACATCCGTGGTCGGACGCAGCGGCATTTTCGTCGGGGACGACCCTTTCACGATCGCGCGCAGCTGGCTGGCCGAAGCCCGTTCCCAGGAACCCAACGACCCCGACGCCGCAGCCCTTGCCACGGTCGATACCGACGGTATGCCGAACGTGCGGGTCGTGCTGATGCGGGGCTTCGAGCCCGATGGCTTCGTCTTCTATACCAACTACGACAGCGCCAAGGGGCACGAGCTGGATGGGGCCGGCAAGGCTGCCTTCGTGATCCACTGGAAATCGCTGCGCCGCCAGATCCGCGCCCGCGGCCCGGTCAGCCGTGTCGCCCCCGCGATGTCCGAGGCGTATTTCCACTCCCGCCCGCTGGAGAGCCGGATCGGCGCCTGGGCCTCGCAGCAGTCCCGGCCGCTGGAAAACCGCGACCTGCTGGTTGCCGAGGTCGCCCGGCTGGGCGCCGAACTGGGCGACATGCCGCCGCGTCCGCCGCACTGGGGCGGCTACCGGATCACCCCGCTCGAGATCGAGTTCTGGTGCGACGGCGCCCACCGCCTGCACGACCGTTTCCGCTGGACCCGGACGACCCCGGAGTTGCCTTGGACGGTTGAACGGCTCTGGCCATGACACACGATCACGCATACCAAGCGGGGAAGGAGATTTCCCTGCTGCCCCGACCGACACCCATGGCGGACGCCATGACTGCGCCCTGCCGAGACCCGTTGTTTAAGTGATAGTGACATGACCGAAGACGACACCGAGATCATATACGGCCAGGTGAAGTGGTTCGACCCAGCCAAGGGGTTCGGCTTCGTGGTCGCCGACGGCGGCGGGTCGGACATCCTTCTTCATGCCAATGTGCTGCGGAACTTCGGGCAGAGTTCGGTCGCCGACGGCGCCCGGGTCGAGGTGATGGTTCACAGCACCCCGCGGGGCCGGCAGGCGGTGGAAGTGATCCGGATCGATCCCCCCGACCTGGACGAGGCCGAGAGTCACCACGGCTTCGTGGCGGAAAGCCTCGATGATGCCGCTGCCGGTCCGCTGGAGCCCGCGCGGGTGAAGTGGTTCGACAAGGCCAAGGGCTTCGGCTTTGCCAATGCCTTCGGCCGGCCGGGCGACATCTTCATCCATATCGAGGTGCTGCGCCGGTCGGGACTGGCCGACCTGCAGCCTGGCGAGGCGGTCTGCGTCCGGGTGATCGAGGGACGCCGCGGGTTGATGGCGGTGACAGTCAGTGCGTGGGAACATGCGATCAACCACAAGATCTGAGATGGCAGGCGCCGCCGCGCTTCTGCTGGTTATGGCCGGGACGGCCGAGGCCGCCTGCGAGCTTGACCGGATCGACCTGAGGGGCGACTGGGGGCGCGCCTCGTTCCGGGTCGAGATTGCCGATGACGGGCCGGAGCGGGCGCAGGGCCTGATGAGGCGCGAGCATCTCGACCGCAACGCCGGCATGCTGTTCCTGTACGAGACGCCGCAATCGGTGTCGTTCTGGATGCACGACACGCTGATCCCGCTCGACATGGTGTTCATCGGCGCCGACGGCGTGGTGACCTCCGTCCATGCCGAGGCGAAGCCACTGGACGAAACCCCCATTCCCGGCGGCGACGGCGTGCTGGGGGTGCTCGAGATCGCCGGCGGTCTGGCCGGGAAGCTGGGCATCGCGCCGGGGACCGAGGTTCGCCACCCCGGCTTCGGCAGCACGGCCGCCTGGCCCTGCGACTGAGTTTTCCGGCTTTCCTTCCGCCCCGGCCGCGGCTAGAGACGCGGACGGACGGGGCGTAGCGCAGCCTGGTAGCGCGACGGTTTTGGGTACCGTAGGTCGGAAGTTCGAATCTTCTCGCCCCGACCATATCCCGCGATCGATGGCGGGTCTTTCGGTCTGCCCGAAGGATTGCCCGATGGTTTGCTTGTCGGTCCGCCTGACAGTCACATGGCGGCGGCACGGTTGCCGGAAGCGTGGACTCTGCCCATGCTGGACAGGGCGAAGGCGAGGGCGTCGGCGCCGGTCAAGGGCCGGCTGTAGTGAAAGCCCTGCACCTCGTGGACGCCGCTGGCGCGGGCAAAGGCGGCAGCTTCGGGATTGGCGATGCCCTCCAGCGTGATCCTGAGGTCAAGCCGCCGGCCCAGGTCAATCAGTGAGCCGACCACCGCCGTTGCACGCGCGTTTCCAGGGACTTCGCCGACGAAGGTCATGTCGATCTTCAACCGCTCGAAGCTCAGGTCCTCGAGCAGGCCGTGCGCCGAGAAGCCCTTGCCGAAGTCGTCCAGCGACAGCCGGTAGCCGGCGGCCCGCAGCGCCCGCAGGCATTCCGCGACGATGCCCGAGCGGTCGGCGAAGATGCTCTCGGTGATCTCGAGGATCAGGGCGTCCGGGGTCAGCCCGGCCGCACGCACCGAGCGGTCGAGCGCGCCCGGAAAACCCGGCGCGCAGAGTTCGTGCCGCGAGACGTTGACCGAGACCGGCACCGGGCAGCCGCGCTGCTGCAGATCGGCGGCGAAGGCCAGGGCCTGGCGGCGCACCGCGGTTCCCAGCGCGCCGATCAGTCCCGATTCCTCGGCAAGCGCGATGAACTTCTCGGCCGCGATCTCCTGTCCCTCTGGCCGCGGCCACCGGGCGAGGGTCTCGAACCCGGCGAGGCTGCCGTCCTGCGCTTCCAGGATCGGCTGATAGGCCGCAGCCACCCGGCCGCCCAGGATGGCCGCCTTGAACTCGGTCAGCAGCCGCTCCTTCCGGCGGCATTCGGCCTGGACCTTCGAGTCGAACAGGCACAACCCGCCGCGGCCCTGTTCCTTGGCGATGTACATCGCCTGATCGGCGCAGCGGATCAGGTGTTCGATCACCAAGCCGGTCTCGGACCCGACGCAGCCGCCGACGCTGCAGGTCATTGTCAGGCGGCGGCCTGTCCAGGTGTGGTCCTCGGCCAGAGCGTCGGCGAGGGTGCGTCCGAAGGTCTCGGCCTTCTCGCGGGGGCGCAACAGGTGCAGCAGCAGGAACTCGTCGCCGCTCTGGCGGGCGATTACGTCATCCGGCCCGGCCAACGCCTTCAGCCGTTGCGCCACCGCCACCAGCAGGGCGTCGCCGGCAGCGTGGCCGTAGATGTCGTTGATTGCCTTGAAATGGTCGACGTCGATGAAGAACGTCACGAAATGGACGCCGGACGCGGCGGCGCGGTCGATCAGGTCGGTCCCCGCTGCAAGGAAGGCGCGCCGGTTCAGGAGTCCGGTCAGGCTGTCATGGGTGACCATGGTCAGCAATGTCTGCCGCGACTCGCCCACTTCCTGAGCCATGGTGTTGAAGCTTGTGCGCAGTTCCTCGATCTCGGTCAGGGTCAGCGACCGGAACAGCGGCCGGATCCGGACCCTGTCGTCGCCCTGGGTCATCTGCCGCGCCGCCGCCGACACCGCCTGGATGCCCTTCGACATCAGGGTGGAAAAGACCAGCGCGATCAGCGCCGACAGGCCGAGACCGGTCAGGAAGACGAAGCGCGCCGACTGCGCGATCCGGGCGGCCGCGGCGTGGAGTTCCGAGATCGGCTGCGGTACCATTACCCCCCAGCCGAGGCCGGGAACCGGCGCCACCCCGGCGATGACCTCGGCCCCGATCGCCGGCGAGAAGAACATCCGCACCCCGGAAGTCCCTGCCAGAGCCTGCTGCACCGGTTCCAGCCCGCCCAGGTCGTGGGCATCAGCGACCCAGTCGGCCCGGGGATGGGCAATGACACGGCCGGTCTGGTCGACCACCACCGCATGACCCTTCAGGCCGAAGACGATCCGCGCCGAAAGGTCCCGCACATAGCCGGTGCCCAGCGAGGCAAGGACGATGCGGTCGCCAATGCGCTGCGCCAGAAGGATCTCCGGCTGGCCGTCCGGGGCGATCCGAACTGGCGCCACCACGCCCTCCGGCTGGTCGGCGAGGTCGACGACCGACGCAAGCATGGCCGGCGAAAGCACCTGCGGGATCTTGACCGGCCCCACCGGCAGGGCGCGCAGCACCTTTCCGCTCTGCGGATCGATCACGCAGAAATGGCGGAACCGCAACTGGGTCAGCAGCGGCACCGCAAAATCCGTGGGATGGCCCTCGGCCAGAAGCGGCGCGATGGTCTGCACCGTCTTCACGACATTGGCGTGGTAGTCCTTCAGGTCGTCGGCCGCTGTCAGCGCCAGCAGCAGGTGGCGGTCGTTCGCCTCGTTCACCTCGCTTTGCAGCGCGGCCGAATGGGGCCAGGCCCAGAAGGTCAGAAGCGGCATTCCGCTGGCAACAAGAAACGCGGCAATCAGAACGGTGCGCACACGGATCGAGACCATGGAGGGGCTCCTGCCTGTGACTTCCCGTCGACGCTGCCGTCGAATCGTTTAGATCCCCTTAACCAAGGTTCACGCGGCGGTAACGCCGCCGCCGTGGTGCTGGACGCGACCGGCTCCGCCCCTTGTCTGGCGGAAGGAAACCTGCCACAACGCCCGCGTCGATCGGGCGGGAGCGGTTCCCGCACGGGGGCCCGAGTGGCGGAACGGTAGACGCAGCGGATTCAAAATCCGCCACCGCAAGGTATGTCGGTTCGAGTCCGACCTCGGGTACCAGCACGCCCCACATGAGGACCGATCGCGCGTGTCCGGGCGCCAGATCCGGCGCCGGCCCCCCCCCTAGCGGAAGACCCGACACCCAGCCAGCTGGTGGCAGCCAGACCCTCGCCGCACGCCGGCCCGGTGGCGTCATGACGCTGGACAAGCTCCGGCTTGCCATGGAGTTTGGCGCAGGCTCAACCGACCGAGGATCCGCGCCCCATGGCCACCGTGACCATCAAAGCCCCCTGGCACCATTATCTGATCGCCGCTCTGGCGCTGCTCTTCTATGCGCTTGGCGCACTGGACTACACCCTGTCCAAACTGGGGGTCGGATTCTACCTTTCGCAGTTCTCGGAAGAATCGCGGATGTTCATAAGGACCATGCCGCTTTGGCTCTCGGTGGTCTGGGCACTGGGGGTCTGGGGCGGGCTCTGGGGCGCCTGGCTGCTATGGTCACGCAACCGCTGGTCGGTGCCGCTGCTGTTCGTCGGCGCTGCGTCCATCGCTTTCATGACCTTCTGGATGACGCTGTTCACCCGGCCGACGATCTTCGCCATGGCCGGGTTTACCGGTTTCTACCTGCTGGTCGGCTCGGCTGCGATTGCGGTGCTGTTCTACGTTTACGCCCGCTGGGAGCGGTCGGAGCGGATGCTGGCCTGACCGCGACGGCGATCGCGGCCGCAAAGGGGCGGCCGGGGCGGCCCGCCCCGGCGCTTCAGCGCGTCGGTGCACGCTTCAGCGTTCGGGGAGCAGGCCGCGCGGACTGAACCTCAGCACGACCAGAAGCACCACGCCCATGGTCAGCAGCCGCATATGCGCCGCCGCATCGGTCAGATGCGCCTTCAGGGCGCTGCCGTCGGGCAGGGGTGCGGAGAGGATGCCGAACAGCCAGTGCCCCAGCGGTTCGACCTGGACCCAGAGGAACCAGATCAGCATCCCGCCCAGCACCGAGCCGAAGTTGTTGCCCGACCCGCCCACGATCACCATCACCCAGATCAGGAAGGTATAGCGCAGCGGCTGATAGCTCGCGGGCACCAGCTGGCCGTCGAGCGTGGTCATCATCGCGCCGGCCAGTCCGCAGATTGCCGAGCCCAGCACGAAGACCTGCAGGTGCCGGCGCTTCACGTCCTTGCCCATCGCCGCCGCGGCGGTCTCGTTGTCGCGGATCGCCCGCATCATCCGGCCCCAGGGCGAGCGGAGCGCCAGCTGCGCCAGGACCAGCACGGCAAGCAGCACGACGGCGAACAGCAGCCCGTATTCCGCCTTCACCGTCAGGGTCGAGGCGGTCACCGGGTCGGTGCCCCAGCGCGCTGCCGCCGCGACGAAGTCCGCGTCGCGCTGCAGGTCGATCTCGTAGGGGACCGGGCGGGGCAGGCCGACCACGTTCTTCACGCCGCGGCTCAGCCAGTCCTCGTTCTTCATCACCGCGATGACGATTTCGGAGATCCCCAGCGTGGCGATCGACAGGTAGTCGGCGCGCAGTCCCAGCGCGGTCTTGCCGATCACCCAGGCCGCGCCGGCCGCGAACAGCCCGCCCACCGGCCAGGCCAGCAGTACCGGCAGGCCGAGCCCGCCGAGATAGCCGGCGAGCGCAGGGTCCACCGCCTCGACCGCGTCGCGGGCGCCGTCGAACAGGCCCCGGTAGAGGATGAAGCCGACGACCACGATCGCCAGCACTGTCACGCCGCGCGCCCGGCTCGCCGCCATCCGCCGCCAGGACAGGATCGCCGCCACCACCGTCGCCGCGCCAAGCGCCAGCGCGGCCAGGATCTGCCCGCCGCCCGCTGCCCAGGCCGCCGAGACCGGCGGCATCGAGACCAGCACCACCGCCAGCCCGCCAAGCGCCACGAAGCCCATGACGCCCACGTTGAAGATGCCGGCATAGCCCCATTGCAGGTTCAGCCCCAGCGCCATCAGCGCCGAGACAAGGCCCATGTTCACGATCACCAGCGCCGAGTTCCAGCCCTGCAGCATCGCGGTGCCGAGGATCAGCGTCGCCACCAGGGCGAACAGCCCGAGGCCGCGGGTATCGGGGATCATGCGGTCCTCCCGCCGAAAAGGCCCGTGGGCCGGAACAGAAGCACGATCACCAGGATCACGAAGCTGACCGCGAACTTGTAGTCGGTGGCGAGAAGCTGCAGCAGCCTGTCGGGGACAAGGCTGTCGGGCAGGGCGTATTGCGCCACCTTGCGGAAGGCATAGGTCACGCCGACTTCCGAGAAGGCGATGACGAAGCCGCCGGCGATGGCGCCCACCGGGCTGCCCAGCCCGCCGACGATCGCGGCCGCGAAGATCGGCAGCAGAAGCTGGAAATAGGTGAAGGGCATGAACGACTTGTCGAGCCCGTAAAGGACCCCGGCGATGGTCGCGAGCGCGCCGACCAGAATCCAGGTCACCGCCACCACCCGTTCGGGGTTGATCCCCGACAGAAGCGCCAGATCCTCGTTGTCGGCGAAGGCGCGCATGGACTTGCCGGTGCGGGTGCGGTTGAGGAACCAGAACAGCCAGACCACCACCACCAGCGCGATCACCACCGTCAGCGCCTGGGTCGAACGGATCGCCAGGCCTTCCTTCAGCCCGGTCATCTCCTGGAACTCGCGGGCGGTCATCAGGAAGCGGTTGCCATCGTCGAAACGCTGTTCGCCCACGCCGATGCAGAAGCGCACGATCCCGTTCATGATGAACATGACCCCGGTCGAGACGATCATCAGCATCACCGAGGGCACCCGCTGCCGGCGGTAGAAGCGATAGACCAGATGGTCGGTGCCATAGAGCAGCGCCGCCGTCGCCGCGATCCCGAAGGGCAGCGCCAGCAGCGCGGTCGGCAGCGGCCCCAGCCCGATCCCGGCCGCCTGCAGGCCCCAGGTGACGAAGATCGTCGCCATGGTGCCGAAGGCCATGGTGTCGCCATGGGCCATGTTGGCAAAGCGCATCACCGCGAACAGCAGCGACACCCCCAGCGCGCCAAGCGCCAGCTGGCAGCCATAGGCCGTCGCCGGCACGATCACGAAGTTGGCCAGAACCACGAGGGCGTTCAGCAGGTCCATTCGGGTCTTTCCGTTGTGTCCGGCTTGGGGGCGTCGGTCATTCGGTCGGCCCCGCCACGCTGCAGGTCCCGGCCCAGGCGCTGATCCGGCCCTCGACGGCCCAGATCTCGGCAAAGGCGGCCTCCTCGCTCGCCGGCCAGTCCGGCAGCGACAGGCTCCACAAACCCATGCCTTCGGCCGGCTTCGCGGTGACGCTGAGCATCCCGCCGCCATAGGTGAAGACCGCCGGGCGCTCGCCGATGCCCTTCACGCTCAGCGTGGCCTCGCCGCCGGTGGCGTCGGACAGACCCACCGTCACATCGGCCGGCACGCAATCGGTTTGCGAGGTGCAGGCCCGGTCGAAATGACAGGCCAGATCGGGAACGTCCTGCGCCCCCGCCGGCGCGCCAAGCGCACAGGCCAGCGCGGTCATGACAGCCGAGACGGGCAGTTGGCGCAGGGACGGAATCATTCGGGGGTTCCTTTTGCCGGCGCGCAGGTGCCGGTCCGGCTGATCAGGCCGACCGCAGTGCCGGGGTCGTTCACCACCAGCGTCGCCTTGCCGGTGGCGGCGAAATCCAGCACCTCGACCCGGTTGACGTGGTCGATGTCGGGCTCGGTCAGCAGGCTGGTCCAGACCCCGTCCTGGCTGACCCGGGCGATGCGCGTGCGCCCGTCACCGAAATCCACCTGAGCAAGGTCGGGCGCGCCGGCGACCGGCCCGATCGTCACCACGACCCGGCTGTCGAAACAGGGCCGACGTTCGATGCAGGCATGGTCGAAATGGCAGACAAGACCCTGAGCCGGATCCCATCCGGCCGGGACCTGAGCCGCAGCCGTGGCGGCGATCAGGGGCAGGGCGGCCAGCATCGTCATCCGCCCAGGAAGCTCCGCCGCACCTCGGGATTGGCCAGAAGCGCCGCGCCGGTGTCCGTGAAGCGGTTGCTGCCCTGCACCAGCACATAGCCCTTGTCGGCGATGGCCAGCGCCTGCCTTGCGTTCTGTTCCACCATCAGGATCGAGATGCCGGTTCGCGCCACCTCGATGATGCGGTCGAACAGTTCGTCCATCACGATCGGGCTGACCCCAGCGGTGGGTTCGTCCAGCATCAGAAGCTCGGGCTTCGTCATCAGCGCGCGGCCCACCGCGACCTGCTGGCGCTGGCCGCCGGAAAGCTCGCCCGCGTTCTGGTGGCGCTTGTCGCGCAGGACCGGAAACAGGTGATAGACCTGCTCCATCGTGGCACGGAAATCGTCCGTGCGGATGAAGGCGCCCATCTCGAGATTTTCCTCGACCGTCATGGTGGGGAAGACGTTGTGGGTCTGGGGCACGAAACCCATGCCGCGGCGGACCCGCTCCTGCGGGGTCAGGCGGGTGATGTCCTGCCCGCCCAGACGCACCTGGCCCTGGCGCAGCGTCAGCATCCCGAACACCGCCTTCATCGCGGTCGATTTGCCGGCGCCGTTCGGCCCGACGATCACCGCGATCTCGCCCTTCGCCACCGAGAGGTCGCAGCCGTGCAGGATGTCGGCGGCGCCATAGCCCCCGGTCATGCCCCGGGCGTCGAGGAACGGCGTCCCGGTCGCGGCCGCTGGAGACAGGGCGGCGGCGGTCAGGGTCATGCCGATAAGGCTCCGGCCACGGCCTTGTTCTTCAGCCCGGTGCCCAGATAGGCCTCGATCACCTGTTCGTTGGCCTTGACCTGGTCGATGGTGCCTTCCGCCAGCACCTTGCCCTCGGCCATCACGATCACCGGATCGCAAAGCCGGGCAATGAAATCCATGTCATGCTCGATCACGCAGAAGGTATAGCCGCGCTCGCGGTTCAGCCGCACGATGGCGTCGCCGATGGTGTTCAGCAGGGTCCGGTTCACGCCGGCGCCGACCTCGTCCAGGAACACGATGCGGGCATCGACCATCATGGTGCGCCCCAGTTCCAGAAGTTTCTTCTGGCCACCGGACAGGTTGCCGGCCTTCTCGTTCGCCAGATGGTCGATGGTCAGGAATTCAAGGACCTGGTTGGCCTTCTTCACCAGAGCGGTTTCCTCCTGGCTGATCAGGGCGCGGCGGAACCAGGCGTTCCACAGGGCCTCGCCGGCCTGATGACCGGGCACCACCATCAGGTTCTCGCGCACCGTCATCGAGCTGAATTCGTGGGCGATCTGGAAGGTCCGCAGCAGGCCCTTGTGAAACAGCTCGTGCGGGGGCAGGCCGGTGATGTCCTCGCCCGCCATCGTGACGCGCCCCGACGTCGGCTTGAGGACGCCGGCGATCACGTTGAAAAGCGTCGATTTTCCCGCGCCGTTCGGGCCGATCAGACCGGTGATCGAACCCTGGGCGATGGTCAGCGTCGCGCCGTCCACCGCATGAAAACCCCCGAAATGCTTGTGCAGGTTCTCGACCGCGATCATGCCCGCCTCCTGAAGACAGCCCGGGGGGCGCTATGGCATGGCGCGCGGTCACGCGCCATGCCTTTTGTGACCGTGACGTGACGATCAGCGATAGCCGATCGTCTTCAGCACACCGCCGTCGACCTCGACCTCGCGGTAGACGCCGGCCGCTTCGCCAGGCGCGATCAGCTCAACCGCCGAGGCGCCGACATAGTCCACGTCGCCGCCCGCCGCGATGATCTCGAGCGCCTTGGCCAGCTGGCCCGGCATGATCGGCTCGCCCGGGGCGTTCGCCACTTCCATCACCTTTTCCTTGAAGTCGCCGGCCGAGGACGACTTCGCCGCCTGCATCGACAACAGGATCAGCGCGGCCGCGTCATAGGCTTCCTTGGAATAGACCGAGGTGCCGTCGAAGCCCCCGGCCTTGGCGAGGTCCAGGAAGACCGTGCCGCCCTCGCTGTCCGAGCCGGGCATCTGGCCGAACGAGCCGTCGATGCTGTCGCCGAACTTCTGGGTCAGCGAATCCGAGATCATCCCGTCGGGCAGCACGAAGGTCGAGAACGCGCCGGTGTCGAGCGCGGCCTGGATGATGCCCGAGCCGCCCTGGTCCACATAGCCCGCCACGACCAGAGCCTCGCCACCCGCTGCGGCCAGCGCGCCGATCTCGGCCGAGTAGTCGGCCTTGCCGTCCTCGTGCGGGGTCGACAGCGTGACCTTGCCGCCGGCCGCCTCGAACGCCGTCTGGAAGCTGTCGGCCAAGCCCTTGCCATAGTCGTTGTTGGTATAGGTCAGCGCGACTTCCTTCAGGCCCCGGTCCATGATGATCTGGGACATGATATCGCCCTGCCGCGCATCCGACGGTGCGGTGCGGAAGAACAGGCCGTTGTCCTCGACCGTCGAGAGGCCCGGCGAGGTCGCCGAAGGCGAGATCATCACGATGCCGTTCGGCATCGCCACGTTCGACAGCACCGCGCCGGTCACCCCCGAGCACATGGCGCCGACGATCGCCTTCACCCCGTCCGAGGTCACCAGCCGTTCGCCCGCCGCGGTGCCGGCTGCCGAGTCGACGCAGGTGTCGTCGCCGCGGATGGCGACCACCTTGGCCCCGCCCAGAAGCTTGCCGCTGTCGCTGACTTCCTTGATCGCAAGTTCGGCGCCCGACGCCATCGGCGGCGCCAGCGATTCGAGGGGACCGGTGAACCCGAGAAGGATGCCGACCTTGACGTCCTCGGACTGCGCCAGAGCCGGTCCGGCCAGGATGGCCAGGGTGGCGGTCGCCGCGAGCAAGCCTTTCATGTGTGTCTCCCGAATGTTTCTACAGGGCTGTCCACTGCGCGGGCAGGCTAGACCGCGATTCCGGGATTGAAAAGCACCAGCTTGCAACAAGTTCACAGGCCGTTGTGCCGGCTCGCCGGTTGCGCCGCAGGTGCTAGGTTCTGCATCACGTCAGACGGAGGACCCGCCATGCGCCAGCCCCTGATCGCCCTTGCCTCGGCCGTTGCGGCCATGATTGCGGCCCTGACGGCACCGGCCCCGTTGTCGGCGCTCGACTCGGCCGAAGGCCCGCTCCGGGTCGAGACCATGGCCGAGGGGCTCGACATGCCGTGGTCGCTGGCCTTCCTGCCCGACGGCAGCCTTCTGGTCACCGAACTGGACGGCCGGTTGCTGCACCTGAAGGAGGGCCGCGCAACGACGGTCCGGGGCACGCCCGAGGTCGTCGAGGCCGGGCAGGGCGGGCTTCTTGACGTGATGGTCCCGCGCGACTTCGCCATCAGCCGCGAGGTCTATCTGAGCTTCTCGAAGCCGCAGGGCAAGGGCGCGGGCACGGCGCTGGGGCGCGGCCGGCTGAACCCGGCCGGCGACCGGCTGGATGATTTCGAAGTGGTCTTCGAGATGACCCCGGGATCCCGCGGCGGGCGGCATTTCGGCTCGCGCATCGTCGAGGCGCCGGACGGGCATCTGTTCCTGACCATCGGCGAACGCGGCGACGCCGAGGCCGCGCAGGATCTGGCGCGCCACAACGGCAAGATCGTCCGGCTGAACCGCGACGGCAGCGTGCCCGCCGACAATCCCTTCACCGCCACCGCCGGGGCCGAACCGGCGATCTGGAGCTATGGCCACCGCAACCCGCAGGGCGCTGCGCTGGACGCGACGGGGCAGCTCTGGGCGGTCGAGCACGGCGCCATGGGCGGGGACGAAGTGAACCGGATCCGCAAGGGCGCCAATTACGGCTGGCCGGTGATCTCGTACGGCCAGGACTATTCGGGCGCGAAGATCGGCGAAGGCACCGCAAAGCCCGGCATGGAGCAGCCGGCGCATTACTGGGATCCCTCCATCGCGCCGTCGGGGATGGTGATCTATTCCGGTCGGCTCTGGCCCGACTGGAAGGGCGACGTGCTGGTCGGCAGCCTGAAGTTCGACCTGATCAGCCGGCTCGACGGCAACCGGATGACCGAGGCCGAGCGGATCGAGGGCCCCGAGACGATGCGTGTGCGCGACGTCCGCGAAGGCCCCGATGGGGCGATCTGGTTCATCTCGGAAGGCAACGGCGCGATTTACCGCATCACGCCCGGTCGCTGACGAGGGGTGACGTTTGCGGGCTGTCATCAGTTTGTCACATGAAGCTGGAACCTGTCGCGCAGGCTTCAGGGACGGCGAAAGATGGCAACCACACCTCTGGCGAAACAGGGTTTCCGGCTGTTCAAGTGGACGGTCTACGGGCTTCTGGTTCTCAACACCTACTTCTTCCTCCGCACCGAGGAGACGCTGACCGCGTTCCTCGATTCCGCCGCCTGGGTCATGCTGCTGGGGGTGATGGAGTACGAATCCACCACGCTGGACCAGGACTATGCCGGCCCGTGGGAAAAGCGCCTTCTGATCGCGGCCAACCTGTTCTGCTATTCGGTGATCGTCTATGCTTGGGTTGGCTACATCCGCGAACAGGACTGGGTCGATGCGGTCAACGCCACCGCCTGGCTCGGGGTCTGCGCGGTGCTGGTCTATCAGATGTACGTCCCCGGCGACTATGACGGCTGGGAACGCCGCGCGGTGAACCTGGCCAAGGGCCTGCTCTATGTCACCATCTTCGGCTGCGCGGTGTGGTGGACGATCGATGCCTCGAACCCGCTCGACGCCATCGACGCCTGGCTCTGGCTGGTCTGTTTCGTGGTGATCGAACTCAACGTCTTCGGCTTCGAACACGGCGAGACGTCCGTCCCGGAAACGGTCAATTCCTGAGCACGGGACGGCGCTTTGACTTGACAGGATGACGCGGCGCGCGCATTTGGGCCGGACTCGCGCGCCGCCCGCGTCTGGGGCGGCGACGCACAGGAGAGCGCGCCATGACCAAGACCTGGAACAAGTCGAGCTGGAGAACCAAGCCGCGGGTGCAGATGCCGGATTATCCGGATCACGCCGCCCTGACTTCGGTCGAGGCCCAGCTCGCCAAGTATCCGCCGCTGGTCTTTGCCGGCGAGGCGCGCACCCTGAAGGCGCAGCTTGCCAAGGCCGCGCGGGGCGAGGCCTTCCTGCTCCAGGGCGGCGACTGCGCCGAGAGCTTCCAGCAGTTCAGCGCCGACAACATCCGCGACACCTTCAAGGTGATGCTGCAGATGGCGATGGTGCTGACCTATGCCGCCAAGGTCCCGGTGGTGAAGGTCGGCCGCATGGCCGGGCAGTTCGCCAAGCCGCGCTCGGCCCCGACCGAGATGGTGGGCGGCGTCGAGCTGCCGTCCTACCGCGGCGACATCATCAACGATATCGGCCCCAGCGCGGAAGCCCGGATCCCCGACGCCCAGCGGATGCTGCAGGCCTATACCCAGGCCGCGGGCACGCTGAACCTGCTGCGCGCCTTCAGCCATGGCGGCTATGCCGACGTGCACAAGGTCCATGCCTGGACCCTGAGCTTCACCGAGGCCGACGAGGCCGAACGCTACCGCGACATGGCGAACCGGATCTCGGACGCGCTCGACTTCATCACCGCCGCCGGCGTCTCGCAGGAGAACGCCCATACCCTCGGGACGGTGGATTTCTACACCAGCCACGAGGCGCTGCTGCTCGAGTACGAGGAAGCCCTGTGCCGGATCGACAGCACCACCGGCCTGCCGGTGGCGGGGTCGGGGCATTTCCTCTGGATCGGCGACCGCACCCGCCAGCCGGACGGGGCCCATGTGGAATTCTGCCGGGGCGTGCAGAACCCGATCGGGCTGAAATGCGGCCCCACGATGACGGCCGATGACCTGAAGCGGCTGTTGGCGGCGCTGAACCCGACCAATGAAGCCGGACGGCTGACCCTGATCACCCGTTTCGGCGCCGGCACCGTGGCCGATCACCTGCCGCGCCTGATCCGCACCGTCCGGGCCGAGGGCGCCAACGTGCTGTGGTGCTGCGATCCGATGCACGGCAACACGATCAAGTCGGCGACCGGCTACAAGACCCGCCCCTTCGAAAGCGTGCTGCGCGAGGTGCGCGAGTTCTTCGCCGTCCACAAGACCGAAGGCACCCATCCGGGCGGCGTGCATTTCGAGATGACCGGCAGCGACGTCACCGAATGCACCGGCGGCGTCCGCGACGTGACCGAGGACGATCTCAGCTCGCGCTACCACACCGCCTGCGACCCGCGGCTGAATGCCAGCCAGTCGCTGGAACTGGCCTTCCTGGTCGCCGAGGAACTGACCGCCGCGCGCCACGCCCGGATGAGCCTCGCCGGCTGAGGCACGGAAGCCGGGCCTCCGCCATGCCACCCGGACGCCATCAGGGGCACGCGCTGGCGTGCCCCTTTCTTTCCGACGATCGGCCCTTTCGCGGCATGGCGCCGGCCGCGGGTCAGCTTTTCTTCTCGTTGTCCGAAATCAGCCGAAGGTGCGCCCGGCGCCCCGGGACGGGGCGGACCGCCTGAGGCCGGTTCTGATAGGCACCGCGCGGTTCCGCGAGGCTTCCTGCCCCCGAGGCCGGCGCCGTCGGTTGCGGGTAGGGGACCGACAGCGGGCCGGTTTCCCCTGACACCAGCGACACGGTGCGGGCCGAGACGATGTCGAAGCGCAAGGGGCAGCGCCGGATCTGGCCGTGGGTCACAAGACAGCCAAGCGCGCGACTGATGTCACCGAGATCGCTGCGAAGCGGCAGGAGGATCACCTGGCCGGAAACCTCGCCCGACCCGGACTCGCCCTTCAACTCGAACTCGACCTTCGCGGGTTGCTCGAACACGTGGCCAAGCGCCTCGTTCACGATCTGGCGCGCATCCGGCGTGAAGAACGAGGTCAGCGGCATCCCTCGGACCTCCATCCCCATCACTTCGTTCAGGTGCATCCCCGCCAGACGGAACCGGGCGAGCCCGGGCGCGATCCGTTCCAGGACGAAGGCGTTCTCGAGGGCCTGGTCGATGCCGCGCGGGTCCACCTCGGACCTCAGCGGCGCGATCCGCATGCCCCTCAGACCTTCCCAATAGGCTTCGACCTGCGACAGTGCCGGGTGCTTCATGGCGATTGCACGCTTTCCGAAATCGATCACTTCTGGCGCGACGGGCACACCGGACGACGTGTCCATTCCCTTGAACGTTCTCATACCGCCTCAACCCCGCCGATGCAGCCCGTTTTTTTGCCGGGGCGGTCCGGAAGACCCTGTCCCTGCACCGGGGTTTTTTGGCACAAGTTTTCGGACAAGTGCTCGCAATCCCGAAGAACTGGTTAACGCCGGGCCGGCGCCGGTTGTCTCTGTGCGCTTGACCGGACAAGGCCGGGCCGGGCATGTGCAGCGCGGAAGCCTTCGGAGACGCCCATGACGAGAGACGCCGCCCGACGCGGATTGCTGATCATCCTGTCCTCGCCCTCGGGCGCCGGCAAGTCCACCCTGGCCCGCCGCCTGCGGGACTGGGATCCCTCGATCCGGTTCTCGGTCTCGGCGACCACCCGCAAACCCCGGCCCGGCGAGACCCATGGCGTTGAATACTATTTCGTCAGTCACGATGACTTCGCTGAGATGGTGCGCGACGCCGCTCTGCTGGAGCACGCCGAGGTCTTCGGCAACTTCTACGGTTCGCCCCGCGCCCCGGTGTTCGACGCGCTGGACCACGGCAACGACGTGCTGTTCGACATCGACTGGCAGGGCGGCCAGCAGGTGCGGAACTCGGTCCGGGCCGAGGACGTGGTGTCGATCTTCGTGCTGCCGCCGTCGATCGCCGAACTGGAACGCCGGCTCAGAAGCCGGGCGCAGGACAGTGACGAGATCATCCATGGCCGGATGCGCCGGTCCCGCGACGAAATCAGCCACTGGGCCGAATACGATTACGTTCTGGTCAACAGCGACGTTGACATTGCGGCGGAACAGATCCGTGCCATCGTGACCGCCGAACGGCTCAAACGCAGCCGTCAGCCCGGTCTGCTGGCCCGGGTGCGCAGCCTGAACGAGGAATTCGAGGACCGCACATGACGCTTTATGCCCTCGACGGCGTTGCGCCGTCGCTTCCCGAAGACGGCGATTTCTGGGTCGCGCCGGACGCCAACGTGATCGGCCGGGTCATCATCGGGTCGGGGGTCTCGATCTGGTTCGGTGCGACGCTGCGCGGCGACAACGAACCGATCAGCCTCGGCGACGGCACCAACGTGCAGGAGAACGCCGTCTTCCACACCGACCCCGGCAAGCCGCTGACGATCGGGCGCAACTGCACCATCGGCCACAAGGCGATGCTGCACGGCTGCGAGATCGGCGACGAAACCCTGATCGGCATGGGCGCGACGGTGCTGAACGGGGCCAAGATCGGCCGCAACTGCCTGATCGGCGCCTGCGCGCTGGTGACCGAGGGGCGCGAGATCCCCGACAACTCGCTGGTGATGGGGGCGCCGGGCAAGGTGGTGCGCACGCTGGACGGGGCGACGGTGGCGGGCCTGCTGCGGTCGGCCGAACGCTACCAGCAGAAGATGCGGCTGTTCCGCGACCGGATGACGGTCTGGACCCCCGGCGGGGCATGACCGGCAGCACCATGGCAGAAGGGCAGGCGATGGCTGGGGACAAGGGCGGCGACTACGCCGACAGCCTGATCGCGGGGGTGCCGCTGCCGCTTGTCCTCGTCGGACGCGACGAACTCATCGCACGGATCAACCCGGCCGCGGTGACGCTGTTCGGGGCCGACATGGCGGGGCGGCACGTCTTCACCGTGCTGCGCCAGCCCAACGTGATCGACTGCATCGCCGACACGTTCCGGTCGGCAGCGGTGCACGAGACCCGGTATCACCACAAGAACGCCACGATCGAGACCATATACCGGGTCATCTGCGCCCCGGTCGGCCGTGGGCGGGACGCCGGCGTGCTGGCCAGCTTCGAGGATGTGACGCCGCTGGAGACCGCCGGCCAGATGCGGCGCGACTTCGTCGCCAATGTCAGCCACGAGTTGCGCACGCCGCTGACGGCAATCCTGGGCTTCATCGAGACCCTGCGCGGGTCGGCCCGCGACGACGCGGAAGCGCGCGAGCGCTTCCTTGCGATCATGGCGCGCGAGGCGATCCGGATGAACCGGCTGGTGGACGACCTGCTGTCGCTCAGCCGCGTCGAGACCGAGGAACGCATCCGCCCGACCGAGCTGCAGTCGCTGCCCGAGATCGTGCTGTCGGTCTGCCACGGGTTGCGCCCGATCGCCGACGACATCGGCGTGACCATCGACTGCGTCCCTGGCCCCGCCCTTCCCATGGTGCAGGGCGACGCCGACCAGCTGCGGCAGGTCTTCACCAACCTGATCGAGAATGCGCTGAAATACGGCAGCGAGGGGCACCAGGTCGAAATCACATACGGCACCCAGGAACGCGACCCGATCCTCGGCAAGCCGACCGCCTGGGTGTCGGTGCGGGATTTCGGGCGCGGGATCGATTCGATTCACATCCATCGCCTGACCGAACGCTTCTACCGGGCCGACAACCACCGCTCGCAGAAGCTGGGCGGCACCGGCCTGGGCCTAGCGATCGTGAAGCACATCCTGAACCGCCACCGCGGCCGGCTGAAGATCGAAAGCGAGGTCGGCAAGGGCAGCCGCTTCACCGTCCTGCTGCCGCAACCGGGCAACTGACGCAAAACCGGCATAGCCCCGCGCATTGTCACAAAACCGATACAGTAATGTCGCAAAAGACATGCGATCGGGCAATACGCCGCCGGGAGGATGGCCGCTTGCCACGCCACCTGACCCATTCAACCAGGAGCATCCCATGTCATTCGCGAAACTGACCGTCTCTGCTCTGGCGGTCGCTGCCGTTTCCGCCACCGCCGCCGCCGCGCGCGACCAGATCCAGGTTGCCGGCTCGTCGACCGTGCTGCCCTATGCCGAGATCGTCGCCGAAGCCTTCGGCGAGAACTTCTCGTTCCCGACCCCGGTCGTGGAATCGGGCGGCTCGTCGGCCGGCCTGAAGAAATTCTGCGAGGGCGTCGGTGAAAACACCATCGACATCGCGAACTCGTCGCGGAAGCTGCGCGAAGCCGAGGTCAAGGCCTGCGCCGAGAAGGGCGTGACCGAGATCATGGAAGTGCGCATCGGCTATGACGGCATCGTCTTCGCCAGCGCGATCAGCGGCCCGGCCTTCACCACCTTCACCGAACAGCAGATCTACAAGGCTCTGGCCAAGGATCTGTGGGTCGACGGCAAGCTGGTGCCGAACCCCGCGAAGAAATGGTCGGAAGTCGACGCGTCGCTGCCCGACGTGGAAATCCAGGCCTTCATCCCGGGCACCAAACACGGCACCCGTGAAGTGTTCAACGAGAAGGTCATCCTGGCCGGCTGCGAACACTCGGGCGCGCTCGAGGCGATGATCGCCGCCGGCACCGACAAGAAGGAAGCCGAAGCCACCTGCATCAAGATCCGCGAAGATGGCCGTTCGGTCGACATCGACCGCGACTACACCGAGACCCTGGCCCGGATCGAATCGAACCCGACCTCGATCGGCGTGTTCGGCCTGTCGTTCTACGAGAACAACACCGCCAAGCTGAAGGTCGCCACCATGAACGGCGTTGCGCCGTCGGTCGCCACCATCTCGTCGGGCGAATACCCGGTGTCGCGTCCGCTGTTCTTCTACGTGAAGAAGGCCCATATCGGCGTCGTTCCCGGCCTGAAGGAATACGCCGAGTTCTTCGTCTCGGACGCCGTTGCCGGTCCCGACGGCCCGCTCGCGGCCTACGGCCTGGTGCCGGATCCCGAACTCGCCAAGACCCAGGCGGCCGTCGCTGCCGAAGTGATCATGGGCTCGGGCTCGTAAGACCCCTGCACGGAGGCGGCCCCCCGCGGGGCCGCCTTCCCGTTTCGTCCGCGTGAATTCCTGGTCTGGTGGGGAAAAATGTCCGGAGGCCTGCTCTTTCTGATCCTGTGCGCCGTCGCTGCAGTCGGCTTCGTGATGGGGCGCCGCAAGGCGGTCTCGGTCTCGGGCGGCAGCAACCGGGTCATGCACTCGCTCCTTCCGTACCACGGCTGGAACGTTGCCCTTGCCAGTTTCCTTGCCGGCGTAACGGTCCTGGTGCTGTGGTCGCTGCTGCGGATCCTGACCGGGCTTTCCGATCCGGGCAACGTCGTGGTGACCCTGCTGTCGCTGGGCGCCGCCGCCGTCGCCTTCTGGCTGAGCTACAGCCGGATCGAGCGCGACTACCGCGCCCGCAACGTGGTCGAGCTGATGATCAAGGGCATCCTGATCTTCGCCGCCTCGATCGCGATCTTCACCACCGTCGGCATCGTGCTGTCGATGCTGTTCGAAACCGGGCACTTCTTCCGCCAGTATTCCTGGAGCCATTTCTTCTTCGGCACCACCTGGTCGCCGAACTTCTCCGGCAATTCCGAACTGGGCATGCTGCCGCTGCTCTGGGGCACGCTCTATGTGAGCTTCATTGCGCTCCTCGTGGCGGTGCCGATCGGGCTGTTCGCCGCCATCTACCTGGCCGAATATGCCGGGCCGCGGATGCGCTCGCTCGCCAAGCCCATGCTCGAGGTGCTCGCCGGCATCCCGACCATCGTCTACGGCCTGTTCGCGCTGATCACCGTGGGTCCGATGCTGCGTGACTACTTCGCCCGGCCTCTCGGCCTCGGCGACAGCGGCTCGTCGGTGATGACCGCCGGCATCGTGATGGGCGTGATGCTCATTCCCTACGTCTCGTCGCTGTCGGACGACATCATCAACGCGGTACCGCAGGCGATGCGCGACGGCTCCTACGGACTTGGCGCCACCAAGTCGGAAACCGTCAAGCAGGTGGTCATCCCGGCCGCGCTGCCCGGCATCGTCGGCGCCTTCCTGCTGGCCGCATCGCGCGCCATCGGCGAGACCATGATTGTGGTGATGGGGGCAGGGGCCGCGGCCAAGATGTCGCTCAACCCGTTCGAGGCGATGACCACGGTGACGGTGAAGATCGTCAGCCAGCTTACCGGCGACACCGACTTCGCCTCGCCCGAGACGCTGGTTGCCTTCGCGCTCGGCATCACGCTGTTCGTCATCACGCTCGGGCTGAACGTGCTCGCGCTCTACATCGTCCGCAAGTACCGGGAACAATACGAATGACCGACGTCCTCATCGAGCCCGAGAAGACCGTCGAGAAACCCGCCAGCTCGCTCTATGTGACCGACGCGCGGACCCGCCGCCGCAACGCTTCCGAGACCCGGTTCCGGCTCTATGGCCTGACGGCGATCGCCATCGGCGTTCTCGCTCTTGTGGTGCTGCTGACCTCGATCCTGTCGACCGGCGTGCCGGCCTTCTTCCAGACCTTCATTGTGATGGACGTGGAACTGAAGCCCGAGGTGGTCGACCCGACCGGCAACCGCGACCCCGAGGACATCGCCAAGGTGATGACCTTCGCCTATGCGCCGCTGATCAAGGCGGCGACCAGCCGGCTGGTGGCCGAGATGGGTGGCGAGATTCCGGGTCTGACCGAAGCCATGACGGGCAAGATGATCTCGCAGGAGGCGAACGGCCAGCTGCGCGACTTCGTGATCGCCAACCCCGAGATGATCGGCCAGACGGTGGAGTTCGAATTCCTGGCGAATGGCCGGATCGACGGCTATTTCAAGGGCCGGGTGACCCGGGAATCCGCTGCGCTTGACGGCAACGTGTCGCCCGAACAGCTTGATGTGGCCGACGCGCTGAAGGCGGCCGGGCATCTCGAGACCCGGTTCAACTGGGCCTTCCTGACCAAGCCCGACGCCTCGGACCAGCGCCCCGAAGCCGCCGGCCTCGGCGTCGCGATCATCGGCTCGGCCTACATGATGCTGATCGTGTTCGCCCTGTCGCTGCCGACCGGCGTCGCCGCCTCAATCTACCTCGAGGAATTTGCCAAGAAGAACTGGTTTACCGACCTGATCGAGGTGAACATCTCGAACCTTGCCGCGGTGCCGTCCATCGTCTTCGGTATCCTCGGCCTCGCGGTGTTCATCAACTTCCTGCACCTGCCGCAATCTGCCCCGATCGTCGGCGGTCTGGTGCTGACGCTGATGACACTGCCGACCATCATCATCGCGACCCGCGCCGCGCTGAAGGCGGTGCCGCCGTCGATCCGCGACGCAGCGCTGGGGGTCGGCGCATCCAAGATGCAGACCGTGTTCCACCACGTCCTGCCCCTGGCGATGCCCGGCATCCTGACCGGTACCATCATCGGCCTCGCCCATGCGCTTGGCGAAACCGCGCCGCTGCTGCTGATCGGCATGGTCGCCTTCGTGAAATCCTACCCCGCGGCGCCGCCGGATGGCTTCTTCGACCCTGCCACCGCGCTGCCGGTTCAGGTCTACAACTTCACCCAGCGGTCCGACCCGGCGTTCTACGAACGCGCCTCGGGGGCCATCATCGTGCTGCTGCTCTTCCTTCTGGTCATGAACGCCGTTGCCATCGTCCTGCGCCGCAGGTTCGAGCGCCGCTGGTAAAGGGGAACATCAAAGTGAACGACATGCGAATCGTGGAACGGGACGTGACTGTGAAACCCACCAAGATCTCCGGCCGGAACGTGCAGGTCTTCTATGGCGACCGCCAGGCCATCAAGAACCTGAACGTCGACATCGAGGACAAGACCGTCACCGCCTTCATCGGTCCCTCGGGCTGCGGCAAGTCGACCTTCCTGCGCTGCCTCAACCGGATGAACGACACCATCGACAGCTGCCGGGTCGAGGGACGGATCACCCTCGACGGCGAAGACATCTACGACAAGAAGGTCGACCCGGTGCAGTTGCGCGCCAAGGTCGGCATGGTGTTCCAGAAGCCGAACCCGTTCCCGAAGTCGATCTACGACAACGTGGCCTACGGGCCGCGGATCCACGGCCTTGCCACGTCGAAGGCCGATCTCGACGCGATCGTCGAGAAGTCGCTCCGCCGCGGCGCCATCTGGGACGAGGTCAAGGACCGCTTGCAGACCCCCGGCACCGGCCTGTCGGGCGGCCAGCAGCAGCGTCTCTGCATCGCCCGGGCCGTGGCGACCGAGCCGGAGGTCCTGCTGATGGACGAACCCTGCTCGGCGCTCGACCCGATCGCCACCGCCCAGGTCGAGGAACTGATCGAGGAGCTGCGCGAGAACTATTCGGTGGTGATCGTGACCCATTCGATGCAGCAGGCAGCGCGCGTCAGCCAGAAGACGGCCTTCTTCCACCTCGGCGAACTGGTGGAGTACGGCGAGACCGGCGAGATCTTCACCAACCCGAAGGACAGCCGGACCGAAAGCTACATCACCGGCCGCATCGGCTGACGGAGACAAAAGCTATGGTCAAGGAACACATTGCCTCGGTCTTCGACCGGGATCTGGAAGCGATTCAGGCACATATCCTCAAGATGGGCGGTCTGGTCGAAAGCGCCATCCTGGACGCAGCCCGGGCGCTGGAGTTCCGCGACGAGGAGGCCGCCATGGCCGTGCGCCGCGGCGACCGCGCCATCGACGAGATGGAGATGCTGATCAACGAGGAGGCGGCCCGCCTTCTCGCCCTGCGCTCGCCGGTGTCGAAGGACCTGCGCGTGGTGCTGGCGGTGATGAAGATCAGCGCCAACCTCGAACGCATCGCCGACTATGCCAAGAACATCGCCAAGCGCACCTCGGTCCTGGTGCAGATGCAGCCGCTGGATAGCGCGCCATCGGACGTCCGGCGCATGGCGCAGGCGGTCGAGATGATGCTGAAGGACGCGCTGGACAGCTACATCCGCCGCGACCTCGCCCTGGCCCAGGACGTGCGCCTGCGCGACACCGATGTGGACCAGATGTACAACGCGATGTTCCGCACCTTCCTGACCTACATGATGGAAGACCCGCGCAACATCACCGGCTGCATGCATCTGCACTTCATCGCCAAGAACATCGAGCGGATGGGCGATCACGTGACATCCATCGCCGATCAGGTCATCTTCCTGGTCACCGGCGACATGCCGACCGATGTCCGGCCGAAGAACGACAAGACGGCGTTCATGACGGATCCGAAGGGGGAATGACGTGGTAGCGCCCGCGCAACCCATGGTGCTGGTGGTCGAGGACGAGCCCGCGCAGCGCGAAGTCATCGCCTACAACCTTCAGGCCGAAGGCTATGGCGTCGCCCGCGCCGAGAACGGCGAAGAGGCGCTGATGCTGGTGCAGGAGAACGCGCCGGACCTGATCGTGCTCGACTGGATGCTGCCCAATGTCTCGGGCATCGAGGTCTGCCGCCAGCTCAAGGCGCGGGCCGAGACCCGGAACGTGCCGATCATCATGCTCTCGGCCCGCGCCGAGGAGGTCGACCGGGTCCGCGGCCTGGAAACGGGCGCCGACGACTATGTCATCAAGCCCTATTCCGTGGTCGAGCTGATGGCGCGGGTGCGCACCCAGCTCCGCCGCACCCGGCCCGCCACGGTGGGCGAGGTGCTGGAATTCGCCGACATCACGCTGGATGCGGAAAGCCACAAGGTCTTCCGCGCCGGGAACCTGCTGAAGCTCGGCCCGACCGAATTCCGCCTGCTGGCCACCTTCATGGAAAAGCCGGGCCGGGTCTGGAGCCGCGAGCAGCTTCTGGACCGGGTCTGGGGCCGCGACATCTATGTCGACACGCGGACCGTGGATGTGCATATTGGCCGCCTGCGAAAGGCCCTCTGCCAGCACGGCGGCGAGGATCCTGTCAGAACCGTCCGCGGCGCCGGCTACGCGCTCGGCTAGGCGGACCCGCAAGAGGGCAGTTCGCTGTTCACGATCCGCCGCGATGCCCGTACCGGCCTGTCCATCGGCCTGATGCGCCGGGCCTTCGACCGCGACGAGGTGATCGCCACGGTGCGCGATGCCTATGCCGCCGGCCTCATCCGCCCGCGCGAGAACCGGCTGGTGGTGGTCGAGCCCGGCATCGACCTGGAACGGGTGCCGATCGGCGACCTGGCCGCGATCCAGTCCACCGTCGCCCGGATCGAGACCGAGACGGCCAGCTGGTCCCCGCTGGTGTCGGTCTTCTGCGGCCCGCACACGGCGATGCGACTGGCGCTCGACCTTTACGAGATGCTGTGGGAATCCGAACCCTATGTGCAGGGGCGGTTCTTCCACACCGAAAGCCTGACCGTGGCCGGCCAGCTTCTGGCGGTGCCGGAGCTTGCGCACATCGTCGACGAGGTCTTCGCCGACATCCTCGACTGACCGGGCGGCAGGCCCCGCGGCGGCCGGCGGGCGCCGGGCTCAGTAATCCTTCTCGAACACCACGCCCAGACCGGTGTTGCCGGCGTTGTCGAAGCTGCCCCTGGCGCTGAAGCCGGGCAGGATCTCGTAGTTCAGCTGCAGCTCGGTCCGCCCGCCTTCGCCCACGGTCACGTCGCTGTAGACCCGTTCGCTCAGATAGCGCCCGGCGGTCACGGTGGTGTTGCCTTCCTTGTCGGTCCCCAGCGACAGCTGGTCCACCCCCAGCGCCTGGCGCGCCTTGCCGAACAGGCCCGGCCCGCCGCCGCCGGTCAGGTTGTTGATCGCCCCGGCCAGCTGCGCCACCTGCAGCGGGCTCAGGTCTTGCACCGACCGGCCGAAGAACAGCTGCGCCAGCACCTCGTCCTCGGGCAGCGGCGGCGAGGATTCGAACGACATCTCGGGCTCGCCCACCGGCCCCTGGATCACGATCCGCGCGTCGATCCCGGCATTCTGCGAGGTCGCCGCCATGTAGAGGTCGGGCTCCAGATCGCCCTGCAGGGTGATCCGCGCCTCCTCGAATTCCAGCCGCCGCGCCAGCACGTCCAGGCGGCCGCGGATCAGCTCCAGCCCGCCGGTCGGCACCGGCCGCTGGGTGGTCCCGGCAATGGCGATCTGCCCGCCCAGTTCCACGTCCAGACCACGGCCGCGCACGAAGATCTGGTTCGGCGCCGAGATCAGCAGGTCAAGCCCGTAGGACGGCCCGCTGCCCACCGCCGGCCCGCTGCGCCCGTCGCTGCCCAGAAGCCCGGCCCGCTGGCGGGTGACGCGGCTGTCCTTGGGCTCGCCCTTGTGGCGGATGTCCAGGATCGTGCCGCCGGTCGACAGGGATTGCGGCACCCGCAGTTCGGCCCGGGCGATGTCGATCCGCCCGGCGATCTTCGCCCCGCCCAGCAGCGGCCCGACCATGGTGACGCGCCCGCCCAGATCGATGGTGTAGAGGATCGGGTTCTCCAGCCGGACATTGGTCAGGGTCGCGGTCAGATTGGCCGGAAAGTCGCCGGTCAGCCCGATCGGCCCCTTGACCGCGATCCGCCCGCCCGAGGCGACGGCGGCGGTGGCGTCGATCTCGACCCGGGAATTGCCCAGCCGGGCGGTGACCGCCAGCTGCTCCAGCGCGAGCCGGTTCACCGGGTCGGCAAAGCGCCCGCCCGCGACCGTGACGGTGCCGCTCAGCGCGCCAAGCCCCGGCTTGCCGTTCAGGCTCAGGTCGAAGCGGGCGTTGCCCTCCAGCGTGCGGGGCAGGATGAACTGGTTGGCAAGGCCAAGGGGCAGGGTGCCCTGCGCCCGGACCCCCATGGTGCCGTTGGGGCGCAGCACGTCGCCGGTGACCCGGGCTTGCGAGCCGCCCGGCCCGGTCAGGTTGCCATCCACCGACCAGACGTTGTTGCGCCCGGTGACCGCCGCCTTCACCGTCAACGGCCCGCGGAACTCCGGGGTGAACAGGCCCATGTCCCGCAGCCCGCCGTCGATGTTGATCCTGACCGCGCCGTTCTGCACGCCGCCGGTGGCGGTCATGTTCAGCTCGGACGAGGTGATCCGGGCGGTGTCGATCACCAGCCCGTTCTGGTTGCGCCGGCCCTTGAAGGTGATTTCCGAGGTGCCGCGCAGGATCTGGTCGAGCTGGTCGTGGCCGATCCGCGCCTCGGTCCCGGTGACCTTCACGTCGGCGTCGAAATGGCCGCTGTCGCGGGCATAGGCGACGCTGCCGCCCGCCGCGACGCTGCCGCCGAGGTTGCGCCCGGCCAGCCCGCCGAACCGGCCCAGCGGGCCCGATCCGGCATCGAACGTGGCCTTCACCGCCATGTCCGGGGCGCCCGGGCGCTGCACCTCGCCGCTGCCGGTCAGGCGCGCCTGGCCCGAGGTCAGGGTCAGGTCGCCGACCTTGAGCCGGCGCTCGGCCCGGGTCCAGTCGAGCTTTGCCGCCAGATCTCCCCCCGGCGCCAGCGCCTGCGACAGGCCGCGATCCGCCGCGCTGGCATTGCGCACCTGCCCGGTGACCGTGGCCGAGGCACCGGCCAGCCCGCCGGCGTCGCGCCGGACCACGCCGTTGGCGCTCAGGTCGGCCGCGCCGACCGCGATCCCGCCGGCCTGGGCGAAGTCCCGGGCCGACAGCGTCACGCTGAAGGCGTCGCCCTTCGCGGCGTCATACCGCGCGGCGATGTCGGCGCTGCCCAGGCGGATCGTCTGCCCCGGCACCGGCAGGCGGACCGGGGTGCCGCCCTGGGTGCCGATCCGCCCGGTCAGGTCCACCAGTTCCGGCCAGTTGTCGGCGCCGATCCGGGCCTTGCCGTCCAGCACCAGCCGCTCGCCCCGGGCGCTCAGCCGGTCGACCACGATCCCGCCGGCATCCCGCCGCGCGCTGAGGCCAAGCACCACCGGGCCGGCCAGCAGGGCATCGGCGCCCGCGTCGCCCACGGTCACGTCGGTCGCGGTGCCGTCGAGCGTGGCGTCGAAGAAGCCGGTCTCCGGCGCGAAGCGGGCGTCGAGCTTGGCATCCAGCGTCCCGGTCAGCGGCGTCCCGGCCAGACCCGAGAACCGGGCGAGGGGCCCGCTGGCCAGTGTCCCGTTCACGCTGAGGCCCGGCGCCCCGGCCTTCAGCCCGTCGATGGCGGCCTGTCCGGTCAGGCTCAGCCCGCCCGAGGTCGCGGCCAGCTCGCTGATCGCCAGCCGGTCCTCGGCCGCCTGCCAGTCGAGCTTGCCCGCCAGCGTCGCCCCGCCGGCCAGCGCGGCATCCAGCGCCGGATCCTCGGCCTTGGCGCCGGCGATCTCGGCCGCGAAGGTGGCAGCCGCGCCGGTCACGCCGCCCTCGGGGGCGCGGGCCAGCGTGCCGTCGGCCGTGACCTTCGCGCTGTCCAGCCGGATCACGCCCTCCTGCCGGAAGTCCTGCCCGTCGAGGCGCAGCCGGAAGCCTTCGCCGCGGGCGGCGTCGTAGTCCACGTCCACGGCGGCGTATTGCAGGGTGGTCCGCGCGCCGGGAACGGGCAGGGTGACCGGCGCCCCCTCGGTCGCGCCGACCCGTCCCGCCAGCCGCACCAGGCGCGGGAACCCGTCCGGCGACACCGCGGCCGAGCCGTCAAGCCTGACCCGCTGTCCGGCGATGCTCAGCCGGTCCAGCGCCAGCCCCTCGGGCGTGCGCGCCGCGGACAGGCCCAGCCTGACCTCGCCCGCCAGCAGGTCGTCGGCGCCGGGCTGGCCGACCGCGAGATCGGTCGTGGTGCCGTCCAGATCGGCATCGAACGCGCCCGAGATCACGTCATAGCGCGCCGTGACAGCCGTCGTGATGCTGCCCGCCAGCGTCTGCCCCGAAATCGCCGAGAAGCGGCTAAGGTCCGCCGCCGTGGCCTTCAGGTCGGTGCTCAGCACCGGGCGCCCGTCCGGCAGGCCGTCCACCACCGCCGATCCGGTCAGGCCCAGATCGCCCGCCCGGATGTCGAGCCCGTCCAGCCTGAGCGCCCCGGCCTTGCGCCAGTCCAGCCGCCCGGTCAGGGTCACGTCGTCGCCCACCGCCTGCCACAGCGCCGGGTCGGTCGAGGAAAAGCCGCTCATCCCCCCGGTGATCGCCGCGGCGATGCCCGACATCACGGTGGGGCCGCTGCGCGACAGCACCCCGTCGCCGTTCAGCGCCAGCCGGTCGATCAGGATCCCGTCGGCGCGCTGCACCCCGTCAAGCTCCAGCTTCAGGGTGAAGCCGTCGCCCTTCGCCGCGTCGAACTGGATGGCGGCCGTGCCCTTCTGCACCAGGACCGCCGGCCCGGGCAGCGGCAGCACCACCGGCAGGCCGTTCAGCTGGCCCAGATCGGCGGTCAGATTCACCGCCTCGGGCAGGAAGGCCTCGTTCAGGTCCGCCGTCCCCTGCAGCCGCAGCCCCTGGGTGGTCAGTTCCAGCGTCTGGATGTCCAGGCCGCGGCGCTGCCCCGACAGCGCCTTCAGGTTCAGCTCGGTCTGCCGGCCGAAGAAGTCCCGGTAGTCGGGCAGGAACAGCTCGGCCACGTCGCCGGCAAGGGTCGCGGTGATCTCGCGCTCGACCCCGGTCAGCAGCCCCGGCGCGTCCACGTCGCGGATCCCCACGGTGCCGTTCAGCCGGTCCTCGCCGTCGGTGGCCAGCGCGATCGTGGCGGTGAAGTCGCTGAGCGGCGCGTCGCCGGTGATGCTCAAAGTCATCGGCGGCGATCCCGGGATCCCGGCAAGCTGGGTGACGAGCCCGCCCGCGCCTTCGTTCAGGGTCAGGTTCACCCTTGTCTGGCGGGTGGCATTGTCGAACCCGGCGTCCAGCACATAGCGGCTGTCGTGCCCGTCGATCCGCACCGCCGACAGCGCCACCTTGCCGGCGCCCCCGGCCAGTTGCGCCGAGCCGCTCAGGGACAGCATCGCCGGCACGCCCAGCACCGGCTCGGCCAGCCGGAGCGCGCCCACCGACAGCTGGCGCACATCCACCGCCACCGGCAGCTCGGGCAGGCTGAACGGCTTCGCCGCCGCATCCGCCGCCAGCGCCGGCGCCTCGCCGGGCAGGGGCAGCGGCTTGCGGGTCATCTGGACCACGCCCACGGTCAGGGCGTTGACCTCGAGCCGGCGGCGCAGCAGCGCCACCCGGCGCCAGTCCAGCGCCACGTCGCGCACCGTCAGCCAGACCCCGTCGGCGTCCGCGACCTCGATCCGTTCGATCGTCGCCTGGGAACTCAGCACGCCCCTGAGGCCGAATACCCGCACGTCGCGGCCTTCGCCGCCCAGCAGCTTGGCAAGCTGGCGTTCCAGAAAGCCGGCGTCTTCGGCCGCGGCAGCGGGCGCGGCCGGGGCCGGCGTCACCGGCGCCCCGGCCGGCGGTGGCGCGGTCGGCGTCCCGGTCGCGGTCCCCGTCCCGGTCCCGGTCTGCGCGGTCAGTTGCCAGGACGGCACCGCCAGCAGGCCCAGCGAGACCACGGCGGCAGCAAGGAGGGGTTTCCAGCGCATCAGAAAGCCTGCCCGACGCCGATATAAAGCTCATAATCCTGCCAGCGGTCGTTCTGGTCGGAATAGGGGGTCGCCACGTCCAGCCGGATCGGCCCGATCGGCGTGCCATAGCGCACCCCGATGCCGACGCCGGTCTGGTAGGGGTCGCCGGCGGTGACGAAACTGTCCGGCCCGACCGAGCCCCAGTCGACGAAGCCGACCAGGCCGATGTTCTGGGTCACCTGCTGGCGGATCTCGGCCGAGAGACCCAGGAAGCCCCGCCCGCCCGAGACCTTGCCGTTGGGCAGGGTGACACCGAGGCTCTGGTAGGCGAAGCCGCGCACCGTGTCGCCGCCGCCCGAGAAGAACAGGAAGTCGGGCGGCGTCCGGTCGATCGCCGAGCCGACCACCGATCCCACCAGCACCCGGCCGGCAAAGACCGTGCGCTTGGCTTCGCCCAGACCGAGATAGCCGCGGCCGTCCCATTGCGAGGTCATGCCGCTTTCCGACTGGGTGTCCAGCGCCACATAGGGCACCGCGCTCACGTTGAAATAGAACCCCTCGGACGGGTTCGGGATGTCGTCGCGGCGGTCCCATTCCAGCCGGGACGGCAGCACCGCATGATAGTATTCGGAGGACCCGAAGGCGTCGTCGGCGTCGGAATAGCGCAGGCCGGCGGCGACCTCGCCGGTCAGCCTCTCGCTGAAGTGCCGGGTGATGCCCAGACCCACGACCACCGAGGTTTCGGAATAGTCCGGGTCGTCGTTCGACTCGAGGTCGCCGAACACGAACAGGTCGTTGTCGGGACCGAAGGTGGCGGGGCGCGTCTCGCGGATCGAGGCGCTGTAATCGGTGCCGCCACGGCCGCCGAAGCCGGTCTCGGTGCCGCCGATATTGGCCGCCTCGGCCTCGATGCGCAGCCGTTCGCCGCCGCCGAACAGGTTGCGGTGCAGCCAGAAGCCGCCCACGGTGATCCCGTCCAGGGTGTTGACCTCGGCCGAGAAGCCGAAGCGGCGCTTCTTCTCGTCGATCACCGTCATGGTATAGTCGAGCGTACCGTCCGGGTTCGGCACCTCGGCCTCGGTCACCGCCACGGTGCGGAAGACGCCGGTGCGCTGCAGCCGGTTGACCGCCTTCCTCAGCTTTTCCGGCGAATAGACCTGGCCGCCCGGATAGCCCATCATCTGCCGGATGCGCTTGTGGCTGACCTCGGTGTCGCCCTCGATGCTCAGCCGGCCGAAGCGCAGCTCGGGGCCGGGGGCCAGGCGGATGTCGACCTCAAGCTCGCGCTCGGGATGGTCGGCGACGATCTCCTGCGCCGCGACGCCCGCCTTGGCATGGCCGTCATTGCGCCATTCGTTGATCCCGGCATTGGCCGCGTCGCCCACCAGCGTGGCACGGGCGGTCTGGCCCTTGGCAAAGCCGGGCACGATCGGGTTCGCGGTGGCGGTCGGCGCCCGCGGGCCGACCTCGGCCAGCCCGAAGGTGAAGATCGGCCCCGGATCGATCACGATGGCGATGGTCTGGATCTGCGCCGGCGGGCTGAACGGGTCGATATCCGCCGCCTCGCGCCCGTCGATGCGGATCGAGATCGCCGGGCCGTAATAGCCCTCGTTGTAGAGAACGCCGATCAGCCGCCGGTAATCGGCCAGCGCGGCCCCGAACAGGTCGCGGTCGTTGCCGGCCTTCTCGTCCCTCGACGCGAACAGCAGCGAGCCGTTTTCCAGCCGGGCATCCAGCGCCTGCCGGGCCTGCGGGTCCTCGATGCCCACGACGTCCAGCGTCAGCGACCCCAGCGCAAGGGCCGGGGACGCGACAACCGACAGGGCAAGAGCCTGCAGCACTCGGACGTGCACCGGAATGCCTCCCTCGACGACTTTGTCCGGACATCGGGCGGCAGACCCTGCTTCGTCGGCGCCCGGTTTGTTGCTAATAGCCTAAAGCCGGTTGGGTTCCACCACGCAAGCCATCGGCCGGCAATTGGCAGAACGCCGCAACCTGTGGCCGGCGGGGCACGGCGGCGCGGCCATTGACCTGTGCCGCCGGGCTGGCGCATTCCGGGACCAGCAACGGGGCGAAAGGATCAGGACATGGCACAGGTGGCATTCCTCGGGCTCGGAGTGATGGGGTTCCCGATGGCGGGACACCTTCAGGCGGCGGGGCACCGGGTGAGCGTCTACAACCGCACCTTCGCCAAGGCCGAGGCCTGGGCGGCGAAACATGGCGGCCGGCCGGCGCGGACCCCGCGCGACGCAGCCGAAGGCGCCGAAATCGTCTTCGCCTGCGTCGGCAACGACGACGACCTGCGCGCGGTGGTGCTGGGCCCGGACGGCGCCTTCGCCGGCATGGCGCCGGGCGCGCTGTTCGTCGATCACACCACGGCATCGGCGACAGTGGAACGCGAGCTGGCCGAAGCCGGCGCCGGGCTTGGCCTCGGCGTGCTCGACGCGCCGGTCTCGGGCGGACAGGCAGGGGCCGAAAACGGCCAGCTTGCCATCATGTGCGGCGGCACCGACGCCGACTTCGCCCGCGCGGCCGCGGTCATGGCGGCCTATGCCAAGGCCTGCGAGCATTTCGGCCCGGTCGGCGCCGGACAGCTGGTGAAGATGGTGAACCAGATCTGCATCGCCGGGATCGTGCAGGGCATGTCCGAAGGGCTGTTCCTGGCGATGGAAGCCGGGCTCGACGCCAAGAAGGTGGCGAAACTGGTGGCCCAGGGCGCCGGCGGGTCGTGGCAGCTGGCCAACCGCGCCGACACCATGGTCGACGGCACGTTCGACTTCGGCTTCGCGGTGGACTGGATGCGGAAGGACCTGGGCATCGCGCTGGCGCAGGCGCGCGACAGCGGCGTGACGCTGCCGGTGGCGGCGCTGGTCGACCAGTTCTATGGCGACGTGCAGAATCTGGGCGGCGGGCGCTGGGACACCTCGAGCCTGATCCAGCGCCTGCGCGCCCTGAAGGGCCAGCCGCTCTGACCGCCGCCGGGCCGCTGCCAGCGGGCCCGGGCGACCGGAAGGCGGCCCAAAAGCGGTCCGATGGAAGTCCGACAAAAGTCCGATGGGTTTCCGATCGCTCCGGGGCGGGCCCGCCGGGGGTGATCCGTCATGTCGGTAATCGGACTTATGTAAATTAAATCGGTAGCCAGAGGGTGCCGGAATGCTCTCCTGACGCCTTCGGGCCTGTACCCGATGCCGTCCCGTGCCATCTATAGGCTTCAGGACCACCGACTGGAACCACCCCATGCAGGACTTCGCCGCGCTTGTCCGGCAGCTTGACCAGACCACATCAATCACCGCCAAGGTGCTGGCACTGGCGGATTATTTCCGTTCCGCCGATGCCGCCGACCGGGTCTGGACGATCGCGCTCCTGTCCGGGCGGCGCCCGAAGCGGGTCATCCCGGCACCGCGTCTGGCCGAATGGGCCGCGGAAGCCGCGGGCATTCCGCTCTGGCTGTTCGAGGAAAGCTATGCCGTCGCGGGTGATCTGGCCGAAACCATCGCGCTGCTGCTGCCGGCGCCGCCCGGCGATACCCTGGACCGCCCGCTGGCCGAGCTGATCGGCACCCTCAAGCGTCTCTCTCAAGTCTCTGAACCGGAACGGAAAGACGCCATCCTCGCACTCTGGTCCGGGCTGCCGGCGGATGAGCGTCTGGTGTTCAACAAGCTCATCACCGGCGGCTTCCGCCTGGGCGTCAGCCGCAAGCTGATGACCCGCGGCCTGTCCCGTGCCACCGGCATCCCCGAGACGGATCTGGCGCACCGCCTCATGGGCCAATGGGCGCCCGAGACGACCGGCTTCGACGACCTGGTGCTGAACCCGGACCCGGCCGAAGACGCCGCGCGGCCATACCCGTTCAGTCTGGCTTATCAACTGGATGGCGCCCCTTCCTCACTCGGTCCCGCGGGTGACTGGCTGGCCGAGTACAAGTGGGACGGCATCCGCGGGCAGCTGATCCGCCGCCGCGGCCAGTGGCATCTGTGGAGCCGCGGCGAGGAGATCATCACCGACCGCTTCCCGGAATTCGCCCCCAGCCTTGACCATCTGCCCGACGGCACCGTGCTGGATGGCGAGGTGCTGGCCTGGCGCGACGCCGCGCCCCTGCCCTTTGCCGCGCTGCAGAAGCGGATCGGCCGCAAGACCGTGTCGAAGGCGCTGCTGCGCGACACGCCCGCGGTCTTCATGGCCTATGATATCCTTGAAGAAAACGGCACCGACCTGCGCGCGCGGCCGACCGCCGAGCGCCGCGCCCGGCTGGCGGCGCATCTGGCCGGGCTTCCCGCGCAGGTGGCGCTGCGCCTGTCGCCGCTGCTGGACGGTGCCGACTGGCCGGCGCTGCACGCCGCCCGCGCCGGCGCCCGCGAGGCCGGCGCCGAGGGCCTGATGCTGAAGCGGCGCGACGCGCCCTATCGCGACGGCCGCCGGCGCGGCGACTGGTGGAAGTGGAAACTGGACCCGCTGAGCATCGACGCCGTGCTGATCTATGCCCAGGCCGGTCACGGACGGCGCGCAACCCTCTTCACCGACTACACTTTCGCGGTACGCGACGGCGAGGCGCTGGTGCCCTTCACCAAGGCCTATTCCGGCCTGACCGACGAGGAGTTCCGCGAGATCACCGCCTGGGTCAAGCGCAACACGCTGGAACGCTTCGGCCCGGTGCGCCGGGTCGTGCCCGAGCTGGTGTTCGAGATTGCCTTCGAAGGCATCCAGGAAAGCCGCCGGCACAAATCCGGCGTGGCGCTGCGGTTTCCCCGGATGGCGCGCTGGCGACGCGACAAGCCGGCGACGGAAGTGAACACGATCAACGATCTGCGCGACATCCTAGCCGCCTATGCCAGCCCTGGCTGAGGCCGCCCCCGGGCAGGCGCCGCCGCCGAAGCGGCGCGCGCGGGTTGCCACCGCGGGGGCGGCCTGCCTATCTGTAGGCCGAAGGATCATGAGAGGTTTCAGATGCGCGATCTTCCGTCCCCGGTCTTCGACGCCAACGCCGCCGCGGCGGATGCCGATCTGGGTCCGCTGCCCGACTGGGACCTGACCGATCTCTATGCCGCCCCCGATGCACCGCAGGTGGCGGCAGACCTCGACTGGCTCGATGCCGCCTGTACCGCCTTCGCCGCCGACTACGAGGGCAAGCTGGCCGGTCTGGACGCCGCCGGATTGCTGGACTGCGTCCGCCGGGACGAACGCATCAGTCAGGTGGCCGGCCGGCTGATGTCCTATGCCGGGCTGCGCTATTATCAGAACACCGGCGACACCGCCCGGGCCAAGTTCCTGTCCGACGTGCAGGACCGGATCACCACGATGACCACGAAGCTGGTGTTCTTCTCGCTGGAACTGAACCGGATCGAGGATGCGAAACTGGCCGCCCTGCTGGAGGCGAATGCCGAACTGGCCCGCTACCGCCCGGTCTTCGACCGGCTCAGGGCGATGAAGCCGCACCAGCTGTCGGACGAGCTGGAGCGTTTCCTGCACGACCAGTCGCCGGTCGGCGCCACCGCCTGGAACAAGCTGTTCGACGAGACCATCGCCGAGTTGGCCTTCAGCATCGATGGCGAGGATCTGGCGCTCGAGGCGGTGCTGGACCGGCTCACCGACCACGACCGGCCCCGACGCGAGGCCGCGGCCCGGGAACTGGCGCGGGTGTTTGCCGGGCGGCTGCGCCTCTTCGCGCGGATCCACAACACGCTGGCGAAGGAAAAGGCGATCGAGGACACGTGGCGCAAGATGCCGTCGCCGCAGGCCGGGCGGCACCTGTCGAACGACGTGGAACCCGAGGTGGTCGAGGCCCTGCGCAATGCCGTGGTCGCCGCCTATCCGCGCCTGTCGCACCGCTATTACGAGCTGAAGCGCAAGTGGCTGGGGCTCGACACGCTGCAGGTCTGGGACCGCAACGCGCCGCTGCCGATGGAGGATGCCCGCAAGATCCCCTGGCCCCATGCCGAGACCACGGTGATGGAGGCCTATGGCGCCTTCGATCCGCGCATGGCCGATCTTGCCGCGCCGTTCTTCGCGAAAGGCTGGATCGATGCCGGGGTGAAGCCCGGCAAGGCCCCGGGCGCCTTCGCCCATCCCACGGTGACCGACGCGCACCCTTACGTGCTGCTGAACTATCAGGGCAAGCCGCGGGACGTGATGACGCTGGCCCACGAACTGGGCCATGGGGTGCATCAGGTGCTGGCCGCCGGACAGGGCGAGATGCTGTCCCAGACCCCCCTGACCCTGGCCGAAACCGCCAGCGTCTTCGGCGAGATGCTGACCTTCCGCCGCCTGCTCGACCAGGCCGCGACACCTTCAGAACGCAAGGTCCTGCTGGCCGGCAAGGTCGAGGACATGATCAACACCGTGGTCCGGCAGATCGCCTTCTACGATTTCGAATGCAAGCTGCACGCCGCCCGCGCCCAGGGCGAACTGACGCCCGAGGACATCAGCGCGCTGTGGATGAGCGTGCAGGCGGAAAGCCTCGGCCCGGCCTTCAGCTTCATGGAGGGCTACGAGACCTTCTGGGCCTATATCCCGCACTTCGTGCATTCGCCCTTCTACGTCTATGCCTATGCCTTCGGCGACGGTCTGGTGAACGCGCTCTACGCCGTCTACCAGGAGGGCGACCCGGCCTTCCAGGACCGCTATTTCGAGATGCTGAAGGCTGGCGGGTCGAAGCACCACCGCGAGCTTCTTGCCCCCTTCGGCCTTGATGCCAGCGATCCGAACTTCTGGGACAAGGGCCTGTCGATGATCTCGGGCCTGATCGACGAGCTGGAGGCGATGGAGGCCTGAACCCGGCGCCTGGGGCCGCCGGGCCGGCGCTGCCGGACGGCGGCCTCGATCGCGCCCCGGGCGCCTTCGCCCATCCCACGGTGACCGACGCGCACCCTTACGTGCTGCTGAAC
>JBGAOK010000014.1:0-31637 GCA_044221805.1 Meridianimarinicoccus sp.
CAGCGGTCGATTACCCTGCCCGATGGCGGCAGCATCGACCTGACGATCCCGGCCGGGCTCCGCGATGGCCAGGCCCTGCGCCTGAAGGGCAAGGGCCAGCCGGGACTGGGCAAGGGCCCGGCGGGGGATGCCTATGTCACCGTCACGGTCCGCCCGCACCCGCTCTGGACCCGCGACGGCAACGATGTCGAGATCGAGGTGCCCATCACTTTCGACGAGGCCGTGCTGGGCGCGAAGGTCGAGGTGCCGACGATCACGGGCAGCGTGTCCATGCGGGTGCCGAAGGGCGCGTCCAGCGGCGACCGGCTGCGGCTGAAGGGCAAGGGCATCGCCCCGGCAAAGGGTGACCCCGGCGACCAGTACGTGCGGCTGACGATCGCGCTGCCCAGGCAGATCACCCCCGAGATGGAGGCGCTGGCCGAAAGCTGGCGTACCGCATCGCGCTTCGATGCGCGCGAGAGCCTGCGGAGAGACACATGATCTACGATGAACGCGCCGTCGTGACCGAGATCCGCCGGATCACGCTGACCGAACTCAGGCTCTGGGTGCAGGAGGGCTGGGTGCGGCCCGCCCCCGGCGCCGCCGGCCCGGTCTTCGACGAGATGGACGTCGCCCGCCTGCGCCTGGTCTGCGACCTGCGGTCCGACCTGTCGCTGCCTGACGATGCGGTCTCGATGCTGCTGTCGCTGATCGATCAGGTCCACGGCCTGCGCCGCGAGCTGCGCTGCCTGGCCGAGGCGGTCGCGGTCCAGCCCGAGCCGGTCCGCCGCGCGGTCGTCGCCGCCTACCGCGACCGGGATGCCGTCGCTGACGAGGGGCCGGACGCTGGCTGAGGCCGGGGTCCTGACCGGCTCCGACGGGCTGCGGATCGGCGCCGCGGGTCGGCCGCCCCCTGCGGCGCTGGCTGCAGGGGCCCGTGCCCGCCAGACCTGCCGGACGCGCCAGACCCGGTGGCGCGGGACCGCCCCCGCTCGATTCTGCAGGGGGCGGCGGCGAAAGGGCGGCGGCGGCGGCCCCATGGCCATGGGCGGCGCGCGCAGGATCGCGGGTCGCCCCGCGATGCCGGCGCAGCGGTTCAGGCCGGGAGTTTCGCCGCGGTGACGATGAACTCGACCAGATAGTCCGGGGTGGCGAGCCGGCTTTCGCCGGTGGCGCGGGCGGGCAGGTTCGCCTTGTCGACCCAGGCGTCATAGACCGCGTTCATGGCGGCGAAGTCGGCCATGTCGGCCAGCCAGACCTGAACCGACAGGATCGACGCCTTCGACCCGCCGGCCAGCGCCAGCAGCCGGTCGACCTCGGCCAGCGCCCCCTGGGCCTGTTGGGTCACGGTCGGGCCGTGCCCCACCTGTCCGGCAAGATAGATCGTGTCGCCATGCACGACGGCCTGGCTCATCCGGCCGGAGGATTCGTAGCGGGTGATGGTCATGCTTCCTACCTTTCTGAACGCCCCGGGCCTGCCGCACAGGTGCCGCCCGGGAATCCGGTGCCGCGCCCCGGCATCCGGTCGCGGTGCTTCTAGCGCGATCCGGGCGGGACGCCACCGCGACGCCTTCGCCGGTTCCGGGCGGGGTGACGCGGGGACGCCGCCCGGCGGGCGGCGCCGGAGCGCCGGCTACAATCAGGCCGCCCCGGGGCGCCGGCGCGCCGGCGCGGTGTCGTCGATCAGGTGGCGCAGGGCGGAGTCCACCAGCGATCCGCGCAGGATGTGCAGGAAATGCCCGGCGCGTTCGACCAGCACGACCCGGCGGCGCGCAGCCGCGCCGATCCGGCTGGCCAGGTAGCCAGCGTTCTCGGGCGGGACCAGCGTGTCGGCGAGCCCTTGCAGGATCGTCACCGGCGCCCGGATCCGCCCCAGCCGGTCGCCCAATTCGGCGAGTTCCCGCGCCAGCACCAGAAGCTCGGCATTGGCATGGGACAGCGGCCGGGGCAGCAGCCGGGCAATGCCGCGCAGGGCGGCCAGCCGCTGCATCGGGTCAATGCGCTCCTGCGCCGGGTCGGCGGCCGACCCCACCAGCAGCACCCCCGCCACCATCTCGGGATGCGCGGCCGCCAGTTGCAGCGCCACCGGCCCGCCATAGGACGATCCCACCACCACCGCCGGCGCGCCGCCGGCCTCGATCAGCCCGGCGATCGCCCGGGCCTGCCCGGGCAGCGTGACGATCGGCCCGCCGGGGCCGCTCTGGCCGAAGCCGGGCCGGTCGACCGCCAGCCGGTGCTGGCCGGCGGGCACGCGGTTCAGGAACGGCGCCCAGTCGCCGGCATCGCCCGGCGTGCCGTGGATGAAGAGGATCGGCCGCCCCCCCGGATCGCCCGCCGCCAGATAGCTCAGCGCCGGCCGGTCCGCTGCGGCGGCCAGCAGGTGCCGGCCGGGCGGCGCGGCGAGCGCGGCCGCAGGGCCAAGCCCGAAGCCGGTCACCGCCTGGAACCGCTCGCGCAGCGCCCAGGCCCGCCCGGTGGGTGCGGCCGGCCCGCCCTTGTCCGCGGGCGCGATCATCACGTCGCGCGCGTCCATCCCGCCCGCGACCAGCCGGTCGGCCAGAGCGTGCCGCCCGGGGGCGGCCTCGGGAAACGGAAGGGGCGTCTCGGTCATGTGCGGCATCAGGCACGCGGGTGACAAGAGTGCGGGGCCGTGGTGCATCGACCGGCGCCCCTGACAGGTGGGAGCGCCAAACCCGGATGCAAGGCAGGCCGCTCAGCGCGACGGCGGATAGCGGGCGATAAGCCGTCGCTGCTTCCACGCCGCCCGCAGGATGGCGCCGAACCCCGGCGTGCGGTAGCCGCGGGCCCGGTTCGCCGCGCCGATCTCGAACAGCATCCGCTGATGGGCCAGCAGCCGGCGGTAGACCTCGCCGAGCGGCGTCCCCGGATCCCAGGCGCTGATCGATTCGCTGCCGGCCCCGTTGATCTCGATGATGCGGAAGTCCTCGCCCGCCTCGAGCCGCTCGACCGACCCGAAGCGGATGTCGTAGCGGCCATAGTGGAACTCGGGCATCGCGCGCGAGATCGCATCGAAGCGGGCCGACAGCGCCGGGGTGATGTGCGCGCCGGCATCGCGGTAGAGGCCCCCGACCCGGATCGACCCGATGAAGGCCAGCCGCACCACCGCGCCGGCGGCGGGAACCGAGTCCAGCACGTCCGCCGGCAGGCCGGCGTGCTGGCCATGAAGCCCCATGTGCAGCCCCGCCTTCCAGGCCGCGCGCTCGTCGGCCAGGATCAGGTCGTGGACGCTGTGGACCCCGTCGCCGGTCACATGGGGAAAGTATCGGAAGGTCAGCGCCACGACCCGGCCGGCGGCGTCGCCGGGACGGCGGACGTAGAACACGCCCGCCTCGGCCTCCCACGCGACCATCTCCTGCAGCATCAGGGCGGCGCCTTCCGGGAAGGCCGCCACATAGGCGCAGAGGTCGTCCGGGTCGGCCACCGGCCGCACCCCGAAACCCTGCCAGCCGATGTCGGGCTTGGCGACCAGCGGAAAGCCCAGACCCGCGGCGGCGGCCAGCGCCACGGCGCGCTCGCCCTCGGCCGCGGCGTCAGGGCCCCGCGCCATCGTGGCATAGCGCGCCAGCCAGCGACGGTTCTCGCCGGCAACCATGTCCAGATAGACCTGCTTGGATTCGCCCCAGAGCCCGCCAAGCTCGATCCGCGGGTTGACCAGCGTCGGCAGGGACAGGCTGCGGAAGCGGAGCGCCAGCCACAGCCATTGCAGCGCAAGGGGGAAGTAGAACAGCTGCGTCGGGATCTTCTCGGCAACGCCGATCCGCGCCACCAGCCCCTTCAGCGCCGGCAGGCCCAGATGGCTGGGTGCGCGGCTTTCGGCGCTGGCGGCGCGGCGCCGGACGAGACCGCCGAATCCGCCGCTTCCGGCCCTGAGCAGCAGCGCCCAGGGCGGGTTGCGCGCCCACTGCGCGGTCAGCAGCACCATCGCGGCAGCGGCCAGGATCCACACCCAGTAGCCGTGCCCGGACAGCGCATCCTCGCCGAAGCGGATCGCCAGCCAGAGCAGCACCGGCACATAGACCAGCGCGGTGGCCATGGTCAGCGGCCCGAACACCCGCACGCGCACCCCCAGAAGGCCCAGCCCCACATAGGTCGGGAAGATCACCCCCGGCACCAGCCGCGCGACGATCATCGCGACCGGGATGTGGAGGCACAGCCAGCGGCCGATCCGCTCGGACCGGGGGTTGAGCAGAAGCTGGCGCGCCTCGGCGTTGCGGCCGGCAAGCCGGCCCAGCCCGAACAGCGCGAAGTCGCTGGCCACGACACCCAGATAGAGGCTGGCGAAGGCCAGCAGGGGCGGCATCCCCCGTTCGACCACCAGAAGCCCGCCGGCGACAATCGCCACGTCCTCTCGCACGAAGGGCAGAAGGACGAGGAGAAGCACCTCCGTCGCCCGGGACGAGGCCGAGTCCATCAGGTGCTGAAAGGCGTCGATCATGGCGTGGTGTGGGCGGAACCGGTTGCCGCGCCCGCTCCGCGCCAAGCCCGGAGTCCGACCCGCCGGTCTTCCTCTGAAACGTCTGTCCCGACCCAGCCTAGCCCAACCCCGGCGCGGGGTCGAGGCCGGGCCCGGCCACAGGCGCCGCCACCCGCCGGGCGGGACCGCCGCAGGACCGGGCGAAACGGCTGGCGGCGGCGCGCCCCGGCGCCTATCCTTGCCGGGCGGCGCCGGCTCCCCCGGGGCCGTCCGCCGCCCTCTCCGGCCCTGACGGAGGCGCCTTGCCCCGGACCGCCCTCCCCGATCCCGATGCCGGTCTTGCCGACCGGCCCTTTGCGGGCGCCGAGCAGCCGGCGCATCGCGGATTCCACATCCGCGAGGTCGCGACCGGCGATCCAAGTCACCCGGTCCTGCGCCCCGTCGTCTGCGCGGTCGTGGCGACAGCACCGCATTACCGCCACCTGCGCTTCCATGCCCGCGGCGTCCGGGCCAAGGGCGACGTGCTGCTGGTGCCGCCGATCTCGGGAAATTTCCCGATCCTGATGCGCGACGTGGTGGTCGGGCTGCTGCCCGACTTCCGGGTCCATGTGATCGACTGGACCAATCCGCGCCACGTGCCGCTGGCCGAGGGTCCGTTCGGCCTTGCCGGCAACATCGACGCGATCCTTGCCGCCGAGGCGGCGATGCCGCCGGGCAGCGCCGTGTTCGGCCTGTGCCAGGCCGGGGTTCCCGCGCTGGCGGCGACGGCGCTGATGGCCCGGCGCACCGACCGGCCGCCGCCCGGCGCGCTGGTGCTGGCGGGCGCCCCGGTGGACCCCGACGTGGCGGCGACGCCGATCGTCGCGGCGGTGCGCGGCCATGCCCCGGAATGGTACCGCCAGGTCCTGCTCTGGCCGGTCCACGCGCCCCATGCCGGGCGCGGGCGGCTGGTCTATCCGGCCTGGATTCAACTGGCCGCGATCCGCGCCTATCTGGCCAACCGGCGCAGCGGCGACGGCGAGATCGCCCGCAAGCTGGCCCGTGACGACGGCGCCGACCCGGTGGCCGCGCCGTTCCTCGACCTCTGCACCTCGGTGATGGACATCGACGGCCAGCATTTCACCGAAAACCTCGACCAGGTGTTCCGCGACCCGCGGCTTCCCGCCGGCCGGATGGTCCACCGCGGCATTCCGGTCGACCCCGGCGCGATCCGCGCGACCGCGCTGATGACGGTGGAAGGCGGCCTCGACGACATTGCGGCGCCGGGCCCGACCGCGGCGGCGCACCGGCTCTGTCCCGGCCTGCCCGAGGCGATGCGCGCCCGGCTGGTCGATCCCGGCAGCGGGCATTTCTCGCTGTTCCATGGGGCACGCTGGCGCGCGGTGATCCTGCCTGCCGTCCGCGCCTTCCTGATCCGCCACGCCAAGCGCCGGGCTTGAACCGCGCCGGGCGCCATGGCACGCACATCCGCAGGGGGCCGCGGCCCCGGGCGAGGTCCGCACACCATCCTGCGGCGTGGAGGCAAACATGCGTGACTCGGTGACCGATCTGAGGGGCCTTCTGACGGATCCGGCGCTGCTTGCCGACCGGGCCTATGTGGCGGGCGACTGGATCGCGGCCGACGACGGCGCGACCTTTCCGGTGACCAACCCGGCGCGGGGCGACGTGATCGCGGTGGTGCCGGATCTGGGCCGCGCCGAGACCGCCCGCGCCATCGCCGCGGCGCAGGCGGCCATGACCGACTGGGCGGCGCGCCCGGCCAAGGAACGGGCCATCATCCTGCGCCGCTGGTACGACCTGATGATGGCGAACCAGGACGATCTGGGCACCATCCTCTGCGCCGAGATGGGCAAGCCGCTCGCCGAGGCGAAGGGCGAGATCGCCTATGGCGCGTCCTTCATCGAATGGTTCGCCGAAGAGGCGCGGCGGGTCTATGGCGAGACGATCCCCGGCCACCAGCGCGACAAGCGCATCACCGTGCTGCGCCAGCCGGTGGGGGTGGTGGGATCGATCACGCCGTGGAACTTCCCGAACGCGATGATCACCCGGAAATGCGGCCCCGCGCTGGCAGTGGGCTGCGGCTTCGTCGCCCGGCCCGCGGCCGAGACGCCGCTTTCGGCGCTGGCGCTGGCGGTGCTGGCGGAACGCGCCGGGCTGCCGGGGGGGATCTTCTCGGTGATCACCTCGCGCAAGGCCTCGGACATCGGCAAGGAATTCTGCGAGAACCCGGCGGTGCGCAAGTTGACCTTCACCGGCTCGACCGAGGTCGGGCGCATCCTGCTGCGCCAGGCCGCCGGGCAGGTGATGAAATGCTCGATGGAGCTTGGCGGCAACGCGCCCTTCATCGTCTTCGACGACGCCGACCTGGATGCCGCGGTCGAGGGCGCGATGATCGCCAAGTTCCGCAACAACGGCCAGACCTGTGTCTGCGCCAACCGGATCTATGTCCAGGCCGGGGTCTACGATGCCTTCGCGGCGAAGCTTGCCGCGGCGGTCGGGCGGCTGAACGTGGGCGACGGGCTGGCGCCCGGCGTGACGACCGGCCCGCTGGTCAACATGGACGCGGTCGCCAAGGTCGAGGAGCATATCGCCGACGCCACCGCCAAGGGCGCTCAGGTGCTGAAGGGCGGCGGGCGCCATCCGCTGGGCGGCAGCTTCTTCGAACCGACCGTGCTGACCGGGGTCACCGCCGACATGCGGATCACCGGCGAGGAGACCTTCGGCCCGCTCGCGCCGCTCTACCGGTTCGAGACCGAGGCCGAGGCGGTGGCGCTGGCCAACGACACGATCTTCGGTCTGGCGTCCTATTTCTATGCCCGCGACATCGGCCGGATCACCCGGGTCAGCGAGGGGCTGGAATACGGCATGGTCGGCATCAACACCGGCCTGATCTCGACCGCCGAGGCGCCGTTCGGGGGGGTCAAGCAATCCGGCCTTGGCCGCGAAGGTTCGCGCCACGGGATCGAGGACTATCTGGAACTGAAGTACCTCTGCCTCAGCGTGTGACCGGCCCGCCGGCAACAATCTGAAACAGGTCGCACGGACTCGCGCAACATCGCTGGCCTATTCAGGGCGGATCGGATCGCGATCCGCCGGGGTCCGTCCTGTCGAACACGCGGTGATCGGGCGGGCCGGGGCGGTCAGGTCCGGGGCGGGGCGCAACTCCCGCCCCGGATCGCTTCTGGACCCTGCGGTCCCGCTGCGCATGGGAAACACCCCCTCCGGGGCCGGCGCGCCAAGGGCGCGGAACTCGCGCCGGTACGAGCTGGGCGTCTGCCCCGTCACCGCGCGGAAGCAGCGCGCCGGATGCGCCTGATCGGTGAAGCCGCAATCGGCGGCGATGGCGGACAGGCCGCGGTCGCTGCGGATGAGCAGGGTGCAGGCGCGCCCGACCCTGAGCCGGGTGACATAGGCGCTGACCGACATCCGGGTCGAGCGCCGGAAGATGCGCTGGATCTGGCTTTCGCTGACAGGGGCCAGCGCGCACAGCGGCGCCAACCGGATCGGCCGGTCGTAATGGCGTGCAGCCAGTCCAGCACCCGGGCCATGCGCCGCCGGTCGCGCGTCATCCCCTCCGGGCTGGGGGTGGCGGCGGCCAGCGTGCTGCGGTCCGGCGCCCCGGCCAGCGCCAGCAGCACGCCCTGCAGCGCGACGATGCGCCGGTCGGCGGGCAGGCGGGCCAGATCAAGGATCGCCGGGCGCAGCGCCGCCGCGGTGGCCGGGCCGAACTGCACGCCCCCGGCGGCCTCGCCCAGCAGCGCGCCCAGCCCGCCCAGCTCGGGCATCAGCCGGACCAGCGCCCCGGCCCAGCCGGCGGTGAACCAGCACACGATCGCCCGATGGACGCCCGCCGGATCCACCAGCGACCCGGACTGGCAGGCATGGGGCAGGTCGGGGCCCAGCAGCACCAGGTCGCCATCGTCGTAGGGGTCCAGATGCCCGCCGACCAGCCGCGTGCCGCGGCTGTTCAGGGTCAGGGTCAGCTCGAATTCCGGATGGTAGTGCCAGTTGAAGGCGATGGCGGGCAGCTGCCGGTCATAGATCAGGCAGGACTGGCCTTCGGGGATCGAGACCGCTTCGGACCAGGGCTGCATCCGGTTCCTTGGCGGCAGGAATGCGGCAACCTCACAAGACCTTGCGGCCAAGGGGAATGGGCAGCGGCGCCCGCCGGGGTCAGAGTGCCACCAGCCACAGGGGGGAGACAGCGACCATGACCGACCATCTGACCGGGCCCGGTGCCACGCCGGATGTCGTCGTGATCGGAGCCGGGGTCGGCGGCGCCGCGGTGGCGCTGAAGCTGGCCGGGACGGGCGCGAAGGTGCTGCTGCTGGAACGCGGCCCGGCGCCGAAGGACGAGCCCGAGCTGAGCGATGCCGAGGCGGTCTTCGTGCAAAACCGCTATCGCATCACCGAGGAATGGCAGGACCCGTCCGGGCCGCGCTTCCTGCCGGGGCAATTCTACTACCTTGGCGGCCACACCAAGTTCTACGGCACGGCGATGTTCCGCTGCCGCGAAAGCGACTTCGCCCGGACCCCGCACGAGGACGGCACCTCGCCGGCCTGGCCGGTCGGCTATGGCGATCTGGAGCCCTTCTATGGCGAAGCCGAGGCGCTGTTCGGCGTGCGGGGCGCGGCCGGGATCGACCCGACCGAACCGCCCCGCTCGGCGCCCTTCCGCCATGGCCCGGTGCCGCACGAACCGGTCATCGCCCTGATGGCCGCAGGGCGCTGGCGGCCGCGGGACTGACGCCGTTTCCGATGCCGACGGCGATCGACCTTGGCGATGGCGGCGCCTGCCGGCGCTGCGGCACCTGCGACGCCTTCGTCTGCCGCTTCGGCGCCAAGGGCGACGCCGAAACCCGGCTGATCGCCTGCATCCGGTCGCACCCGGACGTGACCATCCTGACCGAGGCCGAGGTGACGCGGCTGATCCCCGACGCCGCCGGCCGCCGGATCCTTGCCGCCGAGCTGCGCCAGGGCGGCGAGACCCGCCGGATCACGGCGCCGCTCTTCGTGCTCGGCGCGAGGGCAATCAATTCGGCGCTGATCCTGCTGCGCTCGGCCACCGAGGCCTGCCCGGAGGGGCTGGCGAACCGCTCGGGCGTGGTCGGGCGAAACCTGATGAACCACCACCTGACCGGGCTGATGGGCCTCCTGCCGTTCGAGGTGAACGCCACCCGCTTCGCCAAGACCCTGTCGGTGAACGACTTCTGCCATGGCCTGCCGGGCGATCCGGCGGCGCGCGGCAACATCCAGATGCTGGGCAACATCCAAGGCCCGATGATCCGCGCGACCTATCCCGCGATGCCGCGGCCACTGGCCGACTGGCTGGGCCGGCCACCGCGCCGCCGCCTGATCCCACAAAGACACCCGATGCCCCACAACTTCCTGCTGCCGATCACCGGCTCCTTCGCCATGCCCGCAGCCGAGAACCCGACCGTCGCGATGATCGAGGCCGCGTTCCGCGACCACGGGCTGAACTGGCGCTACATCAACCTCGAGGTGGCCCCGGAAAACCTTGGCAACGCCGTCCGCGGTGCCCGGGCGATGGGCTGGCGCGGCTTCAACTGCTCGATCCCCCACAAGGTGGCGGTGATCGACCACCTGGACGGGCTGGGCGCCTCCGCCGCGATCATCGGGGCGGTGAACACCGTGGTGCGCCGGGGCGACGCGCTGATCGGCGAGAACACCAACGGCAAGGGCTTCGTCGCGGCGCTCCGCGCGATCTGCGATGCCGCCGGGCAGCGGGTGGTGCAGTTCGGCGCCGGCGGCGCGGCGCGGGCGGTGGCGGTGGAACTGGCGCTGGCCGGGGTCGACCACATCACCGTGGTGAACCGCGACCCGGGGCGCGGCGCGGCCGTGGCGCGGCTGGTCGCCGAGAAGACCCCGGCCAGTGCCGACCACGCGCCGTGGCACGGGCCGTACCGGATACCCGCCGGCACCGGGATCGTGGTCAACGCGACCTCGGTCGGGCTCTGGCCCGATGTGGCGGCGACGCCGGACATCGACCACGCCACGCTGTCCCCGGACATGGTCGTCGCCGACGGCATCCACAATCCGCCGCTGACGAAGCTGCTGCAGGCAGCCCGCGCGCGCGGCTGCCGCACTGCGGACGGGCTGGGGATGCTGGTCGGTCAGGGGGTGATCGGCCTGAAACACTGGACCGGGATCGACGCCGATCCGGCCGTGATGCGCCAGGCGCTGCTGGACCTCGGGCTGTGAGCCCGCGTGCCGGCTGGCCGGGACCACGCGGGGCGTGTTGATCGCCGCGGGAAAGGGCAGTATCCAGCCTGTCGACTAGGAGGCGTCGATGAGCGGCATGGCCCCGGAGCGGAACCCCGAACGGAAGCGCGGCTCGGGCGTCAAGTACGTCTACGACATCCTCAGGAACGACATCCTGAACCTGACCCTGGCCCCGGGCAGTCCGATCGACGAGATCCAGGTGGCCGAGCGGCTGTCCATGTCGCGCACCCCGGTGCGCGAGGCGCTGGTGCGGCTGGCCAGCGAAGGTCTGGTAACGACGCTGCCGAACCGCTCGACCGTGGTGTCGAACATCGACTTCCTGAAGCTCAACAGCTTCTTCGAGGCGCTGACGCTGATGTACCGGGTGACCACCCGGCTGGCCGCCGAGTACCGGACCGAGGCCGATCTGGCCACGATCCGGGCGCGGCAGGCGGAATTCGCCCGGGCGGTCGAGGATCGCGACGCGCTCGAGATGATCGCCACCAACCGGGAATTCCACGCCGCCATCGCCGAGGCGGGCCGAAATCCCTATTACACCGGGCTGTTCTGCCGCCTTCTGGACGAAGGCCGGCGGATCCTACGGATCTATTACTCGTCCTTCGATGACCGGCTGCCGAAGCGCTATGTGATCGAGCACGACGACATGATCGCCGCCATCGCCGCCCGGGACGTGGCCGCGGCCGACCGGATCGCCAGCGCCCATGCCGACCAGATCGTGCGCCAGATCCAGTCGATGATCGCGGCCGACCGGCGCCAGCAGATCGATCTCTGACCCTTTCGCGCCGTGCTGGCGGGCCAATGCGCCGCGTCCGCCGGCGGGACGGCTTGCATTTTGGCGTGTTGTCGACAATAAGAATACAAAGAGTATGAGCATCGGACCCGACTCGGCCCTCCGGCCCCGCGGGGTCCACCGACGGAGGACCCGACCATGACGCCCTCGATCTTCTCGGGCTGCGTGCCCGCGCTGATGACGCCCTGCACCGCCGACCGGAAGCCCGATTTCGACGCGCTGGTGCGCATGGGCAGGGACCTGATCGCCACCGGCATGTCGGCCGTGGTCTATTGCGGGTCGATGGGCGACTGGCCGCTGCTGGAGGATGCCCAGCGGATGGAAGGTGTCGCCCGGCTGGTCGATGCCGGCGTGCCGGTCATCGTCGGCACCGGCGCGGTGAACACCCGGCTGGCGGTCGCCCATGCCGCCCATGCCGCCAAGGTCGGTGCCCGGGGGCTGATGGTGATCCCGCGGGTGCTGTCCCGGGGCACCTCGGTCCCGGCCCAGAAGGCGCATTTCAAGGCGATCCTGTCGGCCGCGCCGGATCTGCCGGCGGTGATCTACAACAGCCCCTATTACGGCTTCGCCACACGGGCCGACCTGTTCTTCGACCTTCGGGCCGCGCACCCGAACCTTGTCGGCTTCAAGGAATTCGGCGGCGCCGCCGACCTGCGCTATGCCGCCGAATTCATCACCAGCCGGGACGACAGCGTGGCGCTGATGATCGGGGTCGATACCAACGTGGTGCACGGCTTCGTCAATTGCGGCGCGTCGGGGGCGATCACCGGGATCGGCAACGTCCTCCCGCGCGAGGTGCTGCATCTGGTGGCGCTGAGCCAGGCCGCGGCGAAAGGCGACGTGGAGGCCCGGGTCCGGGCACAGGAACTGGACGCCGCCATGGCGGTCCTGTCGTCGTTCGACGAGGGGACCGATCTGGTTCTCTATTTCAAGCACATGCTGGTGCTGAAGGGATTCCCGGAATACGCGCTCCACTTCAACGAGACCGACGCGCTGTCGCCCAGCCAGAAGGGCTATGTCGAGGCACAGCTGGCCCTGTTCGACGCCTGGTATTCGGGGTGGAGCCAGCTTCCCGGCGCCGTCGCGGCCACCCGGCCGCGCTGAACGGTAGCGGCCACGCGGCCGCGCTGAGCGCGCCGGGGGGTCAGCCGACCGCGTCCAGCCCCAGCCGCTGGAAGCGGTCAAGCTCGGCCCGTTCGGCGGCGCTGAGCCGGATCCCCTCGGCCAGCGCCCGCGCCCGGGCGGCGAAGCGCCGTTCCGAAGGCAGCCGCGCGCCCTGACCGGCAATCGCCGCGAGCAACGCCTCGGCCCGGGCGAAGGGGTCGCCCGGACGGCCCAGGGCAAAGACCCGGGGATCGAAGGCCAGCACCAGTTCCCCGTGCCGGGGCAGAAGGTCGGTCGCGCCCAGATGCGCCAGCGCCTCGGGGCTGGTCAGGTCGCCGATCATCGCCCCCGCCAGCAGCTCGACCATGGTCGAGACGGCTGAACCCTTGTGCCCGCCGAAGGTCAGCAGCGCACCCGAAAGCGCCTGGACCGGGTCGGTGGTCGGCGCGCCGTCGGCATCGATCGCCCAGCCGGGCGGGATCGGCCGGCCCTCGCGCCGGTGCAGCTCGATCTCGCCCCGCGCCACGACCGAGGTGGCGAAGTCGAAGACGTAAGGATCCCGCCCCGGCCTCGGCCAGCCGAAGGCGAAGGGATTGGTGCCCAGAAGTGCCCTTGTGCCGCCCGCCGGCGCCACCGAGGCATAGCTCGGGCACATCGCCAGACCGGCCAGCCCGTTCGCGGCGATGGCCTCGACCTCGGGCCAGAGCGCGGCGAAATGGGTGCAGTCGGTGATCACCATGGCGGCCATGCCCAGCGTCCGGGCGCGGGCGACCAGCCGGGGCAGGGCCAGCTCGAACCCGAGACAGGCGAAACCGCCATGGGCCGCGACCCGGACCAGCGCGGTGTCGTCAACCATGACCTCGGGCCGGGCGTTCGGTGTCACCTTGCCCGCCTTGATGGTGCGCAGCAGTCCGGCGATCCGGTAGATGCCGTGGGACTTGCAGGCGTCGCGCTCGCCGGCGGTGATGATCCGGGCCATCGACGCCGCCGGGTCGGGGTCGACACCCACGCGCCGGAAGATCGCCGCCACCTCTGCGAACAGCGTCTCGATCGGGATCGGCTGCGGGTCGGTCATCCTGTCACCTCCTGCGGGCCGGTGCGGCGCCGTGGCGGCACCCGTCCCTGTTGCGAAGCCGCCGGCCGATGCTGGGCGTACTTCTTGCATACAGATAATATTCTTGTTGCCCCGCCGTTGTCGACACTGCATGCTCGGCGAAAGGCCGGAATCAAGGCCCGCAACCAAGAGGGAGCTTCCATGCGAACGTCCGTGATCCTTGTTTCGATGCTTGCTGCCAGCGTCCTCGCCACCGGCGCGCAGGCCGACAAGCTTGACGACATCATCTCGTCCGGCAAGCTGCGCTGCGCGGTGGTGCTGGACTTCCCGCCGATGGGCTCGCGGGATGCCAACAACGAACCGATCGGCTTCGACGTCGATTACTGCAACGACCTTGCCAAGGTGCTGGGCGTCGAGGCCGAGATCGTCGAGACGCCGTTCCCGGACCGCATCCCGGCGCTGGTCTCGGGCCGGGTGGACGTGGGCGTCGCCTCGACCTCGGACACGCTGGAGCGGGCCAAGACGGTCGGCTTCTCGATCCCCTATTTCGCCTTCAAGAACGTCGTCCTGACCCGTACCGACGCCGGGATCGAGACGTTCGACGACATGAAGGGCCACACCGTCGGTTCGGTCGCGGGCACCTTCGAAGGCATCGCGCTGGACAACAACGTCAAGGAATGGGGCGACGGCAGCTTCCGGCCCTACCAGACCCAGGCCGACGTGTTCCTCGCGCTGTCGCAGGGCCAGATCGACGCCACCGTGGTGACCTCGACCGTGGCATCGTCGATCATCGCCACCGGCCAGTACCCCGGGCTGGTGATCAAGGGCGACGCGCCCTACGACATCGACTATGTCAGCCTGATCGCGCTGCGCGAGGAATACGGCCTGATCAACTACCTGAACCTGTTCGTGAACCAGCAGGTCCGCACCGGCCGGTATCAGGAGCTTTACGGCAAGTGGGTCGGCGGCGACGCGCCCGACCTGACCATCGGCAAGGTCTATTACTGATCAGGGGGGCGGGGGCCATGCCGGCCCCCGCCCCCGACGGTCTCCGGAGCGGGAGCGCCGATGTTCAGCTACAAGTTCCACTGGAACCAGGCCTTCCGGGCGCTGCCGCAGATGCTGGACGGCGCGTTGGTGACGTTGCAGATCGCCATCCTGTCGATGCTGATCGGTGTCGCTTTCGCCGTGCTTCTGGCCGTGGCGCGCAATTCGGACTCGCGCTGGCTCCGGGCGCCGGCCACCGCCTGGGTCGAGATCGCCCGCAACACGCCGGCGCTGTTCCAGATCTACATGGCGCATTTCGGGCTGGGGTCCTTCGGCATCCACCTCAGCCCCTTCGCGGCGCTGTTGTCGGGGATCGCCTTCAACAACGCGGGCTATCTGTGCGAGACCTTCCGCGGCGCGCTGCGCGCCATTCCGGCGACCCAGACCCGGGCCGGGCGGTCGCTGGGCATGGGGCCGGTGCAGGCGTTCCGGCTGATCGTCATGCCGCAGATGTTCCGCATCTCGTTCCTGCCCACCACCAACCAGATGGTCTGGGCGATCCTGATGACCTCGCTGGGGGTGACGGTGGGGATGAATACCGACCTGGCCGGGGTGACCCAGGATCTGAACGCCCGCAGCTTCCGCACCTTCGAGTTCTTTGCCATCGCCGCGGTGCTCTACTATCTCATCGCCAAGGCGGTGATGCTGGGGGCGCGCCTGCTGGCCTGGCGCCTGTTCAGGTACTGACGCCATGTTCCAGACCGGGCTGAGTCTTGGCGACCTGGGCTTCCTTCTGAAGGGGGCCGGCATGACGCTGCTGATCACCGCGATCGCGGTGACCGGCGGCACCCTTCTGGGGGCCCTGTTCGGGGTGATCCGCAGCCAGTTCAGCCCCTGGCTGCTGACGCCGCTGACCTTCCTGCTCGACGTGTTCCGGTCGGTGCCGCTGCTGATCCAGCTGATCCTCGGCAATGCGTTCCAGTCGATCTCGGGCCTGAACTGGCCGCCCTTCACCACGTCCTGCGTGATCCTGTCGCTCTATACCTCGGCCTATTGCACCGAGGTGGTGCGCGGTGCCATCGCCGCGGTGCCGGCCACCACGCGCCGGGCCGCCCGGTCGCTGGGGCTGAGCTGGTGGCAGGACATGGTGCATATCGTGTTCCCGATGGCGCTCAGGGTCGGGCTGCCCAGCTGGATCGGCCTGACGCTGGGGGTGATGAAGGACACTTCGCTGGTGCTGTGGCTTGGCATCATCGAGCTGTTGCGGTCCTCGCAGATCCTCGTCACCCGGTTGCAGGAACCGATGTTCATCCTGCTGGTCACCGGGGCGATCTACTTCCTGTTGAGCTTCCCCATCGCGCGGCTCGGCGGCCGGCTCGAGAAAAGGTGGCGAGAGAATGATTGAAGTCGAGAACGTCCACAAATCCTTCGGCGATCTCGAGGTGCTCAAGGGCATCAACCTGACCGTGCAGAAGGGCGAGGTGGTCTCGGTCATCGGCGGGTCGGGGTCGGGGAAGTCGACCCTGCTGACCTGCATCAACGGGCTGGAGCCGATCAACAGCGGCCGGATCAAGATCGACGGGGTCGAGGTGCACGCCCGCGCGACCGACCTGAACAAGCTGCGCCGCAAGGTCGGCATCGTCTTCCAGCAATGGAACGCCTTCCCGCACCTGACGGTGCTGGAAAACGTCACCCTCGCGCCCCGGAAGGTGCTGGGCCTGGGGAAGACCGAGGCGGATGCCATCGCGGTGCGCCAGCTGACCCATGTGGGTCTGGCCGACAAGCTGAACGTCTACCCGGGCAAGCTGTCCGGCGGCCAGCAGCAGCGCATGGCGATCGCCCGGGCGCTGGCCATGTCGCCCGAATACATGCTGTTCGACGAGGTGACCTCGGCGCTGGACCCGCAACTTGTGGGCGAGGTGCTGGACACGCTGCGGATGCTGGCCGAGGAGGGGATGACGATGATCTGCGTCACCCACGAAATGGCCTTCGCCCGCGACGTGTCCGACCGCGTCGCCTTCTTCCACAAGGGCGTGATGGCCGAGATCGGCACGCCCGAGCAGATCTTCGGCCACCCGCAGAACCCCGAAACCCAGAAATTCCTGTCGAGCGTCCGTTGACCCCAAAACCTGATGTACCCGATGTGCTGGTGATCGGCGCCGGCGTCGTCGGCCTGTCTGCCGCCGTGGCGGCGCTGGCCCGCGGCCTGAGCGTCCGCGTGATCGACCGCGAAGGCCCCGCTGCGGGGGCCTCGGCCGGCAATGCCGGCGGCCTTGCCTTCACCGAGATCCTGCCGCTCGCCTCGCCGAAGATCATCCGGCAGGCGCCGAAGTGGCTGCTCGACCCGCTCGGGCCCCTGAGCGTGCCGCCCTCCTATGCGCCGCAGCTTCTGCCCTGGATCTGGCGGTTCTGGCGGGCAAGCGCGCCCGCCGCCTTCCGGGCCGCGACCTCGGCCCAGGCGGCGCTGATGCGCCATTGCGCGGCCACGGTGGGGCCCTTCCTCGACCGCGAGGGGCTGGCCGGGATGATGACCCGGAACGGCGTGCTGCATGTCTATGAAAGCCAGTCGGAATACGACGCCGCGCTGCCGTTCTGGGAGATCAGCCGCCGCGAGGGGATCGAGTATCACCCGCTCAGGGGCGCCGAGATCTCGCTGGTGCAGCCCGGCATCTCGGCGCGCTTCACCCACGGGGTGTTCGCGCCCGGCTGGCACGGCGTCACCGACCCGCTGGACTATACGTTGGCGCTGGCCGAGCGCGTCCGCGCCCGGGGCGGCGAGATCGTGGTGGCCGAGGCGACGGCGCTGGTCCCCGGCGGGGTCGAGACCAGCGCGGGTCGGATGGACGCCGGCCGCATCGTTCTGGCGGCCGGGGCCTTCTCGCACCGGATCGCCCGCACGGCGGGCATCCGGATCCCGCTGGAGACCGAACGCGGCTACAACACCACGCTGCCCCGCGATGCCTTCGACGTGCGGCTCCACATCACCTTCGCCGCCCATGGCTTCGTGGTGTCGAACCTGTCCTCGGGGATCAGGATCGGCGGCGCGGTGGAACTGGGCGGGCTCGACCTGCCGCCGAACTACGCCCGCGCGGACGCCATGCTGGCCAAGACCGCACGTTTCCTGCCAGGGCTGAAGACCACGGGCGGGCGGCAGTGGATGGGCTTCCGCCCCTCGCTGCCCGACAGCCTGCCGGCGATCGGTCCCTTGCCGGGGCGCGGCGATGTGATCTGCGCCTTCGGCCACGGCCATCTGGGCCTGACCCAGTCCGCCGGCACCGGCGAGATCGTCGCCGACCTTTTGACCGGCACCGCGCCGGGGATAGATCTGACCCCCTACGCCCCCGGCCGATTTGCCTAGAGCCATGACCCGACACACCTTCTCCTGCATCGACGGCCATACCTGCGGCAATCCCGTGCGCCTCGTCTCGGGCGGCGGCCCGCTGCTGAAGGGCGCCACCATGCTGGACCGCCGGGCGCATTTCCTGGCCGAGTATGACTGGATCCGCACCGGGCTGATGTTCGAACCCCGCGGCCACGACATGATGTCGGGCGCCATCCTCTATCCCCCCACGCGCGACGACTGCGACGTGGCGATCCTGTTCATCGAAACCTCGGGCTGCCTGCCGATGTGCGGCCACGGCACCATCGGCACGGTGACGATCGCGCTGGAGAACGGCCTGATCCGCCCGGCGGTGCCCGGCACGCTCCGGCTCGACACGCCGGCCGGGCGGGTCGACGTGACCTATCGCGAGGATGCGGGCTTCATCGAGGAGGTGCGCCTGACCAACGTGCCGGGCTTCCTCTACGCCGAAGGTTTGACCGCCGAGGTGCCGGGGCTGGGCGAGATCGTGGTGGACGTGGCCTATGGCGGCAATTTCTACGCCATCGTCGAGCCGCAGACGGCCTTCCGCGACATGGCCGATTTCACCGCCGGCGAACTGATCGGCTTCAGCCCGAAGCTGCGCGCGGCGCTGAACGCGAAATACGACTTCGTCCATCCCGAGCATGACCAGATCCGCGGCCTCTCGCACATCCTGTGGACCGGCGCGCCGCGCCACCCCGAGGCCCATGCCCGCAACGCCGTCTTCTACGGCGACAAGGCGATCGACCGGTCGCCCTGCGGCACCGGCACCTCGGCCCGGATGGCACAGCTGGCCGCCAAGGGCCGGCTGAAGCCGGGCGACGATTTCGTCCATGAAAGCATCATCGGCTCGCTGTTCCGGGGCCGGGTCGAGGCCGCGACCGAGGTGGCGGGGCGCCCGGCCATCATCCCCTCGATCGCCGGCTGGGCCCGGGTGACCGGCATCAACACCATCTTCATCGACGACCGCGACCCCTTCGCCCATGGCTTCGTGGTGACATGAGCACCGGGCGCGTGATCCTTGCGGGCGACGCTGCGGGACCGGTACTGGCCGCCACCGAGGGCCTGAGTTTCTGGGGCGGGGTCGATCCGGCCAGCGGCCGGGTGATCGACGCCCATCATCCGCTGCACGGGCAATGCGTCGCCGGCGCGGTGCTGGCAATCCCGACCAGCCGCGGGTCCTGCACCGGCAGCGGTGTCCTGCTGGATCTGGCGCTGAACGACCGGGCGCCTGCCGCCCTGGTGTTCCGCGAGGCCGAGGATGTGCTGACCCTTGGCGCCATGGTGGCGGCGCGGGTCTTCGGCCGGACCCTGCCGGTGCTGCGGCTGGCGCCCGACGCCTTCGACCGCGTGTCCCGGGCCGGGACGGTCACGATCGCCGGCACCACCCTGACCGCCGACGGCACCGCCTTCGCGCTCGACCCGCCGGCAGCGGAAACCCTCGACCTGACCGAGGCCGACCGGGCGATGCTGGCGGGCCGGGACGGCGAGGCGGTGCGGCTGGCGATGGAGATCCTTGTCGCCATGGCCGCCCAGCAGGGGTCGGCGCGGCTGACCGACGTGACCCGCGCCCATATCGACGGCTGCATCTATGCCAGCCCCGCCAACCTGACCTTCGCCGAGATGATGGCAGGGCTGGGCGCCGCCGTGCGGGTTCCGACGACGATGAACGCGATCTCGGTCGACCATGCCCACTGGCGCGGGCAGGGCGTGCCGGAAAGCTTCGGCGACCCGGCGCGGCGGCTGGCCGATGCCTATGTGATGATGGGGGCCGAGCCCACCTTCACCTGCGCGCCCTACCTGCTGGATCCGGCGCCGGAGCCGGGCGAGGCGATCGGCTGGTCGGAGTCGAATGCGGTGATCTATGCCAACAGCGTGCTGGGCGCGCGGACGGTGAAGCACCCGGACTTCCTTGACCTGTTCATCGCCCTGACCGGGCGGGCGCCGCTGTCGGGGGTCTATCTGGACGCCGACCGGGCGGCGCGGCGGGTGATCGCGGTGGACCTGCCGGAAGGCGCCGATGATGCGGTCTGGCCGCTTCTGGGCTATCTGGCCGGGCTGGCCGCGCCGGACCGGATCCCGCTCCTGACCGGGCTGGCCGGGGCAGCGCCCTCGCCCGACGACCTCAAGGCGCTCTGCGCCGCCTTCGGCACCACGTCGGCGGCGCCGATGCTGCACATCGACGGCGTGACCCCCGAGGCGGCCGGGGCGGCAGCCCCCGATGCCGACCGGGCCAGCATCACCCGGGCCGATCTCGCCCGCGCCTGGGCCGGTTTCAACACCGGGGCCGAGGCGGTGGATCTGGTGGCCTTCGGCAGCCCGCATGCCTCGCTCGCGGAATGCCGGGCGATCGCCGCCCTGGTCGGCGCAACCCCGGGGGACCGCCGCGCCCCGGGCACCCAGGCGATCGTTACCCTTGGCCGGGCGGTGCTGCAGCAGGCCCGGGCCGAAGGCGTGCTGGCGCGGCTGGAAGGCTTTGGCATCCGGGTCATTCCCGATCTCTGCTGGTGTTCGATCAGCGAGCCGGTGTTCCCGCCCTCGGCGCGCACGGTGATGACGAATTCGGGCAAGTATGCCCATTACGGACCCGCCCTGACCGGGCGGCAGATGCGCTTCGGCAGCCTCGCCGATTGCGTCGCGGCGGCGCGGAGCGGCCGCGCGCCGCAGCGGTTGCCCGGTTGGCTCGCTTGAGGAGGCGGCGATGCGCAGCACCAAGACCATCCATGTGATCTCGGCCCATGCCGAGGGCGAGGTCGGCGATGTCATCGTCGGCGGCGTCACCCCGCCGCCCGGCGAGACGCTCTGGGCGCAAAGCCGCTGGATCGCCCGGGACGGGACCCTGCGCAACTTCGTCCTGAACGAACCCCGGGGCGGCGTCTTCCGCCATGTGAACCTTCTGGTGCCGCCGAAGGATCCGCGGGCGCAGGCGGCCTTCATCATCATGGAGCCCGAGGACACCCCGCCGATGTCGGGGTCGAACTCGATCTGCGTCGCGACCGTGCTGCTGGATGCCGGCATCCTGCCGATGACCGAACCCGAGACCCATCTGGTACTGGAAGCTCCCGGCGGGCTGGTCCGGGTCCGCGCCGAATGCCGGGACGGCAAGGCCGAGTGCATCTTCGTCGAGAACCTGCCCAGCTTCGCCGACCGGCTGGGCGCGGCCCTTGAGGTGGAGGGCCTGGGCACGCTCACGGTGGACACCGCTTATGGCGGCGACAGCTTCGTCATCGTCGATGCCGCCGCGCTGGGGTTCGCCCTGAGTGCGGACGAGGCGCGCGACCTTGCCGGGCTGGGGGTCAGGATCACCGCCGCGGCCGATGCCGCGCTGGGGTTCCGCCACCCCGAGAACCCGGACTGGGACCACATCTCGTTCTGCCTTTTTGCCGGCCCGGTCATCCGCGAGGGCGGCGAGCTGCGCGCCGGGGCGGCGGTGGCGATCCGGCCCGGCAAGGTCGACCGCTCGCCCACCGGCACGGCTTTGTCGGCGCGGATGGCGGTGCTGCATGCGCGGGGCGAGATGGGCCCGGGCGACCGGCTGACCGCCGTGTCGCTGATCGGCTCGACCTTCACCGGGCGGATCCTCGGCACCGCGACGGTCGGCGGCCGGCCGGCGATCCGGCCCGAGATCTCGGGCCGCGGCTGGATCACCGGCATCCACCAGCACATGCTCGACCCCGCGGATCCCTGGCCCGAGGGCTATCGGCTGTCGGACACCTGGGGGGTCGGTCCGACCCGCTGACCGGGGACATGGGCCCGCGGGATAGCGGTCAGGGCAGTTCGTCCTGCAGGCCCGCCACGATCGCGTCCAGCACCACGCGGACGCTGCGCATCACCGCCCGGCGTGAGACATGGACCAGATACATGGTGCGTTCCTTTTCGTGCCAGTCGGGCAGGACCCGGATCAGGGTGCCGGCCTGCAACTCGGCCGCGCAGGTCTGGAGCGGCAGCAGCGCAACCCCCAACCCCTCCAGCGCCGCTTGCACCAGCGGCTCGAAGGTTCCGGTGGCGAAGCGCGGGCGGTGGCGGAACTCGAGCCGCTCGCCGGTGACGGTGTGTTCCAGCTCCCAGCGGTCCTCGCCCGCCTCCCGCTGCCGGCTGAGCGTCGGCACCGTCTCGAGCGCCTCGGGGCCTGCACCCTCCAGCCGGGCGGCCAGATCGCCCCCGGCGGCAAGGATCGCCCGCGAGCGCGAGATCGGCCGGACCTGAAAGTCGGCCTCGCCCTCGATCTCGGGCCGGACCCTCAGCGCGATGTCGACCTGATCGGCGATCAGGTCCACCGGCCGGTTGCCGGGCAGGATCTGCAGGCGCAGCAGGGGATGGCGCTGCAGCACCGGCAGCAGGATTTGGAACAGTCGCGGGTCGAGCCCGATCGGGCAGGACACCCGCACCAACCCCTGCGGCTCGGCCACATGGGCCGAGGCGAGGTCCAGTGCGGCCATGGTGTTGGCGGCGACCTCCTCGGCATGGGCCAGGACCAGCCGGCCGAAACCGGTGACCGCGAAGCGGCGCGAGCTGCGTTCGAACAGCCGGGCGCCGAGCCGGTCCTCAAGTTGCATGATCCGCCGCGACAGGCGCGACTTCGGGATCCCGGTCGCCCGCGACGCCGCCGACAGCCCGCCGTGGCGGACGACCTGGGCGAACAGGGCAAGGTCGGTGGCAAGGTCGAGGTCTCGTTCCATTATCGCAACGATGCTACCTGAAAACGCCGACTTCTCAAGTCATCGTTGCAGGATCATGTTCATGTCAATCGAATGGAGACCTGACATGACCATCCTGCATCTGGACTCGAGCATCCTTGGCGAGAATTCTGTTTCCCGCCAGCTCACCGCCGCCATCGTCGACGCCCTGAAGGCCGACGGCGACACCCGCGTGGTGTACCGCGACCTTGCCGCCGACAGCGCCCCCGACTGGCCGGAAGGCCAGGACGCGGTCGACGCCTTCCTTGCCGCCGACACCGTGGTGATCGGTGCGCCGATGTACAACTTCGGCATCCCGCACCAGCTGAAGGCGTGGATCGACTCGATCCTCGTCGCCCGGCGGACCTTCCGCTATACCGAGACCGGTCCGGAAGGTCTGGCCGGCGGGCGCCGGGTCTTCGTGGGCTATTCCAGCGGTGGCGTCCACGGCGCCGGCAGCGACTTCGTCGAACCCTATCTGCGCACCGTGTTCCGCATGGTGGGCATCGACGAGATCACCGTGATCCGGGTCGAGGGCGTGGCGATCACCCCCGAGATCCGCAGCCAGGCGATCGACGCCGCGCTGGCCAGCATCCCGGCGCTGGTGGCGAAGGCCGCCTGAACCGGACGCGCCGCTGGCGCGGCCCCGCGGGATTTGCCATAGTCGGTTCCGGCCCGGATGTGTCTCCGGGCCGTCCGACCCGAGGGGCCCGCGATGACGGACGATCTGCCCGAAGACAGCAAGCTGACCCGGACCAAGCGGCTCTGGGCCGAGACCGGCAAGTTCCTGACCGGACGCACCGGCGAGGACCGCCTGCCGCCGGGCCAGCATCTGGTGCAGAACTGGCCGGTGCTGGATCTGGGCAGCCAACCCGCGGTCGCCACCGCCACCTGGCGGCTGGACGTGACCGGGCTGGTGGAAACCCCGGTGTCGCTGGATTGGGCCGGCTTCGGCAGCCTGCCGCGGACCGGGCTGCGGACGGACATCCATTGCGTGACCACCTGGTCGCGCTTCGACAACGACTGGGAAGGTGTCCACCCCCGGGATCTTCTGTCCCGTGCCGGGCCGCTGCCTGAAGCGACCCATGTGATGCTGTCGTCCCATGACGGCTACACCACCAACCTGCCGCTCGAGGACTTCCTGACCGACGCCGCGCTGTTGGCGACCCACTGGCAGGGCCAGCCCCTGACCCGTGAGCATGGCGCCCCGATGCGCGCACTGGTGCCGCACCTGTATTTCTGGAAAAGCGCCAAGTGGCTGCGCGGGATCGAGCTGATGGCCGGGGACCGCGCCGGGTTCTGGGAACAGAACGGCTATCACATGTATGGCGACCCCTGGCGCGAGCAGCGTTACAGTTCCGACTGAGGCACGCGCCGCAACCGGCGCAAGAAGCGGCGGGCCTGTTCAATTTCCGGGCGCTCTTCCCTGTTTTCGGCGGCCTGCCGACACAGAAAATCAAGTCTTGCGCAGTTTTCCGGGCCGTTTTCCCGCAAGTGGGATGTTCGCGCCACACTTGCTGTTAACTATTCTGGATGCCCGCCTTACACGTTCGTCGTTGGAGGGTCGCCAGTTCCGAAGCTGCACATTCCGGACGCCATCCGCTCCAAGCGAGTGACTAGCCGGGAAGCCGACATGAAGATGCCACATCCTTGCCATTTGGCGCCGCTCCGGCGGCGTCATGTCCCTGCCGGCCCGGCGGGCCGCGCCGTCGTCTGCGGGATCGCCGCTGCCCCGGAAGGGGGTCCGCATCATGGCTGATCCCTCTGGTTCGCTGCTCCGTACCCGTCACCGGACAGGAAGGCCCGCCGGCAGCGTGCCGGTGGTGATTGTCCCGTGACGTTTTCAGAGCGGCGTGTCCGCGGGGACAGGACAGCGATGTTCGAGACAAGACTGACCGAGTCCGAACGGGCGGGACTCGAATCCGGCTGGCTGGCCGGCCAACCCGAATCGTTCCGGAAGGCCGTGAGGCGCATCTGGAAGGTCGAGCGCCGCCCGGCCGGAACCGCGATCGACGAGGCGGCCGGACGGCACTCGGCCTTCGTCGGCCTTGCCGCAGGCTTCCTGGCCCAGAGCATCCCGCTGATTTCAACCGAGGAGGTGGCGGTGCACATCGCCTCGCCGGGGATGTGGTTCGGATCGTCGCTGCTGGATGGCGCGGCCAAGGTCCGGCCGGTCCGTCTGCGCGCGCGCACCGACGTAACCTTGGTGTCGGTTCCGGTGCAGGCACTCAGATCACTGTTGCACGAGCGGCCCGAATGGTGGTCGAGCATCCATCACTACATGATGCTGGAATGGGAACTGGCAGTCTGTGTCGCCACCGACCTTTTGCTGCCGGACCACCGGGCGCGGCTGGGGGCGGTGCTGCTCAGGCTGTCGGGGCTGCGGCCGACGCTGGGCTCGCCCTCGCCGGACCTGCGCATCCCGGTGACCCAGCGAGAGCTGGCGGAAATGTGCAACTGCTCGCACAACGCCGTGAATGCCGAGCTTGGCCGGATGAGCCAGCGCGGCTGGGTCGAACTGGCCTATGGCCAGATCCGGGTCCTGGACCCCGAGGGCATCCGCGCCAGTCTGCTGGCGGCGCTCTGAGTCCCGAACGGAACACGGCGGCACCGGAAGGTGCCGCCGCCGTCGGCAAGGGGCGACTCAGGCCAGGTCGAAGCGATCGGCGTTCATCACCTTGGTCCAGGCCGCCACGAAATCGGCGACGAACTTCGCCCCGGCATCGCCGCTGCCATAGACCTCGGCCAGCGCCCGCAGCTGCGAGTTCGAGCCGAACACCAGGTCGTTGCGGGTCGCCGTCCACTTCACCGCGCCGGTCGAGCGGCAGCGCCCCTCGAACACGTCCCGCCGGGGCGAGGTCGCCTTCCACTGGGTGCCCATGTCGAGCAGGTTGACGAAGAAATCAGCGGTGAGCTGGCCCGGCCGGTCGGTGAAGACGCCGTGGGTCGAACCGCCATAATTCGCGCCCAGCACCCGAAGGCCGCCGATCAGCACCGTCATCTCGGGCGCGGTCAGGGTCAGAAGCTGCGCCCGGTCGATCAGCAGTTCCTCGGGCGAGACGCCGACCTCGCGCTTCTGGTAGTTGCGGAACCCGTCCGCCACCGGCTCCAGCGGCGCGAAGGACTCCACATCGGTCTGGTCCTGGGTGGCATCGGCCCGGCCCGGCGCGAAGGGCACGTTCACGTCATGGCCGGCCGCCTTCGCCGCCGCCTCGACCGCCGCCGAGCCGCCCAGCACGATCAGGTCGGCCAGCGAGACCTTTTTGCCGCCGGTCGCCGTGGCATTGAAGCTGGCCTGAACCTCCTCGAGCACGCCAAGGACGCGGGCCAGCAGTTCCGGCTGGTTCACCTCCCAGTCCTTCTGCGGGGCCAGCCGGATGCGGGCGCCATTGGCCCCGCCGCGCTTGTCCGAGCCGCGGAAGGTCGAGGCCGAGGCCCAGGCGGTCGCCACCAGTTCCGCCGTGCTCAGGCTTGATCCGAGGATCTGCGCCTTCAGGGCGGCGATGTCGGCGGCATCGACCAGCGGGTGGTCGACCGCGGGGATCGGGTCCTGCCAGATCAGGTTTTCCGCCGGCACTTCCGGGCCAAGGTAGCGGACCTTGGGGCCCATGTCCCGGTGGGTCAGCTTGAACCAGGCGCGGGCGAAGGCGTCGGCGAACTGGTCCGGGTTCTCGTAGAACCGGCGCGAGATCTGCTCGTAGGCCGGGTCGACCCGCAGGGCGAGGTCGGTGGTCAGCATCGCCGGGGCATGGCGCTTGCTCGGGTCATGGGCGTCGGGCACGGTATTAGCGCCGGCGCCGCCCTTCGGCGTCCACTGGTGCGCCCCGGCCGGGCTTTTGGTCAGTTCCCATTCATAGCCGAACAGGTTCCAGAAGAAGTTCGAGCTCCAGTGCGTCGGCGTGGTGGTCCAGGTCACCTCGAGGCCCGAGGTGATGGTGTCGCCACCCCGGCCCGAGCCATAGGCCGACAGCCAGCCCAGACCCTGCGCCTCGATGCCTTCGGCTTCCGGCTCGCGTCCGACCAGCCCGGCATCGCCGGCGCCGTGGGTCTTGCCGAAGGTGTGGCCGCCGGCGATCAGCGCGACGGTCTCCTCGTCGTCCATCGCCATCCGCGCGAAAGTCTCGCGGATGTCCTTCGCGGCCGCCAGCGGGTCGGGATTGCCGTTCGGGCCTTCCGGGTTGACGTAGATCAGGCCCATCTGGACCGCCGCCAGCGGGTTGTCGAGCTCGCGCTCGCCGGTATAGCGCTTGTCGGCCAGCCAGCTGTCCTCGCCGCCCCAGTAGACGTCCTCCTCGGGCTCCCAGACGTCGGCGCGGCCGCCGGCGAAGCCGAAGGTCTTGAAGCCCATCGACTCGAGCGCGACGTTGCCGGTCAGGATCATCAGGTCGGCCCAGGAAATGCTGTCGCCGTACTTCTGCTTGATCGGCCAGAGCAGGCGGCGCGCCTTGTCGAGGTTGGCGTTGTCGGGCCACGAGTTCAGCGGCGCGAAGCGCTGCTGCCCGGCGCCGGCGCCGCCGCGGCCGTCACCGATGCGATAGGTCCCGGCGCTGTGCCAAGCCATCCGGATGAACAGCGGGCCGTAGTGCCCGAAATCGGCCGGCCACCAGTCCTGGCTGTCGGTCATCAGCGCATAGAGGTCGGCCTTCACCGCGCCAAGGTCCAGCTTCCCGAACGCCTCGGCATAGTCGAAACCGTCGCCCAGCGGGTCCGACAGGGCCGAGTTCTGGTGCAGGATCTTCAGGTTCAGCTGGTTCGGCCACCAGTCCCGATTGGTCCGTCCGCCGAAACTGGTGTGCATCACCGGGCACTTGCCCGTGCTGGGGGTGTCGTTTCCGTCCATGTGTCTCTCCAATGTGCCGCGTTGGCTGCGCTGGTCTTCCGGCAAAGACGCTCAGGCACGAAGCGTCGCGGTGCCGGCCCGCTGGCCGAAGGCGCCGCCTGTCCCCGTCATGCTGTCCCTTGCCTTGGGCCGGGCGGCATGCCGACCGCGCCCCGGCGGGACTTGTTGTCTCCCTGTCTTCGCTGAGGACGGTCTAGCAGATGGGCGTGATTGGAATAAGTTGTATCTTCTGATTGTAATTATAAGTTTTGCTTATGCTTTCGGTCCGAGCACCGCGGAGAATCTTGGCCCGGCCCGAAGTCTGCGCCGGGCCGGGCGGGCCTCCGGTTCAGAATCCTTCCAGCACGATCTTCCCGCGCGCCCGGCCGGATTCGATCAGCGCATGGGCCGCCTTCAGGTTCGCCGCGTTGATCGGACGGATCACGTCGGTCAGCGTGGTGCGGATGCGGCCGTCGTCCACCATCCTCGCGACCTCGTCCAGCAGCCGTCCCTGCTCGGCCATGTCCGGGGTCTGGAACACCGGGCGGGCAAACATAAATTCCCAATGGACCGAGACCGCCTTGCGCTTGAAGCCGAGGATGTCGAGCGTCTCGGGGTCGTCGATCACCCCGAACCTTCCTTGCGGCGCGATCAGCTCGATCACATCCGCCAGGTGACGGTCGGTTCCGGTGGTGGCGAAGACGAAGCCTGGCGCGCCGATCCCCAGCGCGGCGACCTGCGGGGCCAGCGGCCGGCTGTGGTCGATGATGTGATGCGCGCCCAGTTCGCGCGCCCAGGCGGCGGTCTCGGGGCGCGAGGCGGTGGCGATCACCGTCAGGTCGGTCAATGCGCGCACGAACTGGATCGCGATCGACCCGACGCCGCCGGCGCCGCCGATGATCAGTACCGCCGAGGCGCCAGGGACCGGCCGGCGCAGGTCGAGCCGGTCGAACAGCATCTCCCACGCGGTGATCGCGGTCAGCGGCAGCGCCGCGGCCTCGGCCGGGCTCAGGCTGCGGGGCGCGCGGCCGACGATGCGCTCGTCCACCAGATGGAATTCGGCGTTGGCGCCGGGCCGCGCGATCGATCCGGCATAGAACACCGCATCGCCCGGCCGGAAGCCGGTCACCCCCGCGCCGACCTCGACAACCTCGCCGGCAGCGTCGAACCCAAGCACCTTCCAGCCGCCCGGTTCGGCGCCAGCCCGGCGGCGGACCTTGGTGTCCACCGGGTTCACCGACACGGCGGCCACCCGGACCAGAAGGTCGCGCCCCGTAGCTTCCGGGCGCGGCAGGTCGATGTCTTCCAGGGCGTCCGGGCGGTCGATCGGCCCGGGTTCGCGGTATCCGACGGCTTTCATGGCATGGGCTCCGTTGCGGCAGTTGACGCGGTCGAGGACGCGGTCGTGATCGGGACGGCACAATACGCACAAAGACGGCCCGACGTACCGGAAATAATCCCGGGGCGTGCAGGCCGCGGTTTCGCCGGGGCATCGGGCGATCTGGCGAGGGGTGCCGGCGTGTTCAGACTGGGGGGAGGACAGGGCGGTGATGCCTGCCGTCGCGGGTGCCGCCAGGGTCGACGGCAGCCTTCGCCCTTCGGCCGCAGCAGGGCACCGGTCCCGCGGCCGCGCACGGATCGGATCGACGGCGGCCGGCGAGCCAGGGTGCGGCTCACCGCCGTCAGGAGGCCAGTCGGGTCCCCCGGGGATCGTAGAACGGTGCAAGGCTGGCCTCGGCGGGGACGATGCGTCCCGCCACCTCGATCTCGTAGCGCGCCGCCAGCATCTCGGCCGGGGGTTCGCCCGGACGCGCGCAGGGCACATAGCCCAGCCCCACCGCGCCGCCCAGCGTGTGGCCATAGGCGCCCGAGGTGATCAGCCCGACGATGCGCCCGTCCCGGCGGACGGGTTCGTTGTGATGCAGCAGCGGCTCCGGGTCGGTCAGCCGGAACTGCAGCAGCCGCCGGGTCAGGCCGGCCTCGCGGGTGCGCAGCACCGCCTCGCGGCCGATGAAGTCGCCCTTGCCGGTCCGGACGGCGAAACCGAAGCCGGCTTCCAGCACGTGATCCTCGTCGGTGATGTCATGGCCGAAATGGCGGAACGCCTTCTCCAGCCGGCACGAGTCCATCGCCAGCATCCCGCAGGGCACAAGGCCCTGCGCCGCGCCGGCTTCGGCGATGGTCTCGAACACATGGGCGGCCTGGTCGGTGCTGACGTAGAGCTCCCAGCCCAGTTCGCCCACATAGCTGATCCGGTGCGCCCGGGCGAGGCCGAGGCCCAGCTCGATCTCTCGGGCGGTGCCGAAGGGATGCGCGGCGTCCGACAGGTCGTCGGGCGACACCGCCGCCAGCAGGGCGCGCGAACCCGGCCCCATCACCGCGATCACCGCCTCGGCCGCGGTCATGTCGGTGACGATGACGGCAGCGTCGCCCCGGTGGCGATCGAGCCAGGCAAGGTCGCGGCGCAGGGTCGCCGCCGGCACCACCAGCAGGAAGGCGGTCTCGCCCAGCCGGGTCACGGTCAGGTCGGATTCGATCCCGCCCCGCTGGTTCAGCATCTGGGTGTAGACGATCCGCCCCGGCGCCACGTCCACGTCATTGCCGCAAAGCCGCTGCAGGAAGCGGGTGGCGTCGCGCCCCTCGACCCGGATCTTGCCGAAGCTCGACAGATCGAGCAGCCCGACGCCGCTGCGCAGCGCCCGGTGTTCGGCGGCGGCGTTGGCAAACCAGTCCTGCCGTCCCCAGCCATGGCCATAGGCCGGCGTCACGCCCGGACCGGCGAACCAGTGCGGCCGTTCCCAGCCGGCGGTCTCGCCGAAGGCCGCGCCCATGGCCGCCAGATGGCCGTGCAGCGGCGACCGGCGCACGCCCCGGGCGGTGACCGGCTGGCGGTTGGGGAAATGGTCGGCATAGAGCAGGCCGAGCGTCTCGCTCACCCGCGCGTGCAGATAGGACCGGTTGCGCTGAAACGGCTGGGCGCGGCGGATGTCCACCTCCCACAGGTCGAAGGGCGGGGCGCTCTCGTCCATCCAGCGCGCCAGCGCCATCCCGGCCCCGCCCGAGGACACGATGCCGATGGAGTTGTAACCCGCCGCCACCCAGTAGCCGGCCAGTTCCGGCGCCTCGCCCAGGTAATACCGGTCGTCGGGAGTGAAGCTTTCCGGCCCGTTGAAGAAGGTGTGGATTCCAGCCTCGGCCAGCAGCGGCATCCGCGTGACGGCGGTTTCCAGGATCGGCGCGAAATGGTCCAGGTCGGGGGGCAGTTCGTCGAAGCAGAAGTCGTCACGGATGCCATCCATGCCCCAGGGCTTCGCCACCGGCTCGAAGGCGCCGATCAGCAGCTTGCCAGCGTCCTCCTTGTAGTAGGTGCATTCGTCGGGCACGCGCAGCACCGGCAGCCGAGCCAGCCCCGGGATCGGCGCGGTGACCGCATAGAAATGTTCGCAGGCATGCAGGGGCAGGGTGACGCCGGAGCGCGCGGCCAGTTCCCGGCCCCACATGCCGCCGCAGTTCACGACGTGCGGCGCGGCGATGTGGCCGGTTTCGCCCGCCGCCACCCAGTCGATCCCGGTGACCCTGCCGCGGTCGGTGGTGACGGCCCGCACCGTCACGCCCTCGGCGATGCGGGCGCCGCGCAGCCGCGCGCCCTTCGCCAGCGCCAGCGCGATGTTCGCCGGATCGGCCTGCCCGTCGCCGGGCAGGTGGACGCCGAAGCGCACATCGCGGGTTTCCAGATGCGGATAGAGGGCGGCGACATCGCCGGGCCCAAGCTCGGTCACTTCGACGTCGAAGGCGCGCGCCAGCGCCGCCTGCCGCAGCAGTTCCTCGCGCCGGGCCTCGGTCAGCGCCACGGTGATCGAGCCGCGCCGGCTGAGGCCGGTGGCAAGACCGGTCTCGGCTTCCAGCCGGCCGTAGAGGTCGGCGGAATACTTCGCCAGTCGGGTCATGTTCCGGCTGGCCCGAAGCTGGCCGATCAGCCCCGCCGCATGCCAAGTGGTGCCGCAGGTCAGCTGCCGGCGTTCCAGCAGCACGATGTCGGTCCAGCCCCGTTCGGCCAGGTGGTAGGCCACCGAACAGCCCGAGATGCCGCCGCCGATGATGACGACGCGGGCCGAGGCCGGCAGATCGGGGGTCGGCAGATCGGGGGTCGGCAGATCGGGGGTCGGCAGATCGGGGGTCGGCAGATCGG
>JBGAOK010000014.1:31660-48363 GCA_044221805.1 Meridianimarinicoccus sp.
CGGAATTCAACCGCCCGCAGCCCTCCTCAATCGTCTGCCCGCTGCGATTGCCGGTCGGTCTCAATAGTTGCCCGGAGGATCGCTGGCCGGGAAGGACTCGTCGCTGGCCTGATCGACGCTGTCCCAGCGACGCGGCGGATAGTGCATCGAGTCCGGCCCGGCAGGACGAATTCGGCCTTCGGGCGGGATGGGCTGCGCCGCGAGAAGCCGGGCCGGCCGCCGCGCGCCAAGCAAACCCATGGCCATTGTCAGCACTGCCCCGGCGGCGGCCAGGGACAACGCCAGTCGAACATCTGATCGCATCGGATACCTCGATTCTGCCATTCCGTGTCGGCAGAGCGTCAACCGCCGTCAGGCGCCGGAGGTTCCCGGACTGCGGCGCCGAGGTCCCGCTCCGTCCGGTTCAGCCGGATCGGTGCCGCGCGGCGGACGGTTGCCAGTAGCCGGAAAATCGACAAGGTTGTCGCCGCCCTCGCGGGACGTCGTCGAGGGATCCGTCCGGGGGTCTTCGTCCCGATCCGTCAGGGCCTTGCAGACCCAGCGCACATACTCCCGGATGCGGCGTTCTCTGGTTTCGTCCATGTCACGGTCTCCCTGGTTGCGAACCACCGTGGAAGGAGAACGTTCCGGGACCGGGAAAGGTTTCCGCTCTTGCCGGCCCACGCGCAGAAATCCGCGTGCCGCCGTCTCAGCCGAGTCCGCTTTCGATCGCCAGCCGGACCAGTTCGCTGGTGTTCCGCGCGCCCAGCTTGCGCTTCAGCATGGCGCTGGCATTGGCCGCGGTCTTGTAGCTGACGGCGAGCGTGTCGGCGATGGATTGCAGGTCGGCACCCTTGCCCAGAAGCCGAAGCACCTGATGTTCGCGCGGCGTCAGGGTCGACATCGGGTCGGCCCGGCCGCCGATCTTCATGGTGGCGACCGCAACCGCGGTGCGGTGGGTGATGAAGATCTCGCCCCGCTCCAGCGTCTCGACCGCCCGGATGAATTCCTCGGGCGCCGAATTCTTCGAAAGATAGCCGCGCGCCCCGGCCTCCAGAGCCTTCACCGCGAAGACGGTCTGTTCGCTCATGGTGAAGACGAGGATGCCCGCCCCGGGCGCCCGGGCAAGAAGCGGGCCGATCAGGTTCAACCCGCCGACCCCGGGCATGCCGAGGTCGAGCACGATCAGCTGCGGCCGGTACATCTCGGCCAGGCGGCAGGCGGTACGGTCGTTCAGCGCCTCGTGCACCGTGGGATAGCCGGCATCCCGCAGCAACTGGCCGCAACCGATATGGGTCACCGGGTGGTCGTCGACAATCAGGGCAGTCTTCACGGCTGGGTCTCCAGAACCCCGGCCCCGGCTGGACGCAGCGGCAGGAAAGCCGCCAGACTGGCACCGCGGCCGCGACGGGGACCGAGCGACAGGGTGCCGCCGACGGCATGGACCCGGTCGCGCATCGCGGTCAGCCCGCGCCCCTCGACCAGCTTTCCGGGCAGGCCAGCACCGTCATCCTCGACCGAAAGCTCGATCCCGGCTGGCCGCTCGCCGGCTTCCACCAGCCGCACCGCAACGGCGATCCGGCGCGGTGTGCCGTGGCGCAGGGCGTTGGTCACGCCCTCCTGCAGGAAGCGATAGACGGTCAGGGCGAGGACCTCGTCGGTGCGGGGCAGCGCGTCGGGCAGGTCGATGCGCCACAGCAGCCCGGTATGGGTGCTGCGGAACCCGTCCAGCATGTCTCCGATCGCCTCGACCAGCGAGAGCTGTCCGATCGGCATCGGCTGCAGCGTGATCAGCAGCCGGGTGTTCGCGGTCTGGATCTGGTCGACGATGGTTCCGATGGTCTGGGCATCCCTCGCCAACGCCGCGTCGCCCCGCGCCTCGGCCAGCCGGGCGATGCCGCCGGCCTTGACCCTGAGCCCGAACAGGCAGGGGCCGAACTCGTCGTGCAGCTCCATCGCGATGCTGCGCCGTTCCGCGTCGCCAAGCGCGATCACCTTTCGTGCCAGCGCCGCCCGGGCCGCCTCGCTCGCCTCGAGCCCGGCGGACAGCGTGTTGACGCCGTCGACGATCGCGGCGAAGTCGGGGCCGCGCAGGTCGCGGATTCGGGTCGACAGGCGACCGTCCTGCAGCGCGGCCAGCGCTTCCCTGATCCGGTCGAGCGGCGCCAGTGCCGTTCGGATCACCACCACCAGGACCGCCAGCGTGGCGATCAGGCACCCCGCGAGGGTGCGGAACAATGCTGAGACATCGCGCCAGACTTCGGCGATCTCGTCCCCGGGGTCCGCGGTCAGCACCACGACGCCATGCTCCACGCCGCCGTCGACGATCGAGAGATGCGTCTCGCGCAGGGCCGGGGTCACCATCCGCCGGAACCAGTCCGGTGCCGTCGCCTCGGCCGGTCCGCGGTCCACATGGCGGACCGGCAGCGGCCCGTTGCGGGCATCAAGAATGGACAGCCGCACGTGGCGCGGTTCGACCAGCTGGTCGGCCAGTCTTGTGGTGACCGCGCCGCCCCCCGCGGCAAGCGCCGCGCCGGTGGCGGCGATCACCTGCGCCCGGGCGCCGGCTTCGGCCGCTGCCATCTCGGTCGCGACCGCGGTCCGGGCGTTTTGCACCAGCACCAGCCCGACGATCGCCAGGGCCGCCAATTGCAGCAGTCCGACGCACAACACAACCTGCCACCGCAGATGCAGCCGCTCCAGCATGGCCGTCGTCTCCCCTCTCCCCCGCGGGGCAGCGTAGACCCGGGCGGGCGCGGGGTCGAGCGATCCGAAAGGCGCGGGATGCACGACCACGGGGCTATTGCCGAATCTTCCCGGGCGGTTTTGGAAGGCATGGACTTCCGGCGCATGCTAGGCAGGGGTCAGGAGGAGGTGAGGAAATGGGCGCGGCGATCGCCACAAGGTTCTGGTCATTCCTTGAAGATCTGTGCTTCCGGATCCGTGTCGCATGGCGCGTCGCGGCCTGGGATGGGGCGTTCCTCCCCGCTGCGGCGCAGATCGTGCGAACCTCCGATGCCCGTGTCGTCCGGTCCTCCCTCCTCCCTTTTTCGCGCCTCCTTTTTTCGCGCCGGGTCCCGACGGGTCCGGCCCAGACTGGTCCCAGGGAAAACATCCGATGAAAGCACTCGCCTTCGCTCTTGCCGCGCTCGCGGCCGGCCCCGCCGCCGCGGCACCGCTCTGCACTGATCTTGGCCTTGCCGGGCTTCTGGCCAAATGCAATCGCGGCGAGACCGTGGCGTTGACGCTGGCCTCGGGCAAACCGCTGTTCGAGGGCAAGGCCCCGATCGAACTGCAGTCGGGCGCCTATTACCAGATCGAGATCACCGCCGACGGATCGGCCGAGCTGGCGGTCGCCGGGCCGGAGTTCTTCCGGGCGATCTGGATGAACGAGATCGTCATCAACGATATCGAGGTGCGTCCGATGGCGATCGACAGCATCGAATTCGATGCGGCCGGGACCGCGCGGCTGTCCTTCATCGCGATCAAGCCGGGCACCTTCGATCTCCACGTCCCCGGCTCGACCGGCGAGACCCAGCGCGTCCAGTTCGCCATCCGCTGAGACCGGAGGAAGGAGAAGACCGAGATGATCCTGCGCATGTTTGGCGTTGCCGCCATGATCGCGACCCTGATGCCCGCCGGTGCCACGGCCGAAGCCGTGGATCAGGCCACCGCCGACAAGATCCTCGCCGTGCTGAAGGGCATGAACTGCGAGGTCGACCCGGCCGACATCGAGGCGGAAGCCGATGGCTTCGAACTGGACGACGTGTTCTGCGCCGACGGCCAGTACGACATGGAATTGAACGCGAACATGGACGTGGTCACGCGCCGGAAGGAATGATCGGGCGTCCCGGGCGGCCGGCCTTTCGGCCGCCGCCCGCCGCTTCCCTCCGGGTGGTCCGCCGGGTCCGGATCAGGCCAGCAGCAAGGCGAGGCTGACCGTGGCGATGCCGCCGAACCGGACCAGCACCTGCGCCATCGCCATCAGGTCCATCCGCCGCGCCGCGCCGAGGATCGCCGCCGCCCCGGTCGCCCCCATCGCCACCCGGCTCGCCGCGAGCAGAAGCGCGGTTTCCCGGTCCTGCCCCATCTGCCGCGCAACGGCGCCGCAGGCGAGCCAGAGCGCCGCCAGCCCGGCAAGAATCACCGTCAGGCGGGCCGGTTCCAGTCCCGCCAGGAATTCGGTCCAGGGCACATAGACCAGTCCCACCACACAGACCAACGGGCAGGTGCCCCAGGCCACCAGCCCCTGGTAGACCGTGATGGCGCCCTGCCGGATCGGGTCGGGCAGGGTGCGGGTCAGACTCAGCACTACGGCGACCAGGATCACCATGAGTGGCGGGCTCATCCCGGTCAGGGACACTCCCTGCCGGGCGGCCAGAATGATCGCGCCATAGACCGCCGCACCGGCCACCATCCAGCCCGCCCGGCGCAGCCGGCTTTCGCTGCTCGGCCCCGCTGACGGCCATGGCTGCGGTGCCCGCAGCGCCGCCCGGCCCGCGGTGCCGCCGATCCAGCCCGCGGCCAGGATCATCACTATGTTCGAGATCAGCAGCGGCGGCAGGATCCGCGCCATCACCTCGGCGGTCGACAGGCCGAAGGCCGGGGCATAACCCAGCGACAGCGGCACCAGTCCTGCCGCAAGCCCGTTCGACATCATCGGCAGCAGGGTGAAGAACAGCACCTCGCGCGGCGGCTGGCCCAGCAGGGTGCCGGCCAGCAGGCCGCCCGCCGCGATCGCCGCCGAGGCGGTCAGCAGCAGCGGCACCAGCAGCCGGGCCGATCGCAGCAGCGTGCCCCGGTCCGCGGCCAGCACCGATCCGGCGACGACCACGGTCAGGAAGACCTCGAGCACATGGGTCCGGTCCATGGCGGCGCGGATCGCGGTCACGTCGGCCTCGGGCACGAAGCCGGCATGGACCATCCACGACGGCACCAGCAGCGTCGCCAGCACCGCGCCGCCGATCCGGCGCAGCCCGGGCACCAGCCCGCCCAGGGTCCAGAGCGCGAAGGCCCCGATCAGCACCGCCGCCGCAAGCGCCGGTCCCTCTGCCGCCGGAAGGGTCAGCCGGACCAGGCCCGCCGCCAGCGCCGCGCCCGCAAGGGCGGCCAGCGGCACAAGGGTCAGGCCGGGCCCGCTGCGGAAAAGGGAAGACGGGAGGGCCATGGGTCGTCCTGTGCTGTGGCGTCCAGTATGGCATGGCCCCGAACCCCGCGGAAGCCGGCCCGCGCCCCGGGCCCTGCACCGGTGCGCGGGCTCAGCCGGGCAGCGCGGCCGGTCTTGGCCCGCCGGTGGCCCAGTCCAGCAGGGCGACCGTGTGGACCACCGGCAGCCCGGTCCCGGCGCCGATCTGCACCATGCAGCCGAGATTGCCCGCCGCGATCGCCTCGGGCGCGGTCTCGGTCAGGCTGGCGACCTTGCGCGCCCCGATCTCTGCCGACAGTTCCGGCTGCAGCAGGTTGTAGGTCCCCGCCGAGCCGCAGCAGAGATGGCTGTCGCGCGGCTCCACCACCTGAAACCCGGCGGCGCGGAGCAGGTCCTTCGGCTCGGCCCGGATCCGCTGGCCGTGCTGCAGCGAGCAGGCGGCGTGATAGGCGATGCGCAGCGGCGGGGCATGGCCGGCGCCGGAAAGGCCAAGCCCCGCCATGACCTCGGTCACGTCGCGGGCCAGCGCCGCGACCCGCGCGGCATCGCCGGCCAGCGGGTCGTTGCGGAAGATGTGGCCGTAATCCTTCATCGTGGTGCCGCAGCCCGAGGTGGTGACGACGATGGCATCCAGCCCGCCGGCATCGATCTCGCGGGCGAAGGCGCGGATCGTGGCGGCGGCGGCAGCATGGCTGTCGCCGGTGCGGCCCATGTGATGGGTCAGCGCGCCGCAGCAGCCGGCGCCCTGCGGCACCACCACCTCGCAGCCGTGCCGGCGCAGCAGCCGCACCGCCGCGGCGTTGATCCCCGGGTCGAGCACCCGCTGCGCGCAGCCCGCCAGCAGCCCGACCCGCGCCCGGCGCGGGCCTTCCGCGGCCAGAACCTGCGGAGCGGCCTCGGCGCCCTCGGGCGGCAGGCGCGCCGGCGCCATTTCAAGCATGGCGCGCAGCCGCGGATCGGGCAGGGCGCGGCGGAACGGCCGGGCCAGCCTTGCAAGGCGCAGCGCCGCCCGGAACCGCGCCGGATGGGGCAGCACCTTCGCCAGCAGCCAGCGCAGCAGCGCCTCGTCCCGGGGGCGGTCATAGCTGGTCTCGATCACCGCGCGGGCATGGTCGACAAGGTGCATGTAATGCACCCCCGAGGGGCAGGTGGTCATGCAGGACAGGCAGGACAGGCAGCGGTCGATATGGCCGACCGTCTTGGCATCGGGCTTGCGGCCGGTCTCGAGCATCTCCTTGATCAGGTAGATGCGGCCCCGCGGGCTGTCCAGCTCGTCGCCCAGCACCTGATAGGTCGGGCAGGTGGCGGTGCAGAAGCCGCAATGGACGCAGGCGCGCAGGATCTCGTTCGACCGGGCGGTGTCCGGGTCGCGCAACTGCTCGGCGGTGAAGCTGGTCTGCATGGTCCGTCCGTTCGGGGTGGGGGTCTGGCTGGGTCTCGGGCTGGCGTCCGGGTAAAGATTCAGGCGGGCGCGAGGATGCGCGCCGGGTCGAAGCGGGCGCGCAGCCCGTCGCGCAGCGCCACGATCCCGGGCGCCGGAGCGGGGATGGCGCCAAGCGGGGCGGCGCCGCGGATCTGGCTGGCCGCGCCCCGCGACCCCAGCGCGGCGGCCAGCCGGTCGGGCGCGATGGCGCCCGCCACCCAGACCAGCGCGCCGCCCCAGTCGATCGAGACCCGCAGCCCGCCCGTGGCGGACAGCGCGTCAAGGATCACCGGCGCGTCGCTGGGCCGGGTGCCGATCCGCCACAGCGGGTCCGGACCGGCCAGGTGGGGCAGGTCGCGGAAGTCGCGCCAGAGCGCGTCATGGGCCGCGCCGGCCAGGGTCTCGGCCTCGCCCAGCCGGGCCTGAAGCTGGCCCAGCCGATAGGCCACCTGCGCCGCGCGCCCCTCGATCCGGATGCAGGCGCGGCCGTCGGTCCAGGCGGCGCCGGACACCTCGAACGGGGTGGCCAGCGCGGCGCAGAACAGCGTCACCGCGGCCGCCGGCGTGGTTTCCGGCCAGACCAGAGTCGCCGCAGTCTCGGGCGCCGGCAGGACCTTCAGCGCCACCTCGGTCAGGACGCCATAGCGCCCCGCCGCGCCGCAGAGCATCTTGCCCAGGTCCAGGCCGGTGACGTTCTTCATGACCCGCCCGCCGCTTTTCAGCACCCGCCCGCTGCCATCGACGAAGCGGATGCCCAGAAGGTGGTCGCGACAGGCCCCGGCGGAGACCCGGCGCGGGCCCGAGGCATTGGTGGCGACCGCGCCGCCGATGGTGGGGACGCCCGAGGTGCCGAGGATGGCGCGGTGATCCATCGGCTCGAAGGCCAGCATCTGGCCCTCGGCGGCCAGCAGGGTCTCGATCTCGGCCATGGGGGTGCCGGCGGCGGCGATCAGCGTCAGCGCGCCCGGGTCGTGCAGGCGCACGCCGGAGAGGCCCGCCAGGGACAGCACCGTGGCCGCGGCATCGCCGGGCGGGGTCCGGGTGCCGCCGCCCCGGGGCGAAAGCGGCCGGCGGGAGGCCGCGGCGGTCCGGACGATCTCGGCCACCTCGGCTTCCGAGGCGGGGCCGGGCCCGGTCACGCGCCGCGCCCCTGCCGCCGGCCGGCGCTGGCGGCCAGCGGGAACACCTTGGTCGGGTTCAGCAGCCAGCCCGGGTCGAAGGCGTCCTTCACCTGCATCTGGATCTCCAGATCGGCTTCGCCGAACTGGCTGGGCATCAGGTCGCGCTTTTCGATCCCGACGCCGTGCTCGCCGGTCAGGCAGCCGCCGGCCGCGACGCAGAGCTTCAGGATCGCCGCCCCCAGCGCCTCGGCCCGGTCCAGATCGCCGGGCGTGTTGGCATCGTAAAGGATCAGCGGATGCATGTTGCCGTCCCCGGCATGGAACACGTTCGCTACCTCGAGCCCGTGCTCTGCGGCCAGTTCGCCGATCCGGCGCAGGGTCGCCGGCAGGGCCGAGACCGGCACGGTGCCGTCAAGGCACATGTAGTCGTTGATCTGGCCCATGGCGCCGAAGGCCGCCTTGCGCCCCTTCCAGATCAGCGCCGCCTGTTCCGGGCTGCGGCTGAGGCGGAACTCGACCGGGTTCAGCGCCCGGGCGATCACCTCGATCGCGGCCAGCTGGTCGGCGATCTCGGCCTCGGAGCCTTCGACCTCGACGATCAGCAGCGCTTCGCAGTCGGGATAGCCGGCATGGGTGAAGGCCTCGACCGCGCGGATGCAGATCCGGTCCATGTATTCGATCGCCACCGGCAGCATGCCCGACCGGATGATCCGCGTGACGCACTCCCCGGCGACCTCGGCGCTGCCGAAGCCGATCAGCACCGGCCGCGCGCCCTCGGGCGAGGGCAGGATGCGCAGCGTCGCCTCGGTGACGAGGCCAAGCTGGCCCTCGGATCCGCAGACAAGGCCCAGAAGGTCCAGCCCCGGCGCGTCGCTCCACGGCCCGCCCAGATCGAGGATCGCGCCGTCCGCGGTCACCATGCGCAGGCCCAGAAGGTTGTTCGCGGTCACGCCATAGCGCAGACAATGGGCCCCGCCCGAGTTGTTGGCGATGTTGCCGCCAATGGTGCAGGCCAGTTGCGACGAGGGGTCCGGGGCATAGAAGAAACCGTCGCCCGCGATGGCGCCGGTGACCGACAGGTTGGTCACGCCGCATTCCACCCTTGCATAGCGGTTGACCAGGTCGATCTCGAGGATCCGGTTCATCCGCGCCAGCCCGATGATGACACTGTCCGCGGTCGGCAGCGCCCCGCCGGCCAGCGAGGTGCCCGCGCCCCGCGCCACCACTGGGACGCCGGCGCCGTGGCAGACCCGCATCGCGGCGGCGACCTCCTCGGTGGTGCGGGGCAGCACCACCGCCAGCGGCGCGCAGCGATAGGCCGAGAGCGCGTCGCATTCATAGGCGCGGGTCTCGGCCGGGTCGAAGATCACCGGCACGCCGGGCAGCGCCGCCTTCAGCGCGGCGACGATCCGGTCCTTCCGGCCGATCACCCCGGCATCGGGTGCAGGCATCGTGATCGTGGACATGGCCATCCCCCCTTGCCTCCCGCCACAGCTAGCGCGGGATCGCCCTCGGGTTAGGCTAGCAATTGGTGGCGGTTGCGGCGACCGGGAAATCGGCCCCTCAGGGCATCGCGAAATCGCCGCTGTCGAGGAAGCGGTCGATCGCCGCGAGCCAGGGGTCGGTGGCGAAGCCGTTCGCGGCGAGCCAGTCCGGGTTGAAATAGGTGCCGTCGTAGCGGTCGCCGCTGTCGCAGATCAGCGTCACCAGCGATCCCTCGCGACCCGCGCGCCGCATCGCCGCGGCGATCCACAGCAGGCCGAAGAAATTGGTGCCGGTCGACGGACCGACACGGCGGAACAGCCGGTCGGACAGCACATGCGCCGCGGCGACCGAGGCCGCGTCGGGCACCCGGATCATGTGGTCGATCACGCCCGGGATGAACGAGGGTTCCACCCGCGGCCGGCCGATCCCCTCGATCCGGCTGCCCGCCGCGGTGACGCCGCTGTCGCCGGTCGCCCAGGCGTCGAAGAAGGCCGAATTCTCCACATCCACCACGCAGAGCCGGGTCGGCAGGTTGCGATAGCGGATGTAGCGCCCGATCGTGGCCGAGGTGCCGCCGGTGCCGGCGCTCATCACCACCCAGTCGGGCAGGGGGAATTCCTCCTGCGCCATCTGGTTGAAGATGCTGTCGGCGATGTTGTTGTTGCCGCGCCAGTCGGTGGCGCGTTCGGCATTGGTGAACTGGTCCAGATAATGCCCGCCGGTTTCGGCGGCGATGCGCTGCGCCTCGGCATAGACCGCGGCCGGGCTGTCCACATAGGCGCAGCGCCCGCCGAAGCGTTCGATCGCCTCGACCTTGGCGCGGCTGGTGGAGCGGGTCATCACCGCCACGAAGGGCAGGCCGAGCAGGCGGGCGAAATAGGCTTCCGAAACCGCGGTCGACCCCGACGAGGCTTCCACCAGGGTGGTGCCCTCGCCGATCCGGCCGTTGCAGATGCCATAGAGGAACAGCGACCGGGCCAGCCGGTGCTTCAGGCTGCCGGTCGGGTGGGTGCTTTCGTCCTTCAGATAGACCTGGATCCCGCCCAGCCCCGGAAACAGCGGCTTGACCAGATGGGTGTCGGCCGACCGCCGACCGTCGCCTTCAAGGATCCCCAGGGCACGCTGCGCCCAGTCGCGGCCATGGCCGGCGGGCAGCAGGCCAGGATCCGGGCAACGGACTTGGGCGCCGGTCATCGCCGCCTCAGGCGCCGGGCAGGGCGATCACCGCCTCGATCTCGATCTGGGCGCCGCGGGGCAGTCCCGAGACCTCGTAGGTGGCCCGCGCCGGGAACGGTGCCGCGAAGAACTCGGCATAGGCGGCGTTGATCTCGGAGAAGCGGCCGAGGTCGCGGACCAGCACCGTGGTCTTGACCGTGCGGTCAAGGTCGGTCCCTGCCGCCCGGGCGATCGCGGCGATGTTCCTGAGCGACTGGCGGCATTGCTCCACCACATCGTCCGAGTTGAACTCGCCGGTTGCCGGGTCGATCGGGATCTGGCCCGAGACGAACAGCAGCCCGCCCGCGACCATGCCCTGGGAATAGGGGCCGATGGCGGCGGGGGCGTCGTTGGTGGCGATGGGTGTCATGGCTGTGCTTCCCTCGGCTGGGGCGGGACCGGTCGGGCGGTACCGCGCCCCCGGATCAGTCCCCCGGATTTGCCGAAGGGTCAAGCCCGCCCGGCCGTCCCGCCCACCAGGGCATCGCCGCCGAAGACCAGCGCCGTCATCGACAGCGAGCCCCACGAGAAGCTCCGGTGCAGGACCCGGGCCGGGTCGCCGTTGCCGGCGCCCAGGGCGACATAGGCCGGCATCAGGTGCTCGGGCGTGGGGTGCGGGATCCGCGCTTCGGCGGGGGCGGCGGGGAAGGCCAGCAGCGTCCCGGTCTCGCCCGCCAGCGCCGCGTCGACGAACCAGTCGTCGAAGGCCTGCGCCCAGCCGGGAACCGGCGATCCTTCGCGCCCGACCCGGCCGAGGTTGTGGACCAGCGACCCGGAGCCGATCACCAGGATCCCCTGGTCGCGGAGCGGCGCCAGCGCCTGGCCCAGCCGGAAGCAGGCCTCGGCCCCGGCGCCGCGTTCCAGCGAGAGCTGCACCACCGGCAGGTCCGCCGCCGGGAAGGCCAGCATCAGCGGCACCCAGACGCCGTGGTCGTAGCCCCGGCGCGGGTCGGTGTCGTGGGCGATGCCCGCCGCATCCAGCGCCCCCGCCAGCGCCGCGATCACCCCGGGCGCGGTCGCCGCCGGATAGCGCTGCAGGTAAAGCTTGCGGTCGAAGCCGCCGAAATCGTGCATCGTTTCCGGTTGCGCCGCGGTGCCGATGGTGGGACGGCGCGCTTCCCAATGGGCCGAGACGATGACGATGCCCCGGACGCCTTCCAGGCCCCGGCCCACGCCGCGGGTGAAGTCCCGCGCCGGGATCGGGCTGAGCGGCAGGTCGGGGGCGCCGTGGGACAGGAACAGGCTGGGCAGGGTCATCGCGTGGCCTCGAGAAGGGCGGCGACATGGGCCGGGCCGACCGGGCGGATGCCGGTCGGGTTCAACGCCTTGATCGAGTAGTAGCCGCGGGTGATGTGGTCCAGGTCCACCGTGGCGCGTACGCCCGGCAGCCGCAGGATCCGCGCCATGTAGGCCGACAGCCGCGGATAGTCCGCGATCTGGCGACGGTTGGTCTTGAACAGGCCGTGATAGGCCGCGTCGAAGCGGATCAGGGTGACGAAGGCGCGGATGTCGGTCTCGGTCAGCCGGTCGCCAAACAGGAAGTCGCCGGTCAGGCGGGCTTCCAGTTCGTCCAGCATCTCGAACACGCCGGCGACGGCCTCGTCATGGGCTTGCTGGGTCAGGGCGAAGCCGGCGCGATAGACGCCGTTGTTCAGCTTTTCGTAGAGCCGCGGGTTCAGCGCGTCGATCTTGGCCGCCAGATCCGCCGGATAGAGCCGGGGGGTGGGCGGGACGAGGCCCTCGAAGGCGCTGTCAAACATCCGCAGGATGTCGGCGCTTTCGTTGTTCACCATGACGTTGCGCTGCATGTCCCACAGCACCGGCACGGTGGCCCGCCCGGTGAAGGCCGGATCGGCGCGCGTATAGATCTGGTGCAGGTGGGCGGCCTCGAACAGCGGGTCGGCGTCGGCGCCGGGATAGGCGCCGAAGCCCCAGCCCTCGTCGGTCAGCGCGGGGTTGACCACGGTCACCGGAATCACGTTCTCAAGCCCTTTCAGCGCGCGGGCGATCAGCGTGCGCGAGGCCCAGGGGCAGATCAGCGCGACATAGAGGCGATAGCGCCCGGCCTCGGCCCGGAAGCCGCCCGTGCCGGTGGGGCCGGGGCTTCCGTCCGGAGTGATCCAGTTGCGAAAGCTCGAGACCTGGCGCAGGAAGCGGCCCTTCTCGTCGGCCTTCTGCACCGGGTCCCAGGCCCGGGTCCATGTTCCGTTCACCAGCATCGGGTGTCTCCTCGGGAAGGGGGGCGCCCCGGCCGGGGCCGGGGCAAGGACGGTCGGGATCAGGCCCGGCGCGACGGGGCCAGCGCATGGGCGCCATCGCCCAGAAGCGCGAGCGAGGCCTGCACGGCGGCCCACATCACCGGGTATTCCCAGCCGCCATTCGGGTTCGACCAGCCGAAGCCGTTGCCCCAATGGGCGGTGACCGCGGCGCCTAGCAGCACCGGCACCAGCGCGGCCGAGACGATCCGGGTGCGGATGCCGAGGATCAGCGCGACGCCGCCCAGGATCTCGGCCGCCATGGTGGCGAGGCCCAGCCAGCCCGGCAGGCCGAGGGATTCGAAGAATCCCATGGTGCCTGCCGGGGTGAAGACCAGCAGCTTGGTCAGGCCGTGGACGAGGAACAGAAGCCCCGTGGTGACGCGCAGCAGCAGGGCGGCATAGGGGGCGGTGCGGGTGTCGATCATGGTCGGTGTCCTTGACGGGGGCCGGGTGTTCCGGTCGGGGAGGCGGCGCGAGGCCTCCGTGCCCCGCTGACAGGACGGAACATACGCCTTGCCGTTTCCAACGAAATGGCGATGATGGCGAATGACTTTCACCATATTGTTCTCAATCAATGGACCTTGTTGACGGGCTGTCGGCCTTCGTCGCGACGGTGCAGACCGGATCCTTCACCGGCGCGGCCGGGCGGCTGGGGGTGTCGAACCGGCTGACCTCGAAATACGTCGCCGAGCTTGAGGCGCGGCTGGGGGTGCGGCTGTTGCAGCGCACCACACGGCGGCTGGGCCTGACCCCGGCGGGGGAACGGGTGATGGCCTGGGCGCCGGCCTTCCTCGAGGATCTCGACGCGCGGCTGGGCGAGGTGACCGAGGAGACCCGCGGCTTCACCGGCACGATCCGGATCTCGGCCCCGGTGACCTTCGGCGAGGTGCGGCTGACCGACCTGCTCCGCCGCTTCGCCGCGCCGCATCCGGGGCTCCGGATCGACCTGCGGCTGTCGGATGCCTATGTGGACCTCGCCTCGGACGGGATCGACCTGGCCTTCCGCATAGGCGCGCCGCCCGCCACCGCGATCGTCGCCCGCAAGCTGGGCGAGGTGCGCAGCCTGATTGTCGCCGCGCCGGCCTATCTGGCCCGCCACGGGGCGCCGGCGGTGCCGGCCGACCTGGCCGGGCATGCCTGCATCGTCGACAGCAACCGCCGCGACGGGGCGCGCTGGCGCCTGGTCGCCCGCGACGGCGGCGAGGCGGTGGTGACCGTGGCGGGGCGCTTCACCGTCAACAGCGCGCGGATCGCCCGCGATCTGGCCTTGGCGGGCGAAGGCATCGCCAACGTGCCCGACTTCGTCCTGGGCGCGGATCTGGCCGCCGGCCGGCTGGTGCCGCTGCTGCCGGGCTGGGGCAGCCCGGCCATCCCCCTGACCGCGGTCTGGCTGGAAGGCGCGGTGCTGCCCCGGAAGGTCCGGGCGCTGGTCGACTTTGCGCTGGCCGGTCTGGGCGAAACGCCCGCCCCGGGCTGAGACGGGCCGGATCGGGCCGGGCCGGTCAGGCGGCGAGGCAGACCAGCCCCAGGCCGGTGACCGAGATGAACAGCGTGCCGAGCGCGGCAAGGATCAGCGGGCGCAGCCCTTTGCGGCAGAGCCGGCGGATGTCGGTCTCAAGCCCCATCGCCGCCAGCGCCAGGGTCAGCATCAGCGAGGTCAGGCTCACGATCGCCTGCGAGGCCCCGGCGGGCAGCGCCACTACCGAGTTCAGTCCGGCGACGGCAAGGAAGCCGAAGGCGAACCACGGCAGCGGCGGCTTGCCTTCGCCCGCACCACCGGCCCGCCGCGCCGCCAGCGCGCCAAGGGCCAGCACCATCGGCGCCAACAGCATCACCCGGGCCAGCTTGGCCACGGTGCCGGCCTGACCTGCGGCCTCGCCCTCGGCGAAGGCGGCGGCGACGACCTGCGCCACCTCGTGCACGCTTGCGCCCACCCAAAGCCCGTAGGTGTGCGGCTGAAGGCCCAGCGGCGCGGCCAGCAGCGGCATCGCGACCATGGCGATGGTGCCGAACACCGCCACCGTGGCCACCGCATAGGCCACGTCCTCGTCCGAGCCGCGGGTGGCGGTGTTGCAGGCGATCACCGCCGAGGCGCCGCAGATCGAGGTGCCGGCGGCGATCAGCTGGCCGAGCTTGCGCTCGACCCCCAGCACCCGGCCCATCGCCGTGGTGAAGAGGAAGGTCGCGACCAGCGTCGCCGCGATCGCCGCAAGGACCGCCGGACCGATCCCCGCGACCTGCCCGAGGGTGATCTGGAAGCCCAGCAGCACGATGGCCGCGCGCAGGAGCTTGCGCAGGGCGAAGGCGATCCCGGGCGCGGTGCCGGGGACCGCGCCGGCAAGGTTGCGCACGCCGATGCCGATGGCCATGGCGACGACCAGAGGGCTGAGCCCCGGGATACCGGTCGCCCGCTGGATCGCCAGCGCGGCGACGGCGATGCCGGCGGTCAGGGCCAGCCCGGGCAGCAGCGGGGCCACCCGCCCGGCAAGGGGCGGAATGACAGGGCGGGCAAGCGGGGCGGGAAGCGTGCGGATCATGGGTCTGTGCCTTAGGGTCTAATCCGACCTTCGGGGTCGGCGCAGTCCCTATCTGGCAGCAGCCACCCATCATTAAAATCGACCAATTCTTGTTATTCTGATCAATCACGCTAATGAATCATCCATGACGCTCGAACAGATCCGCATCTTTCTCGCCGTTGCCGGGCATGGTCACATGACCCGTGCCGCCCGCGACCTGAACCTGACCCAGTCGGCGGTGTCGGCCTCCATCGCCGCGCTCGAGGCGCAGCACCAGATCCGGCTGTTCGACCGGGTCGGCCGCGGCATCGAGCTGACCGAGGAGGGGCGCGCCTTCGTGCCGGTGGCGCGCGCCCTGCTGGCCCAGGCCGAGACCGCCCGGCTGGTGCTGGACGATCTGGCCCGCGAACCCCGTGGCCGGCTGCGCATCCACGCCAGCCAGACCATCGCCAGTTGCTGGCTGCCGGCGCGGCTGGTGGCGCTGCACGCGCGTCATCCGGGGATCGCCGTGGCGCTGAGCCTGGGCAATACCCGGCAGGTGGCGCAGGCGGTGGCCGAGGGCGAGGCCGATCTGGGGCTGGTCGAGGGCGAGGTGAGCCAGGGCGATCTGATAGCCCGGGTGGTGGCGCGGGACGAGCTGGTGCTGGCAGCCGCGGCAGGGCACCCGGCGCTGACCGAACCGGGGTTCGGTCTGGCCGATTACCGCCGGTTGACGTGGGTCCTGCGCGAGGAAGGCTCCGGCACAAGGGCTGCGTTCGCGGCGCATCTGGCCGCCGGGGGGCTCGACCTTGCCGACCTGGACGTGGCCTTCGAGATCCCCTCGAACGACGCGGTGCTGGCGGCGGTGGCGGCGGGCGGCTTCGTCACCATGCTGTCGGGCCGGGCCGCGGCGCAGGCCGCCGGGGTCGGCACAAGGGTGGTGGACTGGGCCCCGGCGCCGCGGCGGCCGTTCTCTACCCTGACCCATCCCGACCGCCACCGCAGCCGGGCGCTGGCAGCGATGCTCGCCGTGCTCGACGCCGCGCCGGGGCCGCGGCAGGATTGATGCCAGGGCAAGCGTGCCCAGACAGGGAGACGACCGATGCGAACGATCCGGATGACCGCCTTCGTCAGCCTCGACGGCGTGATGCAGGCCCCCGGCGGGCCCGACGAGGACCCGACCGGCGGCTTCGCCTTCGGCGGCTGGGTCGCGCCGTTCTGGGACGAAACCGTCGACGCGGCGGTGACCGCGGCCTTCGCCACGCCCTTCGACCTGCTGCTGGGGCGGAAGACCTATGACATCTTCGCCGCCCACTGGCCCTATGCCGCGAATTCGCCCCACGCTGGCATCGCCGCCCGCTTCAACGCGGCCGCCAAATACGTGGCCAGCCGCCGCGCGCCCCGGCTGGACTGGGCCAACAGCCATTGGCTGGGCGTCGACGCGGTGGCGGGGCTTGCCGCCCTGAAGGCGGGCGAGGGGCCGGATCTGCTGATCCAGGGGTCGGGCGATTTCGTCCAGAGCCTGCTGGCCACCGATCTGATCGACGCGGTCACGCTGCTGACCTTTCCGCTGCTGCTGGG
>JBGAOK010000129.1:0-7455 GCA_044221805.1 Meridianimarinicoccus sp.
ACCTTGCCGCCGCGGTGGGGGTGAAGCTGATCATGGACGAGCCCAGCCGGTCGATCCTGACCAACATCACCGGGACCGAGAACGTGCTGACCGCCGCGCTGGCGCGGACGCCCTGCTTCGTCGCCTCCACCTCGGAAGTCTATGGCAAGGCGACGAAATTCCCGTTCAGCGAGGACGACGACCTGACCCTCGGCGCGACCCGGAACCTGCGCTGGTCCTATGCCTGCGCCAAGATGCTCGACGAGTTCCTGGCGCTCGCCTATGCGCGCGAATACGACCTGCCCGTGGTGCTGCTGCGCTTCTTCAACACCACCGGCCCGCGCCAGACCGGGCGCTATGGCATGGTGCTGCCGAACTTCGTCCAGGCTGCGCTCGACGGCCGGCCGCTGATGGTGCACGGCACCGGCGAGCAGACCCGCTGCTTCGGCCATGTGAAGGACGTGGTCGAGGCGCTGATGCGGCTGATGGTGACCCCCGACGCCTTTGGCCGGGTGTTCAACATCGGCACCGACCAGGAGGTCACGATCCGCTCGCTTGCCGAGCAGGTGATCGCTGCGACCGGGTCGTCCTCGGTGATCGAGACGGTGCCCTATGACAGCGTCTATCCGGTGGGGTTCGAAGACATGGTCCGCCGGCTTCCCGATGTCTCGCGACTGGAATCGGTGACCGGATTCCGGCCGCGCCGGACGCTGGCCCAGATCATCGGCGACATCATCGACGAGAAGCGCGCGCAGATGGTCGGCGGTCCCTTGGCCTGACCGTCGTCCACCGCTGCGCTGCCGTTGAAAGGGTCCGTTTTTTCATGGTCACTCTGCCCCCTGTTGCACGTCCGACCCCCAAGGACTGGCTCTGGCTCGCCCTGATCCTTGCCCTTGCCTCCGTCCTGCGGGTGTGGAACCTCGACGCGCCGCTGTGGTTTGACGAGATCGTCACGGTGATGGAGCATCTGCGCCTCGACTGGGGCCGCATGCTTTCTGGCTATTCGATGAACTACCACTACCTGCACAACCTGCAGGCCAAGCTCGCCACCCAGATCTGGGGCGAGGAGATCTGGGCGATCCGGTTGCCGAGCCTGGTCTTCGGCCTGGCCTCGATCGTCGCCACCTGGACGCTGGCCTGGCGGATCGCGACGCCGGCGGTGGCCCATGTGACGGCGGCGCTGATGGCCCTGTCGTTCCATCACATCTGGTTCTCCCAAAACGCCCGCGGCTATACCGAACTGGCCTTCTGGGGCACGGTGGGGATGATCTTCTTCCTGGAAGGTCTGGCGCGGCCGCGGCTCGCCGTCTGGCTCGCCTACGGGCTGACGCTGACGCTGGCGACCTATACCCACCTGACCGGTGCCTTTCTCTTTGTGGCGCAGGGGCTGGTCTGGGTGGCCTGGCTGGGCAACGCCGCGTTCCGGGGCCGGCCACTGCGCGGACTGTTCCTGTTTCCGGTGTTCGGCTACCTGTTCGGCGGCGTCCTGACGCTGCTTCTCTACCTGCCCACCCTGCCCGGGATGGTCAGCACCCTCGGCGGCGTGTCCGAGACCTCGGCCGTAGACGTGATGCAGGAATACCAGAACCCGCTCTGGACCATCGCGGAAGGGATCCGCACCGGCATCGGTGCCGCCGGCCCGCTGGTTGTTGCCGTCGCGACCCTTGTGCTGGCGCTGGTCACGACGGGGTCCTTCGCCAGCCGCAGGGCGCCCCTGTTCGGGCCGATTGTCGCGCTGCATGTGGCGGTGACGGTGGCGCTTCTGACCGTGGCGGGAATGCGGATCTGGCCGCGGTTCTTCTTTGCCGACGTGGGCTTCCTGCTGCTGCTGATCGTGCTCGGGGTGCAGACCGTCTGCGGCTGGATGGCGGGCTGGACGGTCTTCCGGCGGATCGGGCGCTGGCTGTTCCCGCTGGCGGTCGCCGCCATGCTGGTGATCTCGGCCGGGCTGTCGGCACGCAACTACACGGCCCCTAAGCAGAACCTGATCGGAGCCGTGACCCTTGTTGCGTCAGAGCGGCAGCCCGGCGAAAGGGTCTACGCGGCCGGACCGGCCTGGGAACTGTTCCACAACTACTTCGGCATGGACTGGACAGCGCTCGAGTCCGAGGCGCAATGGCAGGAAGCCGTGGCTACGCCTGGGCCGTTCCTGCTGGTCGTGGCCTTCCCCGGCCGGATGCTGCGCACGATCCCGGGGATCGAGGCGGCCGAGACGGCGGGTAGCCTGACCCTGCTCAAGGTCTTCCCGGGCACGCTGGGCGACGGCTATGTCCTGGTCTACCGACGGGCAAGCGATGGCTGACATCGTCATCGGATCCGGCCCGGCCGGAATCGCCGCAGCCCGGGCGCTGCTGGCGCGGGGCCGGCGCATCGTCCTTCTGGATGGGGGGGCCGTGCTCGAGCCCGAACGGCGCGCAGTGCGCGACCGGCTGGCCGCGACCGCCCCGGAGCGCTGGAGCCCGGCCGAGCGCCGCGCCTATATCGAGGCCCAGCGGGGCGGCACCCCCGGTCAGGTGCGCCGCTTCGGGTCGGACTTCGCCATGGAGCCGGCCGCCGCGACCTTCGCCGATGCGGGGCCGGTGGCGCTCAGGGCCTCGCGCGCGGTGGGCGGGCTCAGCAACCTCTGGGGGACGGCCGTCCTGCCCTTCGCGGCGGGCGACATGCGCGGCTGGCCGGTCACCGCCGATGACCTCGCCCCCCATTACCGCGCGGTCCTGGATTTCCTTCCCGTCTCGGGGCGGCGCGACGAACTGTCGGCGCGGTTTGCGGCCGGCCTGCCCGACGATCCCGTCGCGGTCGCGCCCAGCGTGCAGGCGGCGCGGCTGCTCGACCGCTTCGACAGGGCGGCGCCCGCGCTTGCGCGGCTTGGCATCGCCGCCGGGATGGCGCGGCAGGCGATTGCCCCGGGGTGCCGGCGCTGCGGTCTCTGCCTTGCCGGCTGCCCCTGGGGACTGATGTGGACCGCCGCCGGCGAGGCCGCCGCGCTCGCCGCCCGTCCCGGGGTGGACTACCGCCCGGGCCATGTGGTCCGCGCCCTGTCCGACGGGGCCGAGGGCGCCACCTGCCACCTTACCGACGGCACCAGCCTGACCGGAGAGCGGGTCTTTCTGGCCGCAGGCGTGCTGGAAAGCGCGCGGATCCTGCTCGCCTCCGGCCTGGCGGGGGACGAGCTCACGCTTCGCGAGGCGCGCCATGCCTTCCTGCCCGCCCTGGAACGCTGGCCGCACCGCACCCGCCCCGACCGGCAACCGCTGACCACCCTGCCCCAGGCCTTCATCGAGCTCGACGACCCGGCGATCTCGCCCTTCGGCGTCCATGGGCAGGTCTATACGTGGAACGACGAATATGCCCGGGACCTGACCGCGTCCTACGGCGACCGCCTGCCGGGCAGCGGCCAGCTCTGGCCCTGGTTGGCGCGCCGGCTGGTGGTCACGCAGATCTTCCTGCATTCGAACCACTGGCCGGGGATCCGCCTGCGCCGGGCCGCCGACGGCCGCCTGCTGGCCGAAGCGGACGGAGCCGGCGACGCCGGGCCGGTCATGGCCGCGGCGGCGCGCCGGTTCGGACAGGCTCTCGGCCTTGCAGGATTGTCCAGCCTGAGCTTCGCGCTGCGCCATGACGGGCCGGGCGCAAGCTTCCATGCGGGCGCCAGCCTTCCGATGGCCGCGGCCCCCCGGGCCGGACAATCCGACATCTTTGGCCGGCCGCGGGGCACGAGCCGGCTGCATGTGGTCGACGCGACGGTGCTGCCGGCGATTCCGGCCACCACCATCACCTTCGCAGTGATGGCCAATGCCCACCGGATCGCGAGCCTGGCCCCCGACTGAAACGCCGCGGGGCCGGACCGCTCAGGCGGCGGCGCCGGATTCGAAGGCACCGGACTCCAGCGCCCGGGCCAGACCGGCGTCGCCCTTGCGGTGCGCGGCGCGGGCCAGCGCGGCCCCGTAATCGGCCAGCACGCGATCCTCGCGCCAGATTTCCTCGAACGACCGCCGCGCCGCCGCCGACAGCGCCGCGCGCTCGTCCCGGCCGCCCTGCAACGCCGCCATCGCCGCGAGCAGCTCGTCCTCGGTCTCGAACAGGCGGCCGGCGCCCGACCGCTCGACAATTTCGGGGAAGGGGCCCAGCCGGCGGGCGATCACCGGGGTGCCCAGCCGGAAGCTCTCGATCAGGATGATGCCGAAAGTCTCGTAACAGACCGACGGGACGATCAGACCGAGCGCGCCCCGGTAATAGGCCGCCAGTTCGTCCGGCGACTTGCGGCCGAGAAAGCGGATCCGGGGATGCCCGGCCGCCTGATCCTTCAGCGTCGCGGCATAGTCACCGTCACCCAGAATCAGCAGATCGGCCTCGGGATAGCGGTCCATGGCCGGGAACACGTCCTGCAGTCCCTTGATCTTCTCCAGCCGCCCGACGAACAGGAAATAGGGCCGGTCATGGCCCGTGAAGGCCGGCGTCGAGGCAAGGTCGAGATCCGGCAGGAAATACGGCAGGACCGTCATCTCCTGCTTCAGGCCGAACTCGTGGTGCTTGCGGCGGCTGAACTCGCTCTTGGCCACGATCAGGTCGATGCGGTCCAGCTGGCGGTCGAGCAGGCCGGTATAGCGCCAGAGCTGCGGCGGCCGGCGGAAGCTGAGCACGCAGCGCAGGCATTCCTTGCGGTCGCAAAGCTCGCGGTTGTAGCGCCACAGCACATGGGACGGACAGACCAGCCAGTGCTCGTGCGCCTCGTACAGGCTGACGCCGCCGTCGTCGCGCCGGCCATAGGACAGGATGCCCGGCCCGCCCACCAGCGAGATGTTGTTGTACCAGACGATGTCCCAGAGGCGTTCGGCACTGATCTCGCGCAGGCGGGCCGCGTGCATCACCGGCCGCCCGGTCTGCTGGGTCAGCAGGTTCGACAGGAGGCCGGACTCCGTGCGCAGCCCGATCCGTCGCACACCGTCCTCCGCCTCCACCGAGCCGCCGAGCTTGCCGCCAAGATTGAAGAAGGAATCCTCGTCATGCACCACGGTGACCCGATGTCCCCGCGCCGCCAGCGCCCGGGCCATCCGCTGGGTGCCGATGGCGTCGCCGCCGAGGAATGGGGCGGGTAGAAGGTTGTGAACATCAGGATATCGAGGGACCGCACGGCGCGTCTCCTTTGGCTTCGGGCGCGGGATCGACGGCGATCACGGCAGGCTGGCCGCGGCGCATGTCGGCGATGTAACCCATCGCCATGCGCAGCCGCCGGCGCATGGTCAGGCCGGCGATGGCAACATAGACGACCGCGCCCACGGCGACCTTGAGGCCAAGCGCGGCGATCGGCGAGAGCGGTTCGGTCAGCGGTCCGATCAGCAGGATCGCCCCCAGCATGATCAGGCTGGCCACGATCGGCCCGCCTGCTGGCGGATGAAGGGCCAGACCGAGAAGCCGGTCGCCCGGCAGACCAGCACCCAGCGCATCGGCGACAGAACCACGCCCACCGCGACGATGGCGGCCTCCATGGCGACCAGAGCCGAAGCGGGCCAGACGACCATGGCAATGCTGATCACGACGGCGCTGGCGCCGGACAGCGTCGCCAGTTCCCGGGCGCGGCCATGGGCGAAGGCATAGGCCTCCTCGATCTTTCCGAGGCAGAGCGGGATGCCGTAGAGCGCAAGCATGGCAAGGGCCGGCGCCGCTCGCCACCAGTGGGGACCGCCGAACAGCAGCACGGTTTCCTGCGCAACGGCGGCAAGTCCGACAAATGCCGGGATGGCGAGGAAACCCACCAGCCGCAGGGAGTCGAGGAACAGCGGATCGATCCGGCCCTTGAAGCGCCCGCGCCGCGCCGCGAAGGCGGGGAGCGCCGCGGTGCGGACCGGGGTGATGATCAGGAACGATGCCAGTTCGACGATGCGCCAGGCCATGGTGAAATAGCCCAGCCGCGTCGAACCGAGCATCGCCCCGATCAGGATCGTCGGCATCTGCACGCTGGCCAGTTCGGCCCCACGCAGGATCAGGATATGCAGACTGAACGGCAAGAACCGCTGCAGCTTCTGATGGCCGGGCCGGCGACCGGGACGCCACGACACCGCCTGCCAGGCGAGAACCACGTTGGTCAGGGTCAGGACGATCCGCTGTGCGGCAAGGGCCCAGACGCCGGCACCGGTCAGCGCCAGGGCGACGCCGACAATACCCCCAGCGACCACCCCGAAGAAGGCGCGCTGCGCCAGTGGTCGAAGCCGCATCTCGTGGCGCAGGAGCGCGACCGGTACGGCGGTGATGGCGGTCAGGAAGACGATCGGCGCCGAGACCCAGAGCAGCGGCGCCACCAGCGGCGCATGGTAGAACCGTGCCAGAAGCGGAGCCAGCACCACAGCACCAGGGTCAGCGCCAGCCCCAGAACGACCAGGGACCAGAAACTGGTGTTGAGGTCGTCGGGATCGGGATCGCGGGCCGAGAAGACGTATTCCGAAAGGGTCTCGCGGACCAGCCCCTCGCCGATCAGCACCAGCGCCATCGCCATGGACAGAAGCCCGAAGGATTCAGCCGGCAGCAGGCGCAGCAGCAGCGTGAAGACCAGCAGGTTGACCGCCTGCTCGGACCAGTTGCCCATGGTCATCCAGGCCACGCCGCGCGAGAACGACGACGAGGATCCGCGCCCCTCGATCATGCCACGCCGTCCGGGTGGCGCAGCAAGATGCGGGCGGCGGCCATGCTCAGGCCCTCAGCATTCGCCGCAGGGTGCGGAGTGTCCGGCGGGTACGCAGGTAACGCTGTCCGGTCCCCGCCAGATGGGCGCGCCAGCGGAGCAGTATCGATAGTACATCTCGATGCGCGGCAAGTCGAACCGGTCGTCCCCCGGCCCGGCCTCGGCCAGGGTCACGCCGACGGAACTGTCATAGTGCGCCCGGATCACCCCCCGCACCAAGGGGTTCGAAGCGCCGTAGGGCGGTGCGAAGTGGGGGCAGGGGCGGCCGGTCCGGTCCTCGATCTCGGCGCGGGGCACGGCGATCTCGTCGGAGCGCGGCGGCGTCGAGGCTCGTGAGTTTCGGGTGGTGCCGGCTGTGCCCGCCCAGGGCGACGCCTTCTTCCGCCAAATCCCGGAGCGCCGTCCAGGGCAGGATGGGCCGCGGCGGGACATGACCGCCCACCCAGTTCTCGCTTCCGCCCACATGTGCCGTCGGCACGTAGACATGAACCGGGAAACCGTGCGCCTTAAGCACCGGCCATGCGGCTGCGGCGAAGTCGACGAAAGCGTCATCGAAGGTGATCACCACCGCGCGCGGATCGCCGCCGGCCAGATAGGCATCAAGGCTCACCACCGGGCGACCGGATTCGGCCAGCGCCTGCATCTGTGCCCGGAAGACCTCGGGCGCGATCGAGGTCGGTCCGGGGTCGAGGGCAATTGCGTGGTACATCAGGATGTCGGCCACGGGCGGCGCTCTCAGTCCTCCACCACATGGGTGGCGAAGACAGCGCGCTTGCGCGCCCAGAGATCCCGGTCGATGC